>VBJI01000073.1 GCA_005880875.1 Chloroflexota bacterium
TGCCGACCCGCATTCCGACCTTCGTCGCCGAGCAACACGGGTCGCCGCTCTCGCACCCCGAGCAGCGCAGCGGCCTGCCAGAAGAGCTGCGGCTCGTAGTACCGCCGGAGAGTGGCCTGGTGTCCGACCCGATCCTTCTGCTCTATGGCGACGACGGCACGGCAACCTTGCGCAAGGCCCTTACGGCCGCCGGCCACGCGTCGGGCGCTCGAAGCTTTCCGACGGTCCCGCGCGGCTGGTGCAGCTGGTACCACCTGGGGCTGGCGGTGACCGAGACGGACATTACCCGGCACGCGGCGTTCGTGGCCAAACGGATGCCCGAACTGGTCAAGACATCGGCGAACGGCTTCCGCCCGGTGATCCAGCTCGACGACGGCTGGATGCCACGCTGGCAGCGCTGGGGCGACTGGGTCGCCAACGAGTTCTTCACCAGCGGGCTCCACACGCTGGCCACGCGAGTCCACCGGCATCGACTCGAGGTCGGGATCTGGCTGGCACCGTTCCACGTTGCCGCCGACTCACAGCTCGCGGCCGCCCATCCGGACTGGCTGCTCAAGGCCGGCGACGGGTCGATCCTCGTCGATCCTCGGTTGGGCAAGGCCTACCACATCCTCGACCCCACTCAGCCGGACGTCCAGCGATTCCTGGACGACCTCTTTCGCGGCCTGCGCCGTGACGGCTTCACCTATTACAAGCTCGACTTCCTCTATGCCGCCGCCTACGAGGCCGGTCGCCACGATCCGGAAGTCACCGGGACGCAAGCCCTTCGTCTCGGCCTCAAACGGATCGTCGACGCGATCAATCCACCGGGAAAGCCGGAGAAATGCTTCGTGCTCGCCTGCGGCGCGCCACTGATGCCCGTGGTCGGGCTGGTGCACGGCGCCCGGACAGGCGGCGATGTCGGCGTCCCCACCATGAACGACGGAAAAGCGGGACCACCGGAGGTCGGCTTTCCATTGATCCTGTCCATGGCCCGCAACCAGGCGGCACGGCTGTTCTTCGACCGGTCGCTGTTCGCCGTCGACGCCGACGTGGTGATGGCTCCCTCCCCGCAGCTCACCCCGGACGAGGCCCGGGTGATGATCACGATCGCCGCCCTCTCCGGAGGCGTCTTCATGCTCAGCGATGACCTGGAGACTCTCGCGGCCGACCGGCTGGCGCTGCTCCGCAACCCCAACGTCCTCGATCTCGTCGGTGGCCCCGCGGCCGAACCGGTTCACCTGTTCAGCGCACCGGAACTCGAGGTGCAGGACCACTGGTTTGCCTTCCCCCAGGAGCTGCCGCCGCTGTGGGTGCGCCGTGAAGCGGACGGCGGCGCCATCGTGGCCGTCTTCAATTGGAGCGATAGCGCCCGACCCTACCGGCTGCGATTCGCCGAGGCGGCCGGCGTTGGCGGCGCCTTCTCGGTGGTCGACCTGTGGTCGCCGCGCCGGGGTGGGCGGGCGCTGGGCATCAAGTCGGATACGCTCAAGCTCAATCTCGCACCGCGCAGCGTGCGACTTCTTAGAATGAAACCGGCTGCCGCCGAGGCGCGGCGTTAACTGACTGGCCTCATACCACCATGCGTCGCGTGCTGTTTTACCGCCTGTACGATGTCGTCCCCGCTCGGCTCGCCGAGCTGGAGAAAGAGGCGCGCACCTTCTCTCGCAGCCGGGCCTGGCGCGGCGACGCCTTCTGGCTGGCCACGGACAACACGACCGATCTGTTCGCCATGGAGTACTTCCGCCACGCCCGTAATGAGGAAGGCGCCTCGCTGTCCGCCGCCGGCTTCCTGCGCATGCTCGGTGATGAGACCGATGCCATCGCCACCCTCTATTTCCTCAACGATGCCGCGCAGCGGTTTCACGCCCGTTCGATTCTCAAGGACGACGAAAACCCGATTGCCAAGCTCCGCTACCTGGAGATCCGGCAGGGCCGGCTGCCATCCGGAATGCCCATCGAAGATGTGCTCGCCGCTCGACCGGTGATCAAGAAAATGGAGGGCGAGCCAATCACGTTTTATCCGCCCACCTACCGCCCCAACCCGTATTTCCGCCGCGACAAGCCGGGGATGTGGGGCTTCAGCCTGAAAGGCATTCGCGACTTCGCGCCCTCTTTCCTCGAAGCGGAGGCGGAGGCCATGCGCATCTATCGAGGTTTCCGCCGGCTCAACCCGTGAACGAATCGACCGACACGCTGAAGACGGCCGACGGCCTCGATCTCTTCGTGCGCCGCTGGCAGGATGACGCGGTCCCACACCAGTGGACCTTCGTCATCGTGCACGGGCTGGGAGAGCATGAGGGCCGCTACCAGCACCTGGCGGACTGGTTTACACCGCTGGGCGCGACCGTCTACGCGATGGACCTTCGCGGCCACGGACGCAGCGGCGGCCAGCGCGGCCACGCGCCCAGCCTCGACGCGCTGCTGGACGATATCGACGCGGTCGTCGTGCGAGCGCGTTCGACGAGTGGTGGGCCGCTGGTCCTGATCGGGCACTCCTTCGGCGGCTTGCTGGCGGTGGCCTATGCGCTCGACCGTCCGGCGCATCTCGACAAGGCCGTCTTCTCCGCCCCCGCGCTGCTGCCCAGGGTAAAAGTGCCGGCCTGGAAGCGGGCGCTGGCGGGTGTGCTGCCGACGATCGCCCCCCGGGCCAGCTTCGCGAATGAGATCGACCCCAGGGTGCTCAGCCATGACCCGGCCGTCGCGCCGGCGTACGTGAGTGACCCACTCGTGCACAATCGGATCACCGCGGGACTCTACGCGAGCACGCTGGCGCGAGGTGATGCCCTCCTGGCTCGCGCGCCAGAGCTGCGGGTGCCGTTCCTGCTGCTCCACGGCCGCGACGACCAGGTCGTGGATCCCATCGGCAGCCAGCGGTTCTTCGCCGGCGCCACCGCGGCGGGCCGCGCCTTCTGTCTCTATCCCGGGTTTTACCACGAGATCTTCAACGAGCTCGAGCATGAAACGGTCTTCCAGGACATCGAGAGCTGGCTGACCCAGCGTACCGATGCGCACCTGACGGGCTGGAATCCGCCACCCTGATGCGGGTGGTGGCGCAACGGGTGAACGACGCGTCGGTCCGGTGGGACGCCGGCGAGGCGTCGATCGGCCAGGGATATTGCCTGCTGGTCGGTGTCGCCGACTCGGATACCGAGCGCGACGCCGACTATCTCGCCGACAAGATCCTGAAGCTGCGCGTCTTCAGCGATGAGGCGGGCAAGTTCAACCTCAGTGCGACGCAGGTCAAGGCGGACCTCCTGGTCGTCTCCCAATTCACGCTGTTCGCCGACGCCCGCGGGCAAAACCGGCCCAGCTTCCTGCACGCCGCCCGGCCGGAACAGGGCCGGCCGTTGCTCGACCGGTTCATCAGCCGCCTACGGGACAGTGGGCTTCGGGTCAAGACGGGTTCATTTGGGGCGCAGATGGCGGTGCGGCTTACCAACGATGGCCCGGTCACAATCGTGCTGAGCACCGACGCGTGGGAGCCACGGATCGGCTGATCCGATGCGTGCGGCCGACCGGACGATCCATCTACGCCTGGCGCCGTATTCGCCTGTGAATTGATTGTGTTCACCGGTTGATGCCAGGACACGAGCCTCTGGCATCCCGTGACGTAACGCGCGACGAAATGTCGCAAGCCCGAAGCGCCGCTAGGCTGATAGCGAGGCGATTCAGATGGTGATCAGCATGACGAACCGGTTGCTCGTGATGGTCATCGCGTTCGCCCTGACCAGTGGCGTGGTCGCCCACGCCGCCACCGCCCCCCAGCGGCCGCTCGCCCCCATCACCCTGCCGGCCGCGACCAGCCTGCCAATGGCCTTCCAGGCGGCCGCCAGCCGGATCGGCGAAACGGCCACCGGCGCCATCGATCCGACCGCCGCGATCCGCGACGCCTACCAGCGTGACCATGTCGCCCTCGAGCACCTCCGGCAGGCCGCGTCCCAGCTGAAAGGCAGCGCGCACCCGGCATTCAATCAGCTGATCTCGACCGACGAGGCCACCCTCACCGAAATCGAGCGCACGGCGCTGGCCACTACCAGGCCCTCGGTGTCCAACGCGATCACGGCCATGGACACGCTGGTCGCCTCGGCCCAGGCCGAGCTCGACCGCCAACTCTCGCAACCCGGTGCCTCGAAATCGCCGGCCGGCGGCGCGAAGTCACAGGGCGGCGATCAGTCCGGGAAGGCGCACGGCAACAGCCACTAAGATCGACTTCGGGCCGCGGCGATGAGGATTGAGTGATCCGCCGGTCTAGATCGTCGATGGAACAAAAGAATCTCGACATTTACGGTAACCCTCCGCTGCCCTGGTCGCGCGCGCTCGACCAGCTCGAGGCAGCCGCAGACACGCAAGCGCCGAGGACGACCTGGCTGAGCACCGTCCGTCCCGATGGCCGGCCGCACCTGACCGGCGTGGGCGCGCTCTGGGTGGACGGCAAGTTCTATTTCACCAGCGGAGCCAGTACGCGCAAGAGCCGCAACCTGGCCGCCAATCCGAACTGCGCCCTTTCGATGGTGCTCAAGGGCCTCGACCTGGCCGTCGAGGGCCGGGCCGAGAAGGTGACGGACCCGGCAACGCTCGAGCGACTCGCGGCCCGCTACGCAGCCCAGGGTTGGCCCGCCCGCGCCATCGATGGCGCCCTCACGGCCGAATTCAGCGCCCCCAGTGCCGGGCCCGCGCCGTGGGAGCTGTACGTCGTGACGCCCGTCACGGCATTCGGGGTGGCGACGGCGGAGCCCTATGGCGCGACCCGCTGGCGCTTTGATCGGTCGCGATCATGAGCGGTCGGCACTAACCTGACGTAACTCGGCCGCGATCTGCTCGCGGCGGACCACAAGGCAGGGTGCCGGTGCCCGTTGTTTTCCAGGTGCCCCGCTATTTCCTGATCGCCCTCTCAACGCTCGTGCTGGCGAGCTGTACGGCCACCGATTTGAAGGCGCCGTCCGGCGCCAGCCAGTTGCCCGCGGCAGCGGCAACCGAAGCCAGGCCCAGCATTCCGGCAGCGACCCCATCGGCGAGCTCATCGCCAGGCGATCCCACAACACCGGAGTCGAGCACCCCGCCCGGCGGTAGCGTCACCCTGTCTCTCGATCCGGCCGTCGCCTACCGCATCAATGCGACGCACACCGGCAGCCAGGCGGGACGCTTGACGAGCCGCCGTCTCGGCCAACGGTGGTCGCGCGAGCTGGGTGGCCCGGTCTCGTATCCGCTCATCGTCGGCGGCAAAGTGTACGTCACGGTCGGCAACGTCGGCAGCTACGGTTCGGCGCTTGTAGCCCTCGACGAACGGACCGGCCGCACCGTCTGGGGACCAATCGCTCTTGGCGGCACCTATGGGTTTTCCGCCGCCGCCTACGACCAGGGGATGGTGTTCGTGGTCAACTTCAACGGATTGGTGCGCGCCTTCGACGCCGCCAGCGGCGCGGCCCGTTGGAGCGTAAAAGCAGACGGTCAGTATTCCTTCGATTCGCCTCCAACCGCGTTTGGCGGCATTCTCTACGTGCTCGGTGCCGGATCGGGGGCCACCATCTACGCCTTCAACGAGCAATCAGGTGCCGTTCAGTGGACCGCACCTGTCAACGGAACCACCAGCGCGCCGGCCGTCAGTCCCAGCGGAGTCTTTGTCACGCTGGCCTGCGTACAGGCAGATGACTTCAACCCTTCGACGGGTCAATTGATCTGGCACCACAACGGCTCGTGCTCGGGTGGAGGCGGAGCGACGGCGGTTCTCTACCAGGGAAAGGTGTACGCGCGGGACGTCGCGTCGGGCAACCTCACGCTCGACGCAGCGACGGGGAATGTCGTGGGCAGCTTCTCGGCGACCACGAACCCGGCGTTTTCTGGCAACACAGGCCTCTTCCTTTCTGGAGCCACGCTCGGAGCGGTTGATCTTGGCTCCGGGACGATGCGCTGGAGCTTCGCTGGCGACGGATCGCTGGTCGCGGCGCCAATCGTGGCGGGCGGCTCGGTCTTTACCGCCTCGAGCTCGGGCATCGTCTACGTGCTTGACGCGTCGACTGGCGGGCTGCTTGCCTCCGTTGACACGCACGCCAGGATCGAGGGCACCGACGAGCAGAACGCTGTGCAGCGGACCAGCCTCGCGGTCGGCGACGGACTCCTGCTCGTGCCGGCCGGCACGTCGCTGCTCGCTTACTGAGCCCCGACCGGTACCGGCGACAGAAGCCGGTAGCGCACCGGCTGGTCCTGCGGTCACGGCTGGTGTATCCTACCGGCGCTTGAATCGCCTGGGCCTGCTGCCGCTGCTGATCCTGCCGCTGCTGGCGTCCTGTTCCGCGCCGGTCGGTGGCCCCACGGGTAGCTCACCGGTCGCCGCCCTGGCCGCGACACCAAAGCCGACGCCGACCCCCACCCCCACCCCGCCGCCGCTCAGCCTGGCGAGCATTTTCGGCGGCGACAAACCTGACCTCGCCCAGTACGACCCATCACAGATCCGCGTGATCACGGCGACGGGCGACGTCATCCCGGCCCGGGACGTGAATTACGAAACCGTGGTTCACCACGACTGGCTCTACCCCTGGCGCCAGACCGCCGACTACCTGAAGGCCAGCGACCTGCTCTTCATCAACCTCGAATCACCGCTGATCAAGAACTGCCCCATCATCCGGACCGGCTTCAAGTTCTGCGGCGACGCGCGGGCGATCACCGGCCTCGACTATGCCGGCGTCAACGTCGCCAACCTGGCGAACAACCACCTGACGAATTTCGGGCCGGCGGGGACCAACGAGACCCAGATCTTGCTTTCGAAGCACGGGATCGGCTTGTCGGGACTTGGCTTATACGAGATCCGCAACATCCGGGGCGTGAAGTTTGCCTTCCTCGGCTTCAACGGGGTCGGCACCCACATCGATCGAGCCGAGCTCAAGCGTGAGATCGATCTCGTCCGGCCGCAGGCCGACGTCGTGATCGTCGCCTTCCACTGGGGCAAGGAATACGAGCTGATGCCGATCGCCGGCCCCGGGATCGCGCCCGACAACCCGCGCGAGATCGGCCACCTGGCGATCGACGACGGCGCGGACCTGGTGATCGGCAACCACCCGCACTGGGTCCAACCGGTCGAGATCTACAACGGCAGGCTCATCACCTATGCCCACGGAAATTTCATCTTCGACCAGATGTGGTCCCAGGAGACGCGCGAAGGGGTGGTGGGCCGCTACACCTTCTACGGCACTCGCCTGGTGCGGGTCGATTACCGGCCGCTGGTGATCGACAACTATGCCCAGCCGCGCTGGCTGGACGACGCCAGCGGCGAAGGGAAGGCCATCATCGACCGGATGGCAACCGCGTCGGCACAGCTCGCGGGAGGCTGACCGCTTCGGCGCTGATCGCGCTCTTGACCGTGAAGGGCTCGAGCTCGACCGACCCACGGCGATAGACCGAGAGATAGCGCTCCGCCATGCGGCGCGGGCCAAAGCGTTCGCGGGCCACCTCGGCGCAGCGGATGCGATCGATCTCATCGAGCCGCTCGACCGCCGCCACCAGGCCCTCCACGTCCTCGGCGAGAAAACCGGTGACACCCGCCTCGATCAACTCCGGCGTCGAGCCAAAGCGTAGGGCGACTACCGGCGTTCCGGCGACCATGCATTCGACCATCGCCAGGCCAAAGGGCTCCGACCACTGCAGGGGAAAGATGCCGGCCGCCGCACGCGAGATCAGCCGCGTCTTCTGCGGCCCCGCGACGTTCGGGTAGTACTCGATTGTCGGGCCCAGGTGCGGCTCGACCTGCTCCTCGAAATAACGCTCGCCTTCACCACTCCGCTCGACCTTGCCGGCCAGGATCAGCTTGCGGCCGGTCCGCTGTGCCACCTGGATCGCCAGGGACTGGCCCTTGTCCCGGGTGATGCGGGCGACCTCGATCAGGTAACGCTCGTGGGCCTGGCTGGGCGGCGCCGCTGGCACCTCGACGGCGTTGTGAACGATGCCGGCCAGCCGCAGCAGCGGCGCGCTGGCGGCCTGGCTCAGGCTGATGGCACAGAGCCGGACCCCGTCCATCACCTCCTTGTAGAAGGAACACATCGGCTCGAGCAGCTCGCCGTGAATGGTATGGACGACCACTGGCGCGACCCCGCTGTTGAGCGCCACCAGTACTCCTTCGTAGCCGCTGTGGTCGTGGACGACGTCGAAGCGTTGTCCCTTGAGGGTGTTGTAGACCCTGGCGAGGTACGTGGCGTGCCGAGCGCGCTCGTCCGGCCCACCGAGGTCGCGGCTCCAGTCCGCCTGACCCAGCATCGTGACGTCCGGCACGGAGCCGGCGGCGCCGAACGTCGTCACCTCGTGGCCCAGCCGGCGAAGCTCGGACTGAAGCAGGTGCACGACCAGCTCGATTCCACCGTAGCCGCTGGGCGGTAGCGGGTACCAGGGTGGCGCGACAATCGCAATCCGAAGCGCGTCCGTCGCCCCGCTCACCTCCTCACGATCCCCAAGGGCCGACACGATGATAGCGCTCGTTTGCACCGAGCCGCCTTGCAGGAAACCTGATAGCGGTGCTGCGGCTTTCGATACCCGCACCTGGGGGTCGTTTTGCTGAGTGAAGCAGGCTACAGTTGTGACGATGACCGCCGCGCTGCATGTCGCGCAGGCAGTCGTCAGCCTCAGCTTCCTGGCTCTCGGCGTGTTCACGGTCGCCGACTGGCTTGGACATCGAGAACGCAGCCGGGGCTATCTAGCGCTGGCCTTCATGACCCTCGGCCTGACGAGCGTGGTGGGCCAGCTGAATGCCATCACCAACTACGTGTGGGGGGCGCTGCTCAGTGACCTCACCCTGATCCTGTTCATGACCTCGGGCTATGCCCTGCTCCTGTTCCGGGATACCTTCATCCCGCTGAGCCGCCGGCTGCGGGTCGGCGCCCTGCTGCTGGTCGTCGGGACCACCGTCTTCGCCCTGGCGACCATGGTTCCGGCGGCCCCTTCCACCAGGTCGACCGCCCTGCAATCCGCGGCGACCTTCGGGCTGGTGGTGGTCTGGTCGGCGTGTGTGATCGAGCCAATCGTCCGCTTCTGGAGCGCTTCCCGAGGCCGGCCGGCGGTCCAGCGCGCCCGGCTACGCGCCGTCGCCGGCGGTTACGGGGCCATCCTCGTCGTCCTGCTGGTAGCGGGTTTCGGTGGCGCCGCGGCGAACAGCCTGTTGGCCCAGTGGCTCTTCGAGCTGATCGCGGTGATCGCCCTGCCTCTCCTGTTTGTGGGGTTTGCCCCGCCGCGCTGGCTGCGGCGGCTGTGGCGACAGCACGAGGAGGATCAGTTCCGGGAAGCGGTCTACGACCTGGTGCTCTTCAGTCCCGATCGTCCCACCCTGGCGAAGCGCGCCGCGGAGTGGGCAATTCGGCTGGTGGGCGCCGACGGCGCGGCGATCTTCGACGCGACTGGCGTCACCCTCGCGCTGCAAGGAATGGACGCCGAGCCGGCCAGGCGGCTGGCCGAGCAGGCAGATAAAAATCGGCATGCCCAGCTCCTGGCCACGCCTGGATCGAGCCGCAACGATGCCATCGTCCTACCCCTGCCGCTGGACGCCGGCACCGGCGCCATGGTGGTCGTCTCGGGCCCGTACACGCCGTTCTTCGGCAGCGATGAGGTCGCCCGGCTGCGCGACTACGCGGCGAACATCACGGCCGCGCTCGACCGGGCCCGCGTCACGGATCGGCTGGCCGAGTTGGAGAAAACGAAATCGCATTTCCTCAACCTGGCCTCGCACGAGCTGCGGAGCCCGCTCGGCGTGATCAACGGCTACCTGTCGATGCTCGAGCAGGGCGTGCTCGGTCAGCTTACGGAGTCCGGGGTGCGGGCGGTCGAGGTGCTGAAGGCCAAGGCCCTGGAGATGAACTTACTGGTGGCGCAGATGCTGGACGCGGCGCGACTCGAGGACGGCCGGCTGGCCCTGAAGCGCGACCGGCTCGACCTGCGGGACGTGGCCGCCGAGGCGCTGCAGGTGGTTCGCCCGCTCGCGACCGCCGGTCATGACCTGTCACTCGAGACCCCACCGCGCGAGGTCGTCGTGTTCGGCGACGTCCATCGCCTTACCACCATCGTCAGCAACCTGCTCGAGAACGCGATCAAGTACTCACCGGACGGCGGCAGGATCCGCTGCATCGTGGGAGCGGTCGATCAAACGGCGAGCGTGAGCGTCGTCGATAACGGCGTGGGCGTCGCCCGAGAAGATATTCCTCGAATGTTCAACCGGTTCGAGCGGATTCAGAACCGGAAGACCAGCCACGTCGCCGGTACCGGGCTCGGTCTGTACCTCTCACGCGAGCTGGCACGCCAGCACGGTGGCGACATCCAGGTCGAGTCGCGACCCGACGCCGGCAGCACCTTCACGCTCTCGCTTCCGCTGGCCATCCCATTGCACGAGGCGGTCGAAAACCCCCTCCCGGTAACCGAGCCGGTGGCGCCACGGCTACACGTGGTTCCGTCGGAGGGCGAGTCGGAGCCTCGGCTGGCCTAAGCCTCGCCGCGGAGCTGCCGCAGCGTCGCCTCCATCTGGTTGAGGTGGAAGCGGTCGTGACCGGCAAGCATCCGAAACATCAGGTCGAAGCTTTCCGGTCCGCGCTCGGCATGGATCGCGACCCGCGCCCGGTGCGCCGCCGGCGACCGCCGCCAGAGACGAACATTCGCCGCGCGTAGCGTCCCGAACACTGGCAACAGCTCCGCCACGTCGTCGTCGTTGTGGGCCAGCCGCTCGACCCAGAGGTCCTGGTCGTAGCCGAGCAGCGGTGGGCGGTCGTGGCTGAGGGCCCAGCGATAGCGCCCCGACACCACGATCTCGGCGTCGACGAGGTGACCCACCAGCTCCAGCACCGACCATTCGCGCGGCGCCGGCCGCCGACGAAGGTCCGTTCCAGCACTCGCGAGCACGGCGTCCAGTCGGCCCCGAGTCGCTTCCTGGATCTCGGCCGGGTCGTCGTCGCCCAGCAGGTCGAGCAGCTGGCGCTGATAGGCGGCCGCCTGCGTGACCGGATCCGGCGATGCCATGGCGCCGACTAGCTGCCGGGTTGGGTCGCCGGCGCGGGCATGATTTCCGATTCGGCGAGCGTCCGGCGAATCCGCGCCGCCACTCCCGAGGCGTCCAGGCCAAGCTGCTTCAACAACTCAGCCTGGCCGCCCTGTTCGATGAACCTGTCCGGCACGGCCATGACCGTCACCGGGATCCCGTGCGGAGCCAGCACTTCGGCAACGGCCGAGCCGAAACCGCCGGTCGCGACATTGTCCTCCAGCGTCAGCACCGCGGGATGGCGGCGCGCCCAACTCTCGAGCCGGGGATCGAGCGGCTTGATATAGCGGCAATTGACGACGGTCAGCGGGATGCCTTCGCCGTCGAGCATGGTGGCCGCATCCATCGCCACTGAGACCAGCTTGCCGGTGGCCAGCAGAAGCGCGGCGCTGCCCTGACGCCGAATTTCCCACTCGCCCACGGGAAGGACCTGCGGCGGCTGCGGTTCGGACTCTCCGGCGGCGCCTTTGGGAAAACGAATGGCGAAGGGTCCGTCACCCTCGCGCGCGAGCGCGGTGTGGAGCAGGTCGCGGAGCTCCTGCGGATCGCTGGGGGCGGCCAGGATGAGCCCGGGCATCGCCCGCAGGAAGGTGAGGTCGAAGATGCCGTGATGCGATGGACCGTCATCGCCCGTGATGCCAGCCCGGTCGAGGACGAACGTCACCGGCAGTCGATGCAGGCAGACGTCCATCATCACCTGGTCGAGCGCGCGCTGCAGGAACGTCGAGTAGATGACCACCACCGGGCGCATCCCGGCCATCGCCAGACCGGCGGCGAAGGTGACGGCATGTTGCTCGGCAATGCCGACGTCGAAGAAGCGATCGGGGAAGCGCTCGGCAAATGACCCCAATCCGGCGCTGCTCCCCATCGCGGCGGTGATGGCGATCAGGCGCGGATCGCGCTCCGCTTCCTGGACGAGCGCCTCACCGAAGACGTCCGTGTAGCTGATTTTCCGACTGAGTGGCTTCGCTGTCAGCACGTCGAAGGCGCTCACGCCGTGCAGGTGGTCGATCTCGTCCTCTTCGGCCGGACCATAGCCGCGCCCCTTGGTGGTGATGACGTGGACCACAGAGGGACCCGAAAGCCGGCTGACCTGGCGCAGGGTCCGCTCGATGTCCTCGATGTCATGCCCATCGATCGGTCCGGAATACTTGATGCCGAGGTACTCGAAGAAGGTGCGCGGTGCAACCAACTCTTTGAGGCCTTCCTTGATTCGCCGGCCGGCTTCGATCGCCTTGTCGCCGGCAGGGACCGCGCGCAACATGCGGTCGACGCGGTTCTTGGTTCGGTGGTAGCTCGGATTGAGGACCGTCAGTTGCTGGGCGAGATGCTGAGCCAGGCCGCCCACGGTGGGGGCGTAGGAGCGGCCGTTGTCGTTGACGACGATGATCACCGGAGTCTTGCGATGGCCGATATTGTTGAGCGCCTCGTAGGCCATCCCGCCGGTGAGCGCGCCGTCCCCCACCACGACCACCACGTGATCGTCGCGGCCCTGACGACGAAGCGCTTCCGCCATTCCCGCGGCGTAGCTGAGTCCGGTTGAGGCATGGCTGTTCTCGATGAAGTCGTGCACGCTTTCGGATCGGTTCGGATAGCCGCTCAGCCCGCCCAGCTTGCGCAGCCGGGCGAAGCCCTCGCGGGGCCGGGTCAGCAGCTTATGGACGTACGCCTGGTGCCCCGTGTCCCAGAGGATTCGGTCTTTCGGGCTGTCGAAAACCCGATGCAGCGCCAGGGTGAGCTCGACCACCCCAAGATTTGGTCCCAGGTGACCGCCGGTCTTGGACACGCTGGCCACCAGGAACTGACGGATCTCCTCGGCGAGAGTGCGCAACTCTGCATCGCTCAGCGAGCGGAGATCGGCTGGAGAGCCGATCCGATCGAGGATCGGAGTGCTGGAAAGCTGGTCCATGTGCGCTGTTCGAGTCTAGCGAAGAGCCGCCGGGGTCCCTGCAGAACCCAACGTGTTTCGCGCCAATTTGGTTTCTGCGACTTGACGGACCCCAGGCCAGGCGCTACCATGCCGCTGGCCACTCGGTGTGGCGTAAGGGGGAGGTAGGAGGCGTTAACAGGAGGTGGAGGACGTGCGCGCGAAAATCCGACTTTCGATGGCTGCGACCGTGCTGATGGCGATGGGGGCGCTCCTGCCAAGCCCAGGGGTGGCCGCGGGGGCTGCCGCGATGCCGCAGCCGGTGGCATCCGGCTTCGACAGTCCCCGGGGCGTCAACTTTTTCAACGGCAAGCTGGTGGTGGCTGAGGCTGGCCATGGCGGCACCAACTGCATTCCCGCATCAGTGTCAAACCCGCTGACCTGCTTCGGGCGGACCTCCCAGATCTCCTGGGTGAACACCGCGAACGGATCGCATACACCACTGGTCGACCATCTCTTCTCGGTCGCCGAGTTCCGCGGACCCGGCCCCGGCGAAGCCCTGGGCGTCGACGGGATCTCGGCCCGTGACCGCAAGCTGATGGCCATTGTGGGCGTCTTCCCGCAAGCGTTCGAGAACTACCCGTGCGCCGCCGGCGACTCCGGATGCGCGGCGGACGTCGCCGCCGCAACGAATGAGGCGGGAGCCCTCCTCGCCGTGCGAAGTAACGGCTCCTGGCACAAGGTCGCGGGCGTGGGTGCCTTCGGCTTCGACTACACGGCGAATATCCCGAACCAAGAGCACGACTCCAACCCCTACGGCGTGCTGGCGGTCAACGGCGGTTCGTACGTTGCCGACGCCGGCTCGAACACACTCGACTTTGTCAGCAACGGTGGCCACATCCGTGTCCTCCACTACTTCCCATTCCGAAATGACTCCGTCGGCGCTTTCCCAACGGATGAAGTGCCGGACTGCGTCGTCAAGGCCGACAGTGGTTTGTGGGTCGCGACCCTCTCCGGCCACCTGTACCGCGTCCACGGCACGTCGGCCACGCTGGTACCGAACTCGCTTCTCCACCACGTCACGGGGTGCACCGCGGATCGGGCTGGCAACGTCTACTTCGTCAACATGTGGACCACGCCGAGCTTCCCAACCGACCACACGGGCGACATCGTGAAGATGTCCGACGAAGGGACCTCTTCGGTGATCGCGAGCGGGATCAATTTCCCGAACATGGACGCGGTGGGGCCTGACGGCAATCTCTACTTCAGTGCCGACAGCGTCTGCCCGGCTGCGGGAATCACCGGCCTCTGCCCTGGCGGCGGCACGGTCTGGAAGCTGGCGCTGGAACAGGAGAGCAACGAGAGCGACGACTAGCGCAGCCGCGCGAAAAATGACTCGCCTTTGAGCTTGGAAGCGGGGCCGGGGCTGAGCGGTTTCAGCCACCGGCCCCACGTCGTCTTGCTCCTCAACGCCGTCCGGACTACACTCGACAGCAAAGGCCGGGCACCGGGAGGAGGAAGGGCTCGATGGAGACGCCGCTCACACCACTCGAGTTCATGCGGCGGACTCGGCGCTTGCATCCCCAGCGGGAAGCCGTGGTCGACGGTAACCTTCGCCTCACCTACGAGGAATTCTTTGACCGCTGTGACCGCTGGTCCGCGGCCCTCCAGCGGCTCGGCGTTCACCAGGGGGACCGCGTCGCGTACATCGCCCCCAATGTCCACCAGCAGCTCGAGTCCTTCTACGCCGTGCCCCAGATCGGCGCGGTGCTCGTGCCGATCAACTTCCGGCTGGCCACCGATGACTTCGCCTACATCATCGAGCACTCCGGCGCAACCGTCGTCTGCGCTTGCGCCGAATACCTGGAGGCGGTCGACAGCATCCGCGGGCGGATCCCCGGCGTCAAACAGTTTGTCGCCCTGACCGGCGGGCGAGACGGGTGGCTGGATTACGAGGGAATCGTGGCCGCGGAAGGAGCCAGCGTGACCCGGCCCGAGATCGCCGAGGGTGACCTGCTCACGATCAACTACACGAGCGGCACCACCGCCCGGCCAAAGGGGGTGATGATCACCCACCGCAACGCCTACCTCAACGCGGTCGGAACCCTGATCCACCTGCGGCTGGGAATCGGCGACCGTTACCTCTGGACGCTGCCGATGTTCCATGCCAACGGATGGACCTTTGTCTGGGTGGTGACCGCCGCCGGCGCCACCCATGTCTGTCTCCCCAAGCCGGAGCCCGCGGCAGTCTTCGAGCTGATCCGGGATGAGCGCGTCAGCTGGCTGTGTGCAGCGCCCACCGTCCTGATCGGCCTCGCGAACGCGCCCGCCGACCTTCGCCGTGATGTTCCCCGCGGCGTGCACGTCGTCACCGCTGGAGCGCCCCCCGCGGCGGCCACCATCGAGCGGCTCGAGGGTGAGCTGGGGTGGGAGGTGACGCAGGTCTACGGTCTCACCGAGACGTCGCCCTTTATCACCGTCTGCGATCCGCTGCCGGAACACGCCGACCTGCCGGCGGCCGAGCGGGCGGCCATCAAGGCGCGCCAGGGCGTGGAACTGATCACGTCCGGCGAGCTTCGCGTGGTCGATCCGGAGACCGGCAAGGAAGTCCCGCACGATGGCCAGACGATCGGCGAGATCGTGGTCCGCGGCAATGTGGTGCTCAAGGGGTATTACCGCGACCCGGAGGCGACCACGCAGGCGATCCGTGACGGCTGGTTTCACTCCGGGGACGCCGCCGTGGTGCACCCCGACGGCTACGCCGAAATCCGCGATCGCATCAAGGACGTGATCATCAGCGGCGGCGAGAACATCTCGTCGATCGAGGTCGAGGGATGCCTGCTGCGCCATCCGGCGGTCCAGGAAGTCGCCGTCGTCGGACTGCCACACGAGCGGTGGGGTGAGGCGCCCTGTGCTTTTGTGGTGGTAAAGACCGGGCAGACGGCGACCGAGCAGGAACTGCGCGACTTCGCTCGGGAACGGCTCGCCCATTTCAAGGTGCCGCATCGGGTCACGTTCGTCGATGAGCTTCCCAAAACGGCGACCGGGAAAATCCAGAAGTACGTCTTGCGAGGACGGGTTCCGGCGATCGTCCGGCAGTAGGCTTCCTCGGGCCGTTCTAGGGCGCGGGGGCGAGGTCTGTGTAGTCGTTGATGATGAGCTGGTGGTTCCCGCTCGACGAGCTATCGAGGCCCCAGCTCTTCGAGTACGGCGTGCTTGACTGGGAGAGCACATTGCCGGACGCATCCCTGGTGATGAAGGTGTTCGTTCCGTGCAGCGTGACGCCGACCAGCCGCGCGGCCTGGCTGCTGAACTTGGGCAGGAACAGGTTGAGGCTGACCTTGTCGAAACTGTAGGTCTTCTGGATAATCTTTCCGCCGGCGATATCCTGCTTGACCACGTCAGTGAATTCCTTCAGCCCGTCGCCGGTCGCCCCGGTTCCGGCCAGCGATACGTCGTGGGCGCGACGCGCTTCGGATTCGATGATGAGGTCAAGCACCACGTCATGGGCCATCCTGGCGGCGGTCGCCGGCGTGATGGATTGATCGAAGGCGACCACATTCGACGCGATCGTGACATCTGGAATCGGCGGCAGGATCCACAGCTGGGCC
>VBJI01000077.1 GCA_005880875.1 Chloroflexota bacterium
TCGGGCCGACCGCATTGGGTAGCAGATGACGGAAGATGATCCGGCGGTTGGGCACGCCCAGCGCCCGGGCCGCCTCCGCGAACTGCATCTCGCGCAACGAGAGAAACGAGCTGCGCACGATACGCGATATTGAGGGCCAGCTGAGCAGTCCGAAGATCAGGGCGATCTTCCAGGGTGAGGCCTCTCCGAAGACCCTGGCGGCCAGCGGCACCAGCAGCAGCGCCGGGATGGTGAGAAAGACATCCGTGACGCGCATCAGGACGGCGTCCAGGGCATGGCCAAAGTACCCGGCCGTCGCCCCCCAGCTGACACCAATAAGGGCGGCGATGGTCATCGATCCGATGCCGATGAACAGCGACAGGCGGCCCCCGTACAGGATCAGGCTGAAGATGTCGTGGCCGTTGTACGAGTCGGTCCCGAACAGGTGACGAAGAGAGGGGCCCTGGCCGGCGTCTAGAAGCGAGTACTGGTCAGGAGCCTGGATGAATTTGGGTGCGATCAGGTGCCAGATCGGCGCGCCATAGCAGGCTACGATGATGATCACGAGCGTGAGTGCGGCCCATTTTGCCGTGGGGTGGTACATGAACCGCCGGTAGGTCAGCTCGCGGAAGCTGAACTGTTTGATGGCGACGTCCTCGCCCGCGTGGGCGACTTCCGCTAAAGATTCGCCCCCGATCTGCCGGGTGTCAAGCATAGGAGATCCTCGGGTCGATGTACGCATACGCGATGTCGGCGAACAGGTTGAAGAGCACGATGAGAATCGCCGACACAGAAAGGATGCCCAGCAACAACGGATAGTCGAACGCTTCGAGCGCCTGGAAGAACAGCTGCCCCATCCCGGGCCAGCTGTATATAGCTTCGGTGACTACCGCCCCCGAAAAGAGCAGCGGTAGCTCAATGGCGATGTTCGTCACCACCGGGAGGAGCGCGTTGCGCAGCGCGTGCTTGAGGACCACCACTCGCTCGCTCAGCCCTTTGGCTCGGGCGGTCCGGACGTAGTCCTGGTGGATGGCGTCGAGCATCGATGAGCGCATGAAGCGCGAGTCGCCGGCAATGGTGACGATGGCGATGGTGGTGGCTGGCAGGACGATGTGGCTGGCAATGTCGATCAGGCCGGTGATGGGATTCTGTAAGAACCAGACGTTGTAGTCGTGGGTCAGGAACGGGGCGCCGGAAAGGCGGACGTTGACGATTCCACCAACCGGGAGAATCGGCACGAAGACGGCGAAGAGCAGCAGCAGCATCAGGCCGAGCCAGAAGGTTGGCATCGAGTAGCCGACGTAGGAGAAGAAGGTGACCGCCTGGTCGAAGAACGAATACCGGCGTAGGGCCGCCACGATTCCTGCCGGGAGGGCGATCGCTTGCGCGATGAGGTAGGCGGTGATCATCAGGATCAAGGTGGCCGGCAGCCGCTGGAAGATCACCTCGCGCACGGACCGGTGCATGAAGAAGGAGAATTGCCAGTTGCCGGTCAACATCGACTGCAGCCACTTGAGGTACTGGATGTAGAGCGGCTGGTCCAGGCCCCACTGGTGGATGACGGACTGGCGGGCGGCCTCGCTCATCCCGGCGCGGAACGCGAAAGCCTGCTCCGGTCCCCCGGGGACCAGCTGCATGCCAAAGAAGAGCAGGGCGGATATAAGGAACAGCGTCGGGATCGCCTGTAGGATGCGGCGTCCAATGAAGCCCAGCATCTGACTTGAATACTACTCCGGGTGAGCGACAATCCGATAAAACGTGGCGGTCATGAGAAGGGGGCGGCCGCCGGGCCACCCCCTTCTCCTCCGGTCGATACTAGGAGGCTCCCTTGTGGAACCAGTCGTCGGCGTTGCAGACCGCAAGGCAGGTATTCACCGTCGGGAAGAAGTTCCCGAAAGTGTTGCTGACGGCGAACACGTCGGGGCGTTCGTAGAGTTCGATCGTCGGCAGGAAGTCCCGCCACTCCGTCTGAACGTCCTTGTAGATGCCGGTCCGCTTGGTGATGTCGATTTCGTTCTCACCGGCGGTCAGCAGCTGGTCCAGCTTGGGATCGTTGACGCGGTTCCAGTTCTGGCCGGTCGGGCTTGCCGCCGTGGGGATCTGGCCGCTCAGCGCGGTGACCGCCCACGCGTCGGGATCCGGCGACCAGTTGTTCGCGTAGAGCGCCATGTCGAACTGGCCGGTGGCGTTGATCCCACCCGCCTTGAAGCCGTTGAAGAACTTGCCAGCCGGGAAGTTGCTGGTTTTGACCGTGGCGCCGATGTCCTTCCAATTGCTGATGAGGAGCTCTTCCTCTGCCGCCCGCTGCGGGTTGCCTGAGGTCGTGCTGATCACCCAGGACAGCTTGGTGCCATTCTTGCTCCGGGTGCCATCGGCGCCCTTGACCCAACCGTCCGAGTCGAGCATCGAATTCGCCTTGGCGATGTCCCGGCTGAACTTCGGGATGCTGGTGTCGAAATAGGGCGAAAGGGTCGACGGGATGGGCCCGTTCATCGTCTTCCCGATTCCGCCTACCAGCTGGGAGTTCATGGTGTCCTTGTCGATCGCCAGCGCGATGGCCTGGCGCAGGATCTTGTCACCCTTCCATGGGGTTGGCTTGCCGCACGTCTGCGCGAAGCCCTGGGCTTCGCATCCGGTGGTGTTGTTCCCCTGGTTGAGGTTGAGGAACTCGTCCAGAAGCCCGTTGGCGTAGACGGCTTTGCCGTTGCTGAGCCCCTGCAGTGAGGGAAGGTCCTTGGCGATCATGTCGAGGCCCAGATCGGTGTCGCCAGACTTGACGCCGGCCACCTGGGACGACTTGTCGCCGTAGATCTTGTAGGTCAGCTTGTTGAGGTAGGGAGCGTGACCGAAGAACTTTCCCCCGCTCCGGCCGGCGGCGTAATTCGGGTTGGGGACCAGGGTCACGATGGCCGCCGGGCCAGGCGTGAAGTCCTGGACCATGTACGGACCGCTGGTCACCGTCGGCTTCTTGGTGAAGTAATCGTTGGTAGCGAAGTTTTTGTGGGGAACGCTACCTAGGACCGACTTGGGGATCCCCACGGTCGTCGGCCCGAGAATCAGGTACGGCGCGTAGATGCCGCTGGTGAGGTCCGAGGATAGCCCGCAGGTGCCGGACTTGTTGGGCCCGAAGTGCCAGATCAGCGTCTGGTCATCCTTGATCTCCTGGGAGGCGATGTGGTCGTACCCCAGGGTGCTGATGGCACCGGTATCCGGATCGCAGATGGCGTCCGTGACGAACTTGATATCGGCGCTCGTTAGCGGCGAGCCGTCCGAAAACTTCAAGCCCTTCTTCAGTTTGATGGTGACATCCATGTGCGTGCTGTCGACCTTCTTGACCATCCCGTTGTCAGTGGTCGGGACATCGCTGACCAGGTCGGGAATAGGCTTGTTCTGCGCGTCAAACACCCACAACGCGGCCCAGATGGGACCGGAGGCAACCTCCTGGGTTGTCGCTGCGGACGTGGAGAGGACGTTCAGATCATCCACTGACTCCCAGTCCGAAAAGACCAGCTGGCCTCCCTGGGTCCCCTTCTGTGGGTTGTAGGCGGACAGAATCGACGGACCTGAGGTCGTAGCGCTCGAGCCCCCGCAGGCGGCGAGCAAGAGGCTCCCGATGACTCCCCCGGCGAAAGCGACACTCGGTCGCCTCCACCATCGTCGGTTCGATACTTCCATTCTTTCCCTCCTTAGGTTTTCGAGTCGAAATCCGGTCGCGCGGCATCCCCACAACGGAGGAGTGGTGGGGCAGAGTCTACGAATCAGTTATTAGATTGTTGTTAGAAGGTTTCTCCCCCGTCGACAGCCCGTAAGTATAGCTTTGGGCGGTCGAGTCCGTACTCACCTCGAACTCGGCGTCTGACTAGCGGGCGGTGGTGCGGCGATAGCGGAGGACAGAGATGGGGATGAAGACCAGCAGAATCCCCAGGATCCAGGCTACCGATTGGATTAGCGCCCAGCGGGTGTCGGCGGTGGTGAGTGCCGGGTTCACGTGGAAGAGGCCGCGCAGGGCGTCGGCCAGAACGGACACCGGGTTGTGCCGGGCGAAGGCCTGCAGCCAGCTCGGCATCGTCGCCACCGGGACGAAGGCACTCGACGCAAACGTCAGCGGAAAGATCCAGATGAACCCGAACGACTGGGCGGCTTCGACGCTGCGGACCACCAGCCCCACGAACGCCGAGATCCAGGAGAAGGCAAAGCTGAAGCCCATAAGGACCAGGATCCCGAGCAGAAACTCGAAAACGGTTCCACCGGGTCGGAAGCCAACGATGAAGCCGACGATCAGCATGATGATCACGGTGAACAGGTTGCGTGCCAGGTCGGCGACGGTACGGCCGGTCAGCACCGCGGACGACGACATCGGCAAAGACCGGAACCGATCGATCAGGCCACGCTGCATGTCCTGGGCGAGGCTGATGCCGGTGGTGACCCCGCCGAAGGCGACCGTCTGGACGAAGATGCCGGGCATCAGGAAATTGACGTACTGCCCGCCGGGCACCTGGATCGCGCCGCCGAAGACGTAGCGGAAAAGCAGCACGAACATGATCGGCTGAATCGCGACGAACACGATTAGCTCCGGCAGCCGGATGGTTTCGAGAATGCTGCGCCTGGCCAGCACCATGGCGTCGAGGAAGGCCCACACGATGGCAGGCCGCCCCATGATGGGTCGATAGCGGGTGCCGGCTACGGCGAAGCCGCTCGCCACTAGCTGGCTCTCCTGGCCCATCGCCGGTTGAGCTCGGTGGTCTTCTCCTCCTCGGCCTGGTGCCCCGTCAGGGTGAGGAAGACGTCGTCCAGGCTGGGCCGGTGCAGTTGCAGGTCCGTGATTTCGATTCCAGCGGCGTCGAACTCGCGCACCAGGGTGGCCAGCTGGCGGGTGCCCTCACGTGACGGGCCGGACAGACGGCGTTGATGCGGGTCGATGGTCACGTCGCTCGAAAGGTGCCGGCGTGCCACCTCCGCGGCGCGGGCGAGGTCGCCGTCCCGGGCCACCGCGACCTCGATGCGGTCGCCGCCGACTCGAAGCTTCAGCTCGTCCGATGTGCCCTCGGCGATCACCCGGCCCGCATCCACCACCGCGATCCGGTTGGCAAGCTCATCCGCCTCCTCGAGGTATTGCGTCGTCAGCAGGATCGTCGAGCCTTCGCTGACGAGGGAGCTGATGATGCCCCACATCTGGCGCCGGCTTCGCGGGTCGAGACCGGTAGTTGGCTCGTCGAGGAAGAGCACCGGCGGCAGGATCACGAGCGAGGCAGCCAGGTCGAGTCGCCGCCTCATGCCGCCCGAGTAGGTTTTGGCGATTCGGTGGGCGGCATCGGTCAGATCGAACTGGACGAGCAGTTCCAATGAGCGGCGTTTGGCGTCTTTCCCGGACAGATGGTAGAGGCGACCGATCATTTCCAGGTTCTCCTGGCCGGTCATGAATTCGTCGATGGCGACGGTTTGACCCGCAAGTCCGATGTGGGCCTTGATCCGGTCGGGCTCCTTGAGCACATCGAACCCGGCGACCTGGGCACTACCCGCGTCGGGCTTGAGCAGCGTCGTGAAGATTCGCACCGCGGTGGTCTTGCCGGCGCCGTTCGGCCCCAGCAGAGCCAGCAGGCTTCCCTCATCGACGTGAAGATTGAGCCCGTCGAGCGCCCGCACGCGCCCGTAGTTTTTTACCAGTCCCTCGGCGTGAACGGCGCGGTCGGTGGCCATCGAACACAGATTAATGGCTGCTTTTGGTGAATCAGGTAAAACCTATTCATGGACGAGGAGCTGAAGCCTCAGTCACCGAGCCCGACCGCTGCCCCGGAAGGGGCGGCCACATCGGTGGCCGAACGCGCGCGAACGGCGCAGGATGCCGGTCGCATGCCTGCCATCTACATCGGGCACGGCGCGCCGCCCCTGGTCGATGATGCGCTCTGGGTGGCTCAGCTGGCGGCCTGGGCGCAAGCGCTTCCACGCCCGTCGTCGGTCTTGATGGTCTCGGCACACTGGGAGAATGCGCCCCTGACAATTGGGTCAACCCGCACCGGCACGCCGCTGGTGTACGACTTCGGCGGATTTCCGGAGCGCTATTACCGTGCCCAGTATCGATCGCCCGGCGCCCCCGAGCTGGCGGCAGACGTTCGGCGACTGCTGTCGGATCAAGAGGTAGCCGAGGAGCCAGATCGGGGCCTCGACCACGGCGCCTACGTCCCGCTGACCGTGATGTACCCGACCGCCGACGTACCGGTCTTGCAGATGTCGATGCCCAGTCTCGATCCCCATCGGCTCTTCCAGATCGGCCGGCGCCTTCGGCCGCTACGCGACCAGGGGGTTCTCATCGTTGGGAGCGGGTTCCTTACGCACGGCTTGCCGTTTCTCCGCGATTTTCGTTTCGACGCCAACCCGCCTGCCTGGTCGACGGAGTTCGACGCCTGGGCGCACGAAGCCCTCGAGCATGGCGATCTCGACGAACTCTCCGACTTCGTCCACCGAGCTCCGGCGGTGAGGTATGCGCATCCACGAACCGAGCACCTGGCGCCGCTCTTCGTTACCCTCGGCGCCGGCGAACGTGCGGGCGAGAGCCTGCCCAGCATCATCGAGGGCTACTGGATGGGACTGTCGAAGCGCTCGATCCAGGTTCCCTGACCGGCACCCAGATGCTGGAGGTTCGCCGCGATCGAGAGGTCCACCAGGAGGAGGGTGGCTGGTTCCACGCCCGCTGGCACTTTTCCTTCGATCGCTACCGGGACCCCAAGCAGATGGGGCTTGGCCCGCTGCGGGTGTTCAATCACGATCGCCTGGCACCTGGAGCCATCTGGCCCATGCACCCGCACGCCGACGTCGAAGGCATCACCTACGTCTGGAAGGGAACATTCCGACATGCCGACAGCCTGGGCAACGACGGCACCCTGCAGCCTGGCGGCGTTCAACTGATGACGCTTGGCTCCGGCGCCGAGCATTCGGAGCAAAACGGTTCCAAGAACGAGCCCATGGAGTTCTTGCAGCTGTGGATCCTGCCCGATACTGCCGGTCTGCCCCCATCGGTCCAACAGCATCAGTTCGCCGAAGCCGAGCGCAGCGACCAGCTGCTGCGGGTGATCGGGCCAGAAAGCACCGACGTGATCAAGATTCACCAGGACGCCACCGTGTACGTGTCGTCCATGACCGCTGGCCGCGAAGTGTCACACAACTTCGGTCCCGGCCGGGGCGGCTACCTCTATCTGATCGAAGGCAGCCTGCGGCTCGGAAACGAGCGACTCTCCACCGGTGACGCGGTCAAAGTCTTCGAGGAGCGCGACCTTCCCATCCAGGCCGACCACGCCAGTGAACTGCTGCTGGTCGACGTCCCTTTGCGGTTCACCCCGGTCGGCGTCTGGGCCCGCTGATACGGTAACCTTATCGTTACCAACGCTCGAACACCAGCCAAGGAACAATCGAATGCGAGCGCGCTAGCGCGGCCGGAGAAAAGTCCGGCGTAAATTAGGCGCATGCCTTCGCAGGTGTTTTCCACGGCGGACGTCAGGCGACTACTGGAACAAGGCGCACAGTTGCTCGACGTCCTGGGGGCCGACGAATTCGCGCACGACCACCTGCCGGGGGCGATCAACATACCCCTGAAGCAGCTGGATGCGAGCTCCGCCGCCCGCTTGGACCGCAACCGGCCAGTGCTCGTCTACTGCAACGATTTCGGTTGAGATCTCTCGCCCCGGGCCGCGTCGCGGCTCGAGTCGCTGGGGTTCACGCAGGTGTTCGACTACGTACCGGGCAAGGAGGGTTGGTACGAAGACAACGGGCCTCGCGAAGGCCAGGCAACGGACGAGATCTGGATCGGCGACGTCGCCGACAGCACTGTCCCGACCTGCCACTTGAAAGAGCGTGTCGGCGAGCTGCGTGATCGCGTTCGGGCCGATGGACGCGACACCTGCGTGGCGATCGACCCGCAGGGCATCGTGCTGGGGCTGCTCCGCAACAGGGCGCTGGAGGCGAGTCCCCAGGCGACTGCTGAGGAGGTCATGGCTCCGGGGCCGAAGACCTTCCGGCCGAATGTGACGTTGCAGGAATTGCTCAAGTCGATGCGTGACCACGACATCCAGACCAACAGCCTGGTGACGGCGGCGGACGGCCGCCTGCTGGGCGTCATCTCGCGTGCCGACGCGGAAGCCACGTTTGCCCACGAGGGGACCGTCGAAGCGGCGCCCTAGGACCCGGTTCATTCAGGGCGGCTGCGAGCAAAAAACCCTCCACCACCCGCCGATAGGCCGCCGATTCATCGCTGTTGCCAGCCTCCGATTAGACGTGTTAGGTTAGCGCCTAAAGGAGGGAAAGACATGAGCACATCCGTCGACACGCATCGGCTCCAGCGCAACGCCGTGGGCCTGGCCCCTACCCTGTTCCAATCGATCACCCACATGGCTCCCGCGGCGGCCGTGGCGTTCTCGATCATCGTCGGGGTTCCGTATGCCGGAGGGAGTATTTCGCTCGCCGTCCTGC
Source organism: Chloroflexota bacterium (assembly GCA_005880875.1). GTDB lineage: Bacteria > Chloroflexota > Dormibacteria > CF-121 > CF-121 > CF-13. The sequence goes on from VBJI01000077.1 coordinate 8,440, forward strand.
TTGCCCTTATCGCATGCCTGCTCTGCGCCATCAGTATTGGCCAGCTCGCCAAGCACCTTCCGTCAGCCGGCGGCCTCTATACCTTTAGTTCGCGGGGCCTGGGCGCTCCCGTCGGCTTCCTGGTCGCCTGGGGCTTCATGATGGCGGAGCCGATCGTGGCGCCGCTCCTCTACTTGATCTTCGGTAACGAGCTCGCCGCCAACCTCAACTCGCATTTTGGCTGGCCGCTCTGGCTGTGGGCGCCATTCGCGGTGGCGGCGGGACTGATCGTCTGGTTTCTGACCTACCGCGGCATCCGGCTGTCGACCCGCACCGGCGTGGTGCTGGGCGCCTTTGAGATCCTCGTCTTCACGGCGCTGGCGCTGACGTTGATCATCGCCGCCGGAAACCACAACACCCTATCGGTCTTCGCGCCGAACACCGGCAACGCCAAAGGACTCGGGTCGGTCTTTCCCGGAATGATCTTCGCCATCCTGGCCTTCATTGGTTTCGAGGCGTCGGCGCCGCTGGGAGAGGAGGCGAAAGAGCCCCGCAAGACGATTCCCCGGGCGGTCATCCTCTCCGCCCTGCTGATCGGTCTGTTCTATCTGCTGTGTTACTACGCCGCCACGGTGTACTTCGGCCCCGGCAAGATGGCCCCCGATCCCAAGCACGGCTTCGTCTTTTTCAATGGCGGTGACCCCTGGTCCGGCCTGGCGCAGGCGGTATGGGGCCCTGGGATCGTGATCGTCATCCTTGCCGTCCTCAACAGCGCCATCGCCAACTCCAACGCGGGCGTCAACGCGGCAACCAGGGTGGGATACGCGTTGGCCCGGATTGGCCTGCTGCCGCGGATGCTTGGGAAAATCCATCCCACCTTTTCCACGCCCTACATCGCGGTCAACGTTCAGTCGGCCGGCGGCATCGTTCTGGCCGTCGCGCTCGGCATCGTCGCCGGCGGACCGCTGCCTGCCTTTGCCCTGCTGGGGACGGTGGCCACCATCATCGTGGTCGCGATCTACATCCTGACCAACCTCAGCAACCTCGTCTTTTACCTGCGCGAGCGGCGAGCGGAGTTCAACGTGTTGCTCAACGGCATCGTGCCGATCGTCGGGACATTGGTTTTCCTTCCCGCCCTGGTGGCGGCCTTCGGCATCGATTTTGCCGGCCTTGGCATCGGCGCCCTCACGCCGCCGGCCAACCTGGCGCCGATCATCATCGGCATCTGGATGGTGATCGGACTGGCGCTGCTGATCTACTTCGCCGTCCGAGATCCAGGTCGAATCACACAAACCGGGCGGGTCTTCGTCGACGAAGCTGAGCCGGTTGTAGATCGGGAGGGGGCATCGGTCCGACCATAGTATTCGCGGGTTGAAAGTGAAGAGCCTCGCGGACTACTATCGTCTTCTGCCCGGACGGGCAGGAGGAGGAGTTACATGCCAGAAACCGCGGTTTTCGCACCCGGCACGGTCGCCTGGGTCGATATCTCGAGCAAGGACGTGGAGGCGTCCAAAGGCTTTTACTCGAAGCTCTTCAATTGGCAGCCGCAAACGATCCCCGATCCGCAGGCTGGTGGGTACACGTTCTGGATGCTGAACGGGAAAATGGTCGGGGCTCTTGGGCCCACCATGAGCGAGCAGCAGCCGCCCTCGGCATGGGCGGTGTACTTTGCGACCGAAGACGCCGATGCCACGGCGAAGAAAGTCAAAGAGGCGGGCGGCAAAGTGATCGCCGAACCCTTTGACGTCATGGACCAGGGGCGGATGGCCACCTTCCAGGATCCGAGTGGTGCGATCTTTTCCGTTTGGCAGCCGAAAGAGGGCGTCAAAGGCCTCGAGGTGACCAACCAGCCGAATGCCTACGCCTGGGTCGAATTGCACGCGCGTGGCATCGACAAGGCCAGGCCGTTTTACCAGAAGCTCTTTGGCTGGGGCACCAAGACCAGCCCGATGGGTGAGGGGCAGCCGGATTACACCGAGTTTCAGGTCAAAGGCAACAGCATCGCCGGCGGCATGGAGAGCATGCAGCCTCAGCCGGTCCCGTCGTTCTGGCTGCTCTATTTCGCGACGACCGATGTCGATGGCACGGCGAAGAAGGCGGCGCAACTGGGCGGCAAGGTGATGGCCGAGCCGCAGGATTTCCCAGGCGGCCGCTTCGCGGTCATCACCGATCCGCAGGGTGGCTCGTTCGGCCTCCTGCGCATGAGTCAGTAGAGCAACCCGCGCGTCAAGGCAGGGGTCAGCGTGACCCCTGCCTCGTCCACTTTCGGAACCGGCAGCTGCGCCGTAGTGGGCAGAGGTCACAGCGCGGCGAGCGCGACCGGCAGATCATCGCGCCAAGATCCATCAGCGCCTGGTTGATCAGAGAGCCCTTTCCTTTCGGAATCATGGTCGCCGCCAGCATCCAGAGTTCGGCAGTTCCTGCTCGAGCGGTCGCGGCGACGCCGAAATGCCGGCGCAGGAGGCGGGCGACGTTCGTGTCCAGCATCGGGGCGTCCCGGTGGTGGGCAAAGTTCATCAGCGCGCCGGCCGTGTAGCGTCCGATTCCGGGAAGTCGCCGCAGTTCCTCGAGCGTGTCCGGGAATCTCCCGTCCGCGCGGTCCGCCACCTGGAGCGCGGCCGCGTGCAGCCAGCGCCCACGGATCTTGTAGCCGAGCGGGTCGGTGATGGCCTTGACTTCCGCCAGCGGGGCGCGGGCCATCGCGTGCACGGTTGGGTAACGGTGCAAGACGCGTTCATAGACTGGCACGACCCGCGAGATCTGCGTCTGGTGCGACAGGATCTCGCAGATCAGGATGGCGTACGGATCGCGGGTCTTCCGCCAGGGCAGGTCGCGACCATGCGCGGCGTACCAGGCGAGCACGCGGCGTTGGAACGAGCGGCGCCGCCCTGGAGCGATCATCGAAGCCGGATTCTAGAGTGGCGAGCTCCATCCGGGCGACCGGTTATACCGAACACTGTGCGCAACCGAACGCGCCTACTGCTCGCCGTTGCGGTCACCGCTGCGGTGAACCTGACGATCCAGGTAACCGCGCTGGCCCGCGCCGGAGGCGGCCACAGCAGTGGCGGCAGCAGCGGCGGGAGCCATAGGAGCGGCGGCTACAGCAGCGGGGGGAGTCATAGCGGCGGCGGCGGGTATTTCTTCGGCGGGGGCAGCGGTTCTGGCAGCTCGAGCGGCGGGTCGCCCGTGATCTTCTTCCTGGTGCTGGGTGTCGTGGCTGCCTTCCTGATCTACCGCTGGTGGGCGAGCCGGCAGTCGAGCCCCAACTCCGGAAGCAGTGACGTGACGTCGGCACCGGTCGCGGAGATCGATGCGGCGGCCGTCCAGAACGGACTGAGTGCGTTACAGACCCGCGATCCGAACTTCAACCAGCAGGTTTTCCTCGACCGGGCCCAGACCACGTTTCTCGTGTTGCAAAACGCCTGGATGGCCCGCAACCTCGAGCCAGCGCGTGTCTATCTCTCCGACGGGATCTACAACCGCTGGAAGCTGCAGATCGACCAGATGGTGGCCATGCACAAGCGCAACGTGCTCGAGGACCTGGCCATCAATGGCTGCACCATCGCGCGAGTGGTCGGCGACCCGAACTTTGACAGCATCACGGTTCGCATCGATGCCTGGGCCGCTGATTATGAGGTGGATGACCAGAACAAGATGGTGAGCGGCGACCGGAAGGCTGCGCCGTTCACCGAGTACTGGACCTTGATCCGCAGCCGGGCGGCGAGGAGCCGGGTGGGAGAGACGGCGCAAATCACGCAGTGTCCGAACTGCGGGGCGCCGGTTTCGCTCAACGAGTCAGGCATCTGCGCCTACTGCAAGGCCACCGTCACCACCGGCCAGTTCGGCTGGGTGCTCGACAACATCACCCAGGCCGATCAGTGGTCAGTCGCCGCCTGACCTAGACGCCACCCATGACGACGCTTTTCTCTTCCGTGTAGAAGTCCAGCACCTCGACGCCATGTTCCTTACCGAACCCGCTGTGTTTGGTGCCCCCGAACGGGAGCTCGTCGTAGGCAACGAGGTTGACCTGGTTGATCCAGCTGTAGCCGGCGTCGAGTCGATCGATCGTCTGTTGCGCCTTCTTGATATCGCGGGTGAAGACCGAGGATCCAAGTCCGAATTCGGAGTCGTTCGCGCGCTCGATCGCCTCGTCGAGGCTCTTCACCCGGGCGATCGGCAGCAGCGGCCCAAAGGTCTCCTCGCGCCAGACCCGCGCATCGGGCGGGACGTCGGTGATGACGGTCGGCTCGAAAAAGAAGCCACGATCGAACGGTTCGCCGCGCAGCCGGTTGCCGCCGGCCAGCACGCGGGCGCCGCGATCGACGGCATCCTTCAACTGCGCCTCGATCGTCTCCCGTCCACCGGCGGTGTGCATCGGTCCCATCTGCGCGGATGGATCGGTCCCGGGAGCCACCTTCAAGCGCTTGGCGCGGGCGGTGACTTTTTCGATCACCTGGTCCGCAACCGCTTCGTGAACAAAGACGCGCTTCACCGCCAGGCAGGCCTGGCCACAATTGAAGAAGCGCCCAATGGCGATCGCTTTGCTCGCCATCTCGACGTCGGCGTCGTCGCAGACGATCGCCGGGTCGCTGCCGCCCAGCTCCAGGGTCACGTGCTTCAAATCGGAGGCGGCTTCCGCCATCACCTGCTTGCCGGTCTGGGTCTCCCCGGTAAAGCCAATCTTGCGGACTTTCGAGTTCTTGATCAGTTCCTGGCCCACCACGGCGCCGGGCCCGACGACGACGTTGAGCACGCCCGGCGGCAGTCCGCCTTCGTTCATCAGCTCGACCAGGCGGATCGTCGAGAGCGGCGTGGAGCTGGCCGGCTTGGCCACGACGGTGTTGCCGACCGCCAGTGCGGGCGCGATCTTGTTCGCCAGCAGCGTCAACGGAAAGTTCCAGGGGATGATGGCGCCCACCACGCCGAGCGGCCGGCGGACCACCAGCCCGAAGGCGCCGGGCACCGAGAGCGGGACCTGCTTCCCGCGGATCGCCCCCGACGCGGCGATCGCGGCGTAGAACTCGATGTTCTCGACGAAGCGCTGGGCCTCGATCTTCGAGTCGCGCAGGGGCTTGCCCTGCTCGCGTGTCAGCAGCGACGCCACCTCGTCGAGATGCTGTCGAGCGAGAGCCGCTCCCTTCATCAGCACCTGGAAGCGCTGGTGAGGCAGCAGGTCCGCCCAGGCGCGAAAGGCTTTGTGCGCCGCGTCGATCGCCTGCCGGGTCTCCTCGACGCCGGCCTGCGGAACCCGGTCAACCAGCTCTCCGGTTGCGGGATCATGAATCTCGACCGTCGCGCCGGAGCGCGCCGCCGCCGGCTTGCCGTCGATCACCATCGTGCTCATAAGCTGATCGTCCTCCAACACGCGGGAAATCCCGCGACCCTCATGTGCGCGCCAACTAGACTCAGACTACACAAAGGAGGGTTTGATGGAGCAAGCCACCACCTCGGCAAAGGTTGTGTCAGTCACCAGGGAAACGAATGGCGTTGCCCTGATTCATCTGAACCGGCCGCCGGCGAATTCGTATGACCGGGGATTCATCGATGATCTGAACGCCGCGATCGACGAGATCCGTTTCGATGAGTCGATTGGCGCGGCCGTGCTGACCTCCGATAACCCGAAATTCTTCAGCGCCGGCGCCGACATCGGTATGTTCCGGAGCGTCACCTCCAAGGTGCGGGCGATGACCATCCTCCACATGCACGAGGTGCTCTTGAAGTTGGAGCACACGCCGAAGATCTTCATCGCCGCGATCGGCGGCCACTGCCTCGGCGGCGGGCTGGAGATCGCGCTCGCCACCGACTTTCGGTTTGCCGCCGAGGGCGAGTACCGGCTCGGCGTGCCCGAGGTGACGCTGGGTCTCCTGCCCGGCAACGGTGGCACCCAGCGGCTCCCACGTCTGATCGGCCGGCAGAAGGCGATGGAGCTGCTGCTGACCGGTAGGCCGCTCGACCCGAAGACGGCGGCCGCGTTCGGGATCGTCGATCGGCTGCTCCCTCCGGACCGGCTGTTACCGGAAGCGATCAGTTTTGCCGCGACCATGGCCGCCGGGCCGACGGTCGCGATCGGAGAGATCAAGCTGGTCGCGAAGCAGGGCCTCGAGATGTCGCTGGAAAGCGCGCTCGCCCTGGAACGGGGCGGAATCTTCCGCCTCTTCGAGACTGAAGACGCCAAAGAGGGTCTCAGCGCCTTTTCCGAGAAGCGCAAGCCGAGCTGGAAGGGCGAATAAGTCAATCGCGAAGGAAGCTCCAAGCTCGCGGCCTTGACGTAGCCCGGCCCTGTCCAGAAGATGGAGGCGGAGCCGTCTCTCGTACCGCCGGAGGGAACCAGTCACATGCGACGCCGCGCCATCCTGCCAGCTGTCGTTCTGTGTGCAGTATCACTCGGCCCGGCCATGCCGGGGCACGCGGCCGGGGCGGTCGCTGGCCTGAACGATTGTCCGGTCTCGTCGCCCTCTGGCCCCTACGGCGATGTTCACATTTGCTCCGGGGAGGTCGCGAGCTGGGACACCACCTCCCTGGACGTGGACCTGACTCTCCCGCAACCGGGAACCGGCGACCGGCACCCGCTCATCGTGATGCTTCACGGCTTCGCCAACAACAAGCACGAGTGGGAATCCAGGACTGACGAAGGGAACAACGCCGACAAATGGCACTGGAACAACCACTGGTTCGCCGAGCATGGTTTCTACGTTCTGACCTACACGGCGCGCGGCTTTTACGACGACGGCCCAGACCGGGCCGATGAGCCGCCAACGCCGGCCGGGAAACCGGTGACCTGCGCCGGCGGTCGTCCCGGCTCCGCATGCCTGCCGAATGGAACCATCCATCTCAAGAGCCGCGAGTTCGAAATTCGAGACACCCAGTGGCTGGCGGCCCTGGTCGCCCAGGCGTATCCCGACCTGGACGTCAATCAGGTCGCCGTCACCGGTGGTTCGTACGGCGGTGGCGAATCATGGCTGCAGGCGACACAGCCGGTCTGGGATGCCAACATCTTTCCAACGCCATTCCCCCATTCGCCGCTGCCAGTGTTGCATCTGCAAGTCGCCGTGCCGAAATATCCATGGACCGATCTCGCCTACAGCCTGGCACCCAACGGGCATCCTGGGCCCTTCGACTCAACCATCTATTCGTCGTCGCAGGGCAATCCCGGCGACCCGACGGATACCGGCCAGGGCAGTCCGTTTGGCAGCCCCAAGTTCAGCTACGTGTTTGGCTTCTTCGACTTGGGAGTGATCGACGGGATCTTCGAAAGCGGCACGACGGTCACACCATCGGAAGAAGGCCCGATCAGCCTGCCGACCTGGGCCGGGCGGGCCCTATCCGGCGACCCCTACGACGCAGCGGGCGTCGAGGATTCAATTGTCGCTCAGATTCGTCGCGGGCTCACTGAATTCCGCGGCGCTTTCTACCAGGACGAGAATTGGTTGGCCGAGTCTCAGAGCCGGGAAGTAGCGATCTTCTCGATTTCGGGATGGACGGATGACCTCTTTCCGCCGGTGGAGGCTTTCCGGCAGTTCAAGTATCTGAAGTCGATCGACCGGCTCTGGCCGGTGGAGGTGGCGGTGGCCGACATCGGGCATCCGCGCGCCCAGAACTCTGACTCGGAATGGCATCACCTGAACGTCCAGGCCTGGGGTTTTCTCCATGAACAGATTCATGGCAGTCACCGGCAGCAGACCGAGGTCCTGAGCCTGCCCACGATCTGCGGCACGCCGTCGTCGGACGAAACGGGAACCATCCAGCGCCTTACCGGAAGAACGCCGGAAGAGCTGTCGAACGGAACGTTGACCGTCCATTACGACTCAGCCGGGCATCTGCTGAATCGCAAGGTGCCGGTCAACCCGCTCAACCCCGACCTGGCCGATCCCGATGATCTGCAAACGGATCCGGCGTTCGGGTTCGCCATTCTGGGACTGCCGGGCTGCCGGCGGTCGGTCGCGCCCGTCACCCTCTCCACCGCTCGCTATACCGGACTCTCCGCCCCGCTGGACGTGCCCCGGATCTACGTCGGCCTCGGACATGTCGATCTGACCTACACCCTCACGGGTGCGTCCACGGCAACGCTCAACGCCCGGGTCTGGGATGTGGCGCCTGACAACTCAGCGCTGCTGGTGACCAGAGGCACCTATCGCATCGATAGTCCCCGGTACGACACGCTGGTCGAGACCATCCAGTTGCCGCTCTTCGGCAACCAGTGGATGCTGCAAACCGGTCACCGGATTCGTCTCGACCTGACGCAGGTCGACTATCCGACCTTCCTGCAAAGCAATTCGGCGAGTGCCGTGATCACCTTTCCCGACGCCCAACTCGTGTTGCCGACCAGGGAGGCGACCGATATCACGGTGCCCGGCGCGGCGCTACCGTAGCCAGGATCGTGACAGTGGTGGTAAGAGGACGAGCACGGCCGCGGTGGCGAGCAGCATGTCGAAGGCGCTCCAGATGCCAAAGTCGCGCACCGTCGGCACCGGACTGAGCGCGAGCACGGCAAAGCCGGCGGTCAAGGCCAGCGCCGACGCGGCGATCGCCGGGCCGACGCGGACCGACGCGAGGTGGGCGGCCTCCCCGGGATCGATCCCATTTTCCAGCTCGCCGCGATAGCGGGCGAGCCACAGGACGCTGAACTCGGTGGCGAAGGCGATCACGACGCCGCCGAGAAGGATCGTGATCGGACTGGAGCGCGCGTTGAAGATGCTGCCATAGAGGAACAGCAACCCGGTCGCGGCGCCCGCCGCCACTACCGTCGGCAGTAAGGCGAGGATCGCCGGCCGAATCCTCCGATAGCCGAGCAGCAACACCACCAGGATCAGCGCGATGGCGAGCAGCGTCAATCGCAGCTGGTCTGCCTGGAGCCCGGCCAGCGCCTGGTCCGCGATCACGGCCAGCCCGGCGGGGAAGACGCGAAACCCTGACGGCGGCGCCCCGCCGGCGTTCCGCAAGGTCGAGACCAGGGTCCGGTCGCGGTCGACCGACGTCACGTGCGTCAGCCCGAAGATGGAAAGGGCCAGCCCGTGCTGGTTGTCGTACACGGCGCCCGTGAAATAGCCCGGGATCCGGTCGAGAATCAGCGCCGTCATCTTCGAGTCGGGCAGCTTTCCCTGGTTGAAGCCGGCCAGAAATCCGGGGAGGCTCTCGAGCGCCTTGAGGTCGCCACCCGACTGCGCGCTCGCCTGGTTGCCGGCCTGGTCGAGCCAGTGCACGGCCGTGGTAGACGTCGGATCGTGTCCCTGGACGACGAGATCGATCTCGCCCGCCAGCCCGACGGCCCTGCGCACCTGCTCCGCCTGGGCGAGCGCGCTGTCTCCCGGCGGCACGAGTTGAGCCGGATCGGTTTCGATCTTGATCGCCGGCAAGGCCGCCCATCCGACGAGCCCCACCACGACGACCGCGACGGCAACCCCCGGCGCTAAGCCGGCGATTCTGGCGATCCGACGCCCGGCCGCGGTCCGCATGCGGGTCGCGTTGAAAACACTGGGAAATCTTCGGCCCAGCAACAGCAGAGACGGAAGACCGACCAGGTAGTTCGCGACATAGGCCATCGCCACGCCGAGCGCCATGAACAGCCCGAACTGGCGCACCAGGGGAATGCCCGACACCACGAAGGCGAGCATGCCCGCGGCGGTGGCGGCCGCCGCCAGCCCGGTGGAGGGAAGGATGCGGCGAGAAGCGAGCGTCACCCGCTCCTCCAGGGTCCCGTCGGCATCCATCACCCGGTTGATCGACTGGATGAAGTAGTCGGTGGCGAGTCCCAGCACTACCGGGAGGACGACCAGCGTGGCCGGCGTCACCGGCAGTCCGGCAAAGCCCGCGATCCCCGCGGTCCACAGTGCCCCGAGGGCGGCGACGGCGATCGTCAGCAGCGTCGAGGTGCCGAGCGCCAGGACCGCGACGACCAGCACCCCCACCAAGGCGAGCGGCAGCAGGAACTTCAGCGCGTTGAAGACCGAATCCGCCACCGATAGGGTCAGCGCGGGGGAGCCGGAAGCGGTGAAGCGCAGGTCGTGCAATTCCTGGAGGTCGCTCGCGCTCGACGCGCTCCTGATGATGTCCATGATGTGCCGGACCTGGTCGAGTGAGGCGTTGCGGTTGAGCCGTACTGTGATGATCGCGTGCTGCATGTCGGGGAGGGCCCAGGTCCAGAAGGGTCGTACGTGTTGCCCGTCCGGTTCCAGCAGGACCCCCTGGATGAAGGTCGGGTTGTTGACCGCCGGCACGCCCAGGGTCGGCAGGGCTTTCGCGTAGCGCTGGGCGCAGGCACCGACCGCTTGCTGGAAGGCCTGCTGCGCGGCGGCATCCTGCTGCGACTGCGACTTGCCGGCGGCGACCGCCTGCTGGCGGGCGGCGGTCTCGGCGCTCTTTCCCTCCTGGGCGCAGACCTGGAGCAGGATGGTGGTGGTGCTGATCGCCAGGGTGTTGACCAGCGTGCCGGGGCCGTACACCTTCTTGACGCCGGGCGCCTGGTGAAGCTTCCCCTCGAGATGGGACAGGCCGACAATGTGGTCGGGCGTGATCAGGTTGGCGCCGGCGACCGGCTGCGCCATCACCACCACCGGGTCGGCGCCGAATGTGTCGGCAAAGAGCGCCTGGTCCTTGAAGGCACTCGCACCGGTGTCGACCAGCAGATCGACACGCGCGTCCGGATGAAGGCGCATCAACCCGAGCAGGCTGCCGGCTGAGACAAGCAGTGCCAGCAGCAGCAGGAGGAGAGGCCAGCGAGAGGGCGCCGCGAACAGCAGGCTCGATGAGGCCGCCCGGCGTCGCACCGGCGCGGTCGGAGCGGCGTCCCTAGTTGCCAAGGAAGAGCGAAATAAGGTCTTGATCATGGACCGGTGGCGCCTGCGACGAAGGTGATGCGGTACCGCAGGGCGGCGAAGGCGCGTGGCCGTTGCCGGTCGGCACCACCTGGACCCGGACGTAGTGGCCGTTGCCGTCCTGGCCGCCGAAGGCGGACTTGGTCTCCAGCACCGCCTGCATCAGGCAGGGGAGTGCCGGGTTGACGCCCACGATGACCGCATCGAGTTCGCCGGCCACCACCCGCAACTGGTCGACGGTGGCCGGGCCCTTCGACAGGATATGGGCCAGGTTCGCCGAGTTGCCCTGCAGCGCGGTATCGAGCTCCTGCGTCACCGCCGCCGTGTGGTCGATCCCGGACCCGATCGAGTCCTCCACTTGCACCAGGCCGCTCAGCACCAGGTCGGTATCGGCGATCTGGCGGTCGATCGGCGCGTTTTGCAGGTCGCGATCGAGTTGCTCGCTGGCGATGATCAGGCCGGCGAGGTCGTCGGCGCGATTGTGCAACACCGTGGTGGTGGACGACACGTCAGCCGAGGATTGACCCAGCGCCTGGAACGCGGTATTCATTTGGGCGCCGCGTCCGTCGGCCGCCTTGCCAAGCTCGACAAAGATGGTCTTGAGGTTGGCTCGGACGTCGGGCTGCAACTCGTTCAGCACCTGGTCGAAATCCGTCGACACGGTGGTGCGGGAGAGTGGTATCGAGGCCCCGTCGCGCAGCCGGCCGTTGCTGCCGCCTTGCAGATAAACGAACTTCGGACCGAGCAATCCATGCGGGCGGATCGCCGCCGTCGTATCGGCATGCAGCTGACTCGCGTAGCGCGGGTCGATGGACACGCCGATGAGGGCGTAGCCGTTGCTGTAGCGGACCCGATCGACCGACCCGACCCGCGCTCCACTCAACTCCACCCAGGCGCCCGGACTGAGCTCGCCGTAGGCGCCCGCCTGCAGCTGCAGGTGAAGCGGCTGGTTCCAGGGGAGAGAGAACGGGGTGAAGACCAGGATCGCGAACGCGCAGGCCGCGACCGCCACCACCAGTCCGACCAGGCGCGAGCCCGCCAGGCGTCTCCGCTTCACGAGGGCGCTCCGAAAAGAAGCAGAGTCAGCCAGTCGGGAAGAAGGCCCAGCGGCGGCAGCGTGACCCCCGGCAGGGATGGGCACAGCGAGGGGCTGGGACTCGGGGTGGGAACTTTGGGTGGCGTCGGCGTGGGGGGCATGCAGGGGACACTGGGAGTTGGGACCGCGGAGATCGATGGACAGGGCAACGGCGAGAGCGTCGGCGTGGGGAGTTTCGGGGGCGTTGGGGTGGGCAAACACTTTGGCAGCGGCAGCGTCGGCAGCGAAGGCAACGCCGGCAGAGCGGCCGCCGGCGCCTGGCCGACGCCGGTCTGGCACTGCGGGTTGGCCTGCGGGTTGACCTGGTCGCAGGCCGGGTTGACGACGTAGTACTGGCGGAGCAGGTGATTGCCGGCGGCATCGGTCTGCGAGACCGCACTGACGAGCTCGGGTTGCAGCACCCGGTTGTTGGTGTTGATGGCCCCGATGCTGCTGTGAGTATCGGCCGCCACGATCGCGAGCGTTCCGTTCAGCTGCGTCAGTAACGGGTCCAGGGTGACGATCGTGGTGTGGAAGTTCTGCTCATTGCCGGCGAGCGTCGCATCGAAGTCACCCATCACGTTGCCCAGGTGGGTGATCAAAGAGGCGAGGGCCCGGTCATTGCTGGCCAGCGTGCCGGTGACATCACTCATGCCGCCCACCAGGTCTCCGAGCTGCTGATGGCTCTGCGCCAACCGGTCACTGACGATCGCCAGGTTGGCGACGATTCGGTCGATGTCAGGGTCATGCTGATGAAAGGTGCCGAGCGGTGTGAGCGATTCCTGCGACAGGCCGTTGAGCTGGGTCAGCAGGTCGTTGATGGTTTCTTGCTGGCCTTGCAGGCCGCCGCCCGTCTGCTGGATCAGGGTTTGCAGTCGCGCGCGGGTCTGTGGGTCGAGAGCGCTGAGGAACTGATCGAAGTCGACCGGGCTCAGCGTGTTGTCGCTTTGAATGGTGCCGCCGCTCTGCAACTCGGCGCCGCCATTGACCGGAGTGATCTCGATGTACTTCTGCGCCAGCAGCGTGGAGTATCGGATCCGGGCGGAGGTGAACTGGTGCAGCGGCGCATAGTGCGGCGAGATCCGCATGGTGACCAGCGCCCGCGTTCCGGAGACCTCGACGCCGCTGACCTGGCCGACGGAGTGGCCGGCGATCACGACATCCGCCCCACGGCTGACGCCGTTGGCATCGATGAATGCGGCCCTGACCGAATAGTCCTGCCCGGGTGGGGCCAGGCTGAGGTTGAAGGGAAGCCCGAAGCTGATGTTGATCGCGATCGCCAGCAGGGCGATGATCAGGACCGCAACCAGGGTGATCACGCCCGCCCTGAAGGGATTGCCCGGGCCCGCCGGCCCACGCGAGCGGCGCTTTAGTGCCAGGCGAGCGTTTGAGGCGTTCAGGTTCATCCGCCGCCTCCGCTGCAGGCGATTCGCGTCGGGTTGACCGGCTCGCTTCCCGTAAAGACATACGGATGGACCCGCAACAGGTTGCCATTGCCGTCGCGGTAGGAGGTAGCACTCCGCATTTCGGCGAGCGTCTGGACGATGTCGGCCATGCAGGGGTCGATGATCGCCAGCGAGGTGGCGGAGTGGTCGGAGAGTTTTTGCAGCTCGTCGAGCACGGCCGGCAACTGCTTGAGCATCTTGTTGAGATCGCCTTCGTGTCCCTTGAGACCCGCGGCCAGCTCACCGAGCGCGCGATCCGCGTAGACCAGCTCCGCCTGGAGTTGCGCCTCGTGGGCCGCGGTCACGTCCAGCAGGCTGGCGCCGTTGGCGATGTCGCGCCGGAAGGCCTGGTCCTCGGTCGCCATCATCTGGGCGATCCGGTCGAACTCGACGTCCAGGGCGCTGAGCTGCTGGTCCTGTTGCGCGATCTTTCCGGTAACGACCGACGTGTCCTGCATGATCCCCGGCAACGCCGCCAGAAAGACATTCAGGTCGGCGCCGCGGCCTGCCAATGCCGCGCCGCCCTCACGGGTGAGGGTCTGGATGCGTGCCCGCGTCTGCGGGTCGAAGAGGTCCATGACCTGGTCGAGGTCCACGGGAGAGGCCGTGTCCTGCAGCGGCAGGGTGCCGCCGGACGGGATCGTCTGTGCGCTCGGCGGTCCGGCGGTGAGCTCCACGAAGGGATTTCCGAGCAGGCCCTTCGTCCGGATGGTGGCGCGAGTGCCGCGGTGAAGCGGTGCGGAGCCGGAGTCGATTTCCATCACGACCTGCGCGCCGCCGACGCTCGGACCATTGTCCGCCGCGATGCCGACCGAGGTCACCCGGCCGACGCGGCTGCCGTTCACGACGACATCGTTCTCCTGGGTCAGCCCTTCGGCGCTCAGGAAGTAGGCGGTCACGGTGTACGGATGGTTGCCGAAAAGGGTGGCGGTGAGGCCGCCCAGCAGGCCGGCGGCGGCAAGTAACGCGACCAGCAGCTTCATCGGCCGTTCCCCAGCTGCATCAGCAGCAGATCGGCGAGGTCCTGCGGCACCGCCGGTCCGCCGTTCGGGATGCCGACGCCGGGCAGCGCGCTGCCGGTGGTCTGCTTCGAAGGTGTCAGCCCGGTGATCCGCAGCGAGTGGATCCCGGCCGCGTCGGCGTGGGAGAAAGCGGAGATCCATTCCGCGGCCAGCGTCAGCGATTCCGAATCGCTGATATTCAGCTGGTCGTTGGGATAGGTGATCTGTCCCAGCAGCAGCTCGGGCAGGAGCTGATCGACCTGCGCGTTGGTCAAGCTCAGGGTGCGACGTCCGGCCGCGATCGTCGACGGGCTCTTCTGCAATGAGGCACGGTCGGCCGCGGTCACGCCGCTGAAGGCCTGGTCGAGCGAGCCGAAGGCGGCGGCCCCATTTCGCACCGTACCCGCGAGCGCCTGGTCGCGTGCGGCGATCCCGCTCATCACGGTGTCGCCGCTGTCGACCAGGTGGCCGAGCTGATCCTGTTCGTCCGCCAGCGCCTGCATGATGGTGTTCAGGTTCGTCAGGATTCGGTCCAGCTCTTTGGCGCGACTTTCACCGACGCGCGCCAGCGGCCGAAGATTGGTCATCGTGCTGTCCAGCGGCCCCAGCGCGGCGCTGAGGTCCTGCTGCCGGCCGTCGAGCGCGACCCCCAGCTGCCGAAACGATTCGGACATCGCCTGACGGGTTGGCGCATCCATGGCATTGAGGATGTCGTCGATCTCGATCGCCTGACCGGTCTGGGCTTTGGGGATGGTGGCCTCGCTCTGCAGATAGGGCTCAGCACTCGACTGGGGCCGAACCAGCTCGACGAACTTCTCGCCCAGCAGGGTTTTCGGCCGGATCACCGCGCGGGTATCCTGGCGCAGCCGGATGTTGGGCTGAAGCGCCATCTTGACCAGCGCCCCGCCATCGCTGGAATCCGTGATGGTCAGCACGGTGCCGACGTGTACACCGCTGACCCGCACCTCGGCCTGCGGGACGAGGCCGTTCGCGCTGGCGAACTCGGCGTTGAGCGCGAACTCGTTGCTCCAGGGCCCGTGTAAGCCCATGTTCAGGGCGATCCATCCGAGCCCGAACAGGCAGGCCGCGGCAAAGACCACCACCATCGCGACGCTGATGAAGGTGCGGCGCGCCATTACGGGACCCCCGGCTGGAAGCACTGATCGGCGCAATTGACGCGCCACATGTGCACCCAATCGTTGGGATTGCTGCCGGCTTCGTCGGGGTGGCCGATTCCGCTCATCACCGAGGCCAGCTCCCGGAAGAGCTGCTGGATGCCTGGCGTATCGTTCTGAACCGCGCCGAAAACGGTGGCGGCGCCGCTCAGGTAGTGGTTGGCATTGTCGATCGTCGCCGGGCCCTCGGCGAGGGCGCCGTGCAGCTGTTGGGCGGCGCCGCCACTCAACCCCTGGTCGAAGATGGCCATCACCCGATCCTGTTCGACAATCGTGCCCTGCAGGTTTTGCTCGCGGGAGGCGAGCGTGGCCATCACGTTGTCCCAGTCCGCGATCATCGCCCTGAAGTCCGCATGCCAGGCGGCCAGGGTTTCCATCACCTTGCGCAGGTCGCTGATCAGGGCGTCGAGATGATCCGAATTATTCGCCAGCGTCTGGGCCAGTACCCGCAGGTCGACGGCCACGGACGACAGGTCGGCGGCGGACGCATTCATGTCCTGGCCGCGGCCGGCGGTGGCCTGGCCCAGGGTGTTGATGACGATGTCGAGCTGATCGCGAACCTGCGGGTCGAGCGCGTTCAGGACCTGGTCGATTTCGACCGGCGTGAGGGTGTGGTCTTGGGCAATCGTGCCGCCATCCGGGATGGCACCCTGCGACGCGTTGCCACGGTTGACCTCGATGTACGTCTCGCCCAGCAGGTTCTTCTGCCGGATGACGGCCCGAGCGTCCTTGAAGACGGGGGTCAAGTCCCGATGAAGCAGCATGGTGACCTGCGTGGCCCCCGCCATCGGCGTGAGGCTCTCCACCTTGCCCACCCGGAGTCCCGACATGGTGACGTCGTCGCCGGCCACGAGGTCGGCGCCGGTGTTGAACACGGCATTGAGCCGGTAACCCCCGAAGACGAACTCGCCACCCATTTGCGCGGCAAGGAACGTGGTTGCTAGCAAGCCGAGGAGCAGGTAGGCGATGAACACCGGGAGGTTGGCGCGGCTTCTCATCGGCCGCCTCTAAGCAGGACACCGACCACGGCGTCGAACGAATCAGGGATCGGAGCCTGGCCGGCCCCGGCATTCAGGGGCAGGGTGCAGGGATTGACGCCGGGGCTGCAGCCGCCCACCAACACACTGATTCGGGTGGCGTAACCCTGACCGTCCTGCGCACCGAAAACATCAGGACCGTACTTCTCGCCGCGGGTGAAGGTCCCCATGTCCGCCACGAGCAAGTCCGTGTTGCTGGCGAAGTCCCGGGTCAGCCCGTTGAGCAGGTCGACGGTCCGGGGCGCCTGCTGCAGAATGCTGTTCAGCTGGGTGGCGGTCCCCGACAGCGACGTGTCGGTGCGGCCCAGCGCCGCATTGGCGTTGGCGAGCGTGAGCTTGATCTGGGCGTCCTGCTGCGAGAGCGAATGGAGGAGCGTCTGCGAATTCTTGATCAGTGCTCCCAGCTCCTGCCGCCGGTCGCTCTTCGCCAGTTCGGCGGTCACCTGGTCCAGGCCCTGGATCACCTGTTGCAGGTCCTGGTCGCGCGCCGCCAGCGTGTCGGTGATCGCCGCCAGGTGGTCGAGGTCCTGGCGCCCATAGCTGATCGTCTGGTTGGTGTTCAGCCCCTGGCCCGCCAGCCCGCCGCCCAGGGAGATCAACAGGGTGCGCAGCTTTTCCCGGGTCGGCTGATCCAGGCTGTTGACCACGTCCTGCAGCTCGACCGCTCGGGCGACCTGCGTGTTGGGCAGTTGCGACCCGGACGGGAGCGTATCCGAGCGGCCGGGATCGAGCGCCACGTATTTCTCACCCAGCAGGCTCTTCGGTCGGACCGTCACGGTGGCGTCCGCGTGCGGACGACCAGTCGATACTCCGTGAGTCCGTTGACGATTCGTGAAGACACGATGGCCAGCAGCACGATCACGGCCACGACCAGGAGGGGGCCATACCTGGTCACCCAGGCGCGGATCGCGTCCACCTACTCCATGCCAAGGGGCCCATCGATGGCGCCCTTGATGAACTGCTGGGTAAAGGGGTTGCGCGACTGCTGCAACTCTTCCTTGGAGCCCTGGTCGACCACCTTGCCGCCGTGCAACAGGATGATGTGGTCGCCGATGTTGAAGCACGATTTGATGTCATGGCTGATCACGACGCCGGTCGACTTGTACTTCTGCTGAATCTGCTTGATCAGGTCGCAGAGCAAGGCGGTGCGAACCGGGTCGAGCCCTGAGTCCGGCTCATCGAAGAGGAGGATCTCGGGCTCGAGCACGAGGGCGCGCGCGAAGCCGGCGCGCTTGCGCATCCCGCCGGAGAGCTCGTTCGGCATCTTCTTGACCGCCTCGGTCAAGCCGACCTCCTCCAGCCGCTGGATCACGATCTCTTTGATCTCCGCCTCGGATTTCCGCGTGTGCTGCCGGAGGGGAAAGGCGACATTGTCGTAGAGGTTCATCGAGCTGAACAGGGCGCCGTCCTGGAACAGCATGCCGACGTTCCGACGTAGCTCGAGCAGCTCTTCCTCGCCCAGGCTGGGGACGCTCTTGCCGGCCACCCGTACGTCGCCCTTGTCCGGGTAAAGCAGGCCCACGAGATGGCGGAGCAGCACGCTCTTGCCGGTTCCGGAAGGTCCCATCACGACGGAGATCTTGCCCGCGGGAATCTGGCAGGTGACGCCCTCCAGCACCTGCTTGCCTTCGAAGGCCTTGTACAGGTCCTCCACCTCGACCATCGCCTCGCCGTTTTTAGTCATGCTCATCTCAGGATGGGATCGGCAGGTTGGGGTTCTGCCCCCAGAAGATCTGAGTCAGGATGGCGTTGACGACCACCGTCAGCACCAGGCTGACCGCCATCGTCTTGGCGACGGCGCGGCCGATCCCGACGGCGCCGCCTTTCACGTGGTAGCCGTAATAGACCCCGACGCAGATCACCAGGAAGGCGAAGATCACCGCCTTGATCAGCGAGTAGCCGAAGTCGGTCAGGTTGGTGAAGCGCCAGAAATAGGAGAAATACACGCCGTTGGATACCAGCCCGATCTGAAAGCGCTGCACCACCCAGCTGGCGAAAAAGCTGGTGGCGAGCGCGAGCACGTACATCACGGGAAGCACGAGGAGGGCGGCCACCATCCGGGTCGTGACCAGGAAGGGAACCGACGGAACACCCATCGTCTCCAGCGCGTCGATCTCTTCGTTGATCCGCATGGTGCCAAGCTCGGCCACCAGGCCGCAGCCGACCTTGGCCCCGATCGCAAACCCGAAGAACAGGGGCGTGATCTCGCGCATGTCGCAGAGCGCATTGAAGACTCCGGCAAGACTCTCGGCCCCGCCCAGCTGATGGAGCGAGTAGTACGCCTCAACCGAGCACTCCGAGCCGCTGAAGTAGGTCATCACCAGCGCGACCGGGGTGGAGCCGATGGCGAGAAAGGCCGCGTACCACCAGATCTCACGGCGGTAGCGCAGGGCTCGCGGGATCGATCGCAACGCGGCAACGGCGAACAGGATGATCTCGCCGAGGACCTCGAACAGGCCGAAGCCCCGGGCCCAAAACTGCCGTGGAACCGGTCCGAAATCCTGCGCCGGTGGGCGCATCGTGCTGGTGGCCATCAGCGCAGCACGTTCTGGTTGTGGAACAGGGCCAGCACCGTCGGGGTGTAGAGGTATTCGAGGGCCTGGATGCCGACGAAACACCAGACGACCCCCGAATGGACTGCGCGCGCCACACCTTCGGCGCCCCCTTTAGCGCTTATACCTTTATATATGCAGATGGCGGCTACCAGCGCCCCGAAGAGAATGCACTTGATCTCCCCGCCGAACAGGTCAACCAGCGTGCCCTGGGTGAAGAAGCTCGCCAGGAAAGCGCCCGGGTTGACGCCGACCACCGCCACCGCGATGAAGAAGCCCGACAATGTGGTGAAGACGATCATCGGCACGTTGTAGAGCGCGGTCATCACCATCAGCGCCAGGGCCCTGGGCACCACGATGAAAAGGACATTCGAGAGACCCATGACGCTCAGGGCTTCCAGTTCCTGTCGGACCTGGCGGGCC
The DNA here is from genome assembly GCA_005880875.1 of Chloroflexota bacterium. Lineage (GTDB taxonomy): Bacteria > Chloroflexota > Dormibacteria > CF-121 > CF-121 > CF-13. The sequence goes on from VBJI01000077.1 coordinate 27,938, forward strand.
CCCAGGTCGGCGACGATCGCCGTGCCGCTGACCGCCGCGATCATCAGCCCGGTGGCGACTGGTGAAAATTCGCGGACGTTGGCCATCACCGTGAACCCGCCCAGCCGCCACTCGCTGCTGGCGGCCGCGAAGAAATGGCCGGCCTCGAGGGAGACGATAACCCCCCAGCCGACGCCGGTAAGCAACAGCGGAACGAAGTTCGCGCCGAGGATGAAGCGGCATTGATCGAAGAACTCCTTCCAGTAGAAGGGCCGCCGGACGGCGCCCTGAAGGGCGGCGACGAACAGCAAGCTGAGCTCGCCGACGCCGCTCACGGAGCGTCGCGCCCGGCCGATCACCGGGTTATCACCGCGAACACCCCAAAGCGCCACCCTACCAGTGGCGACTCACCCATCCTTATATCATTGTATACGCTCTTTGCCACAGAGCTTTGACACCTGATCACTCTATCCGGGGCACCTGTCACATTCAGCGGACCGGCGGTGCTGACCAGGTGAATGCTTTACGCGCGGGCCTGGCGCCCTATGGTCGTCCGCGTGCCACTGAGCGCCGCTAGCCGGCCGGTGCCGGACCCGTTCGAACGGCTGTTCCTGCAGGAATACCCCAAGGTGGTCGCCATCGCCTATCGGGTCCTCGCTGATCGGTCGGCGGCCGAGGATGTCGCCCAGGAAGTCTTTATGAAGTTTCACCGGAGTGTCTCCCCCGACTCTGAGCAAGCCTCCGGTTGGTTACACGCGGCTGCCGTCCACTCGGCGCTGAACGTCATCCGCGGCGAGCGGCGCCGCGCGCGACGCGAGTCGACGCACGCCCTGGATCCCTCAACGCCGGCGGCCGTCGACCCGCAACACCTGGTCGAAGCGGCGGAGCAGCGGCGGGAGGTGCGGCGGGCTTTGAGCCACCTCCCGGAGCGAACCGCGGCGATCTTGATGTTGCGGTACAGCGGATTGAGCTACGCCGAGGTGGCCACGGCCCTTCGGATCAGGGTGGGGAACGTTGGAACGCTGCTGCGCCGGGCCGAAGGCGCTCTGCGCAAGGAGGTCAACCGTGCGACATCTGACTGATGGAACGTTGCGGCGAATCGTCGATGAGCCGCTGGCCGTGACGGCGGCCGACCAAGCGCATCTCCACGGGTGCCTCGAATGCAAATCTCGCTCCAACGGCATCGCCGGCGACGCCCGGGCAACTTTGACGCTGCTGATGGTGCCGGCATTTGATCCGGATCCTGCCAGGGCGCTCATCGCGGTCCAGGCCAGGATCACGCGCGACGAGGCGGCTCGCCCGCGGCGCTGGTACGAGCGGTGGATCGATCGGAGCACGCCCCGCTTGCGGCCACTGGCGACGCCGGCGATCGCGGTCGTCCTGGCGGCGGTCCTGATCAGCGGCGTCGCCGTCAGTGGCGCCGCCGGCCAGCTGGTGCGCATTTTCCAACCGAGTACGATCGTCGCCGTCCCGGTATCACCATCGAGCGTGCCCGGCCGGAACGTGCTGCTCGATTACGGCCAGGTCAAGTGGTTGCCCGAAGCGCCCAACGCGCAGCCGGTCACCGATCCCGCGAGGGCGCACGAACTCTCGGGACTCCCGCTGCTCGTGCCGGCATCCTTGCCCAGCGGGGTCAGCGGGCCCGTCAGCTACGGCGTCGTTTCGCACGCGACCGGTTCCCTCACTTTTGATGCGGCCCGGTTGAAAGCCTCCGCGGCGAAGGCCGGCGTTCGGGTGAGCCCGATGCCGGCGGCGATCGACGGCAGCACCCTGATCGTCAGTGGCGGTCCAGCCCTGATCGAGGCCTGGGGTTTGTCGGGAGCCGAAGGCCAAACCCAGGTGCCGACGCTGGTGATCGCGCAGACTCGCGTGCCGACGGTCGACTCGAGCGGTGCGACAAACGCGCAGCTCGAGGACTACCTGCTGTCCCAGCCGGGTGTGCCGCCGGACTTCGCGGCGCAGGTGAAGGCCATCAAGGATCCGAGCACCACGCTTCCGATTCCCATTCCAAAGGGCTTTGCCACCACCGAGACCAAAACGGTCAATGGCATCCAGTACCTGGTCATCAAGACCGCCCTGGGGGCCGGCGTGGTCTGGGTGAAGAATGGCGTAATCTACGCCGTCGGAGGTCAACTGACTCCCGACCAGGTGCTCGCCATTGCAACGTCCCTTCACTGATCGCACAGATCTGAATTCGATGGAGGCGGCCGACGCCGCCTCCCTTGCCGTCCATACGCAGGACCTGGCGAAGCGCTACGGAAAGACTGTCGCGCTCAGTGGTTTGACGATGAGTGTGCGCCGTTCCGAGGTCTTCGGGTTCCTCGGACCGAACGGCGCCGGGAAGACCACCGCCGTGAAGCTACTGGTCGGGCTGGCGCTGCCCACCGCGGGTCAAGGCTGGGTACTCGGCGCCCCAATCGGCGATCTCGCAACCCGGCGCCATCTCGGCTACTTACCGGAGCTGTTCCGCTACCAGGGCTGGATGAAAGCCCGCGAGGTGCTCGGACTGCACTGCGAGCTGTCCGGCATGGCGCGATCCGACTGGAAGAAGGAAATCGAGCTCGCGCTCGACCTCGTCGGCCTGGCTGAGCGCGCGGACGACAAGGTGGAAGGTTTCTCCAAAGGGATGCAGCAGCGGCTCGGGCTTGGGGTGGCGTTGCTCGGCCGGCCTGAGCTGGTGCTGCTCGACGAGCCGACCTCAGCTCTCGACCCGGTAGGGCGCCACGACGTCCGGGAGATCATCCGGCAGCTCAAGGCGCGCGGGACGGCGGTCTTTCTCAACTCGCATCTGCTCAGCGAGGTGGAACAGGTCTGCGACCGCCTCGCCGTCGTCGATCACGGCCGGGTGATCGCGACCGGCACCATGGGGCAGATTCTTGGTCAGGACGGGGCCGTTCGCGTCCGGGTCACCGGGCTGACGCCGGCAACCCGGCTTGGCCTGCAAGGCTATGGAAGTCTCGAGGACGAAGGCGAGTGGCTGACCTTTCGCGGCCTCGCACCCGAGCGCGTTCCGGAGCTGGTGGGCGACATCGTCCGCCAGGGCGGCCGGGTCTATGCCGTCGAGCCCCGCCACGAGACGCTCGAGGACCGGTTCCTGCAGCTCCTGAAGGAGCAGGGCGACTGATGCGGGTGCTGACGATCGCCCGGCTGACCATCCTCGAGGCCTCCCGCCGCAAGCTGCTCATCGCTCTCGGCGTGCTGACCCTCGCGGTGGTGGTGCTCACCAGCTGGGGCTTCAGCCGGCTCCCCACCATGAAAGATGTCACGCCCGCGGAGGTGCGGCTGGCGTCCTCACAGCTCACCATCCTCGTCGCCTTCATGTTCAGTGGCGTGCTGGCGCTTGGCTCAACCCTGGTCGCCGCGCCTAGCATTGCCAGCGACATCGAATCGGGGATCGCACTGGCCATCCTGCCGCGCCCGATCCGTCGGAGCGAGCTGCTGATGGGCAAGTGGCTCGGCCTGGCCCTGCTGGTCGCGCTCTATGCGGCGCTGAGCGGCCTGCTGGAGATGGTGGGGATCTGGCTGGGGACCGGCTACCTTCCGCCGAATCCGGTCGCCGCCCTCGCGTTTGTCGCCGCCGAGGGCATCGTGTTGATGACGCTCGCCCTCCTTTTGAGCACCCGGCTCGCGCCGATGACGGGCGGCGTGGTCGCGCTGGTCCTCTTCTTCGTCGCCTGGATCGGCGGCATCGCCCTGGCCATCGGACTGGCGTTTGCCAACGACACCATTACCAGCATCGGCATCGGCAGCCGGCTCTTGATTCCGACGGATGGGCTCTGGCACGGGGCCATCTACTACCTGGAGCCGTCGGAGATCCTGGCGGCGGCTCGGGCCGCCGGACGGGCCCGAGCCGGGAATCCATTCTTTGCCGATGCGCCGTTACCGTTCGCCTACCTCGCCTGGGTCGTCGCCTGGCTCCTCGCGGTGCTCGGATTGGCAAACTGGAGCTTCGCCAGGCGGGGACTGTAGCTCGCGGCGCTTAAAGGCCCACGACTGGAATGCAGATCTGACACTCGAACACGCCGGTTTGCGGGTCGAACGCCGCATCGGTCGAATAGAACTCGAAGAACGGTCGTGCGTCGAGCTGCATCCCGCTACCGGGCAGCCACTCGCGCAGCATCGACTCCCATGCCGAGCCAAGCTCGGATGCGTCGCCCTTGAAATGACCCGAGGCGTACCTGCCGCCCGGAATCACCGTCTTCATGTAGGACCCGCTGCCGGTAAAGTCCGCCGGGACCTCGACGCCGGCGTCGTAGCGCAGCTTGTCGGACGCCGTGATGCCCGGATCGTCCTGACTGATCCCATAGCGCGGCCTTCCGAGGAGATTGTTGGTGGCCATCCACGGAGCTACGCTCTTTGTCCAGAAGTCCACGAGACCCGGGCCGTAAGGCCCGACGTAGCGAAGATAGGCGACGGTGGTCGGCCGGCGGTCGACGAGCTTCACGTTGAGGGTGGTTGCGATCGTGTCTTTTTTCATATTTCCATCATCAGCTCGCTCGGTCACCGTCGCCTGACCGGGCTTGCCTTTGGCCTGATCGCGCTTGCGGTGTTCGATTGACCTCCACGCGGTGGGCGTTTCTCCGAAGCGGACCTTGAACGCCCGCGCAAAGGCCTCGGCGGAGCCAAAGCCGACCGATAAGGCGACCTGAAGGACCGGCAACCGTGGCTGCGTCACCAATCGCAGCGCGCCGACCTCGATTCTTCGGCGGCGCAGATACTCACCGAGGGTTTCGTCCATCCAGGCGGCGAACAGGCGATGGAAGTGAAACGACGAAAAGTTCGCCACTTGGGCCAGCGATTCGAGCTCGAGTCGCTCGTCGAGATGGCGGTCGATGTGCTCCAGCACGCGGTGCATCCGTCGCGCGTACTCCGAGCGGCTGTCCTGAGCGGGCATCCGTCTAGTGTGCCGACAGGCGCGTGGCCCGAAGCGTCAGTCCCTGGATCAACAAGGCGACCACGGTCGCGCCGAGAAAGGCAGCACCGATGCCCAAGCGGCTGAGCCCGCCGGCGATGACCACGAAGAACGCGCCGAACGAAAGGAGCCCGAAGAGCAGGCCGGTGAGCACGTCGTTGGCCGCGGCGCCTCCACCCTGGCGGTGGGCGAAGATCGCCAGCACCCCAGCGTAGACCGGAAACGGCGAGAGCAGGCCGCTCAGGTGGGGACCGATCGTCGGGGCAATTCCGGTTAGCAGCAACACGAGTCCGGTGGCGACCACGATCCGAAGGGGAAGGTCCCATCGTGGTGGTGTTGCGGCAACCGGGCGTTGGGACTTACGGCGTGGCATCAGGAGGGCGGCCAGGATCAGCGATGCCGTGACCAGAGCGAAGGCCGGCAAGGCGGGCAGGCTGATCTGCTGGAAGCCCACCGTCGCTAGCGCGAAGACGACACCGCCGGCTGCCGTGGCGGCCGCCCAGCCGCTGCGAACGGCCACCCGCGCGTAGGCCACCGCGAACGCCGCCTGGGAGATCGTCCCCAGCAGGACAGCGAGCGCCGCTTCGGTCGCAAAGCGACCGCCTTGATCGAGGGCGAGGAAGAACACCACCGGCCCGGAGGTCAGCGGAAGACCCACGAGCCAACCGCTCAAACGGTCGCCCCAGCGCCGTCCAGCCAGGGTGGCGGCGGTGATCAGCGCCGGAGTGACAACCACCTTAAGCAGCAGGCTGGGCAACGGCCCGTAGTGTAGGCCGCTGCCGCTACCATCCCACCCTGAGCGGCCTCCGAACGACCATTGACTTAGGCGTTCGCCGAACGTACATTTAGCACGCAAAACCGCGACTCGGAACTCATTTTTGGAGGGGAAACATGGGAGTTGCGACCTTAGCGCCTCCGGCGCAGCGTGTGGGGGAGGAGCTCGTTTATCCGGACGGCCGCCACGAACTGGCCGACGACAGGGCGATTCGTGAGGGCCCGCTCTACAACGGCGATCTTGCGCCGGTACCGATTGAACGGCGGACCTGGAATACCTACAACTACATGGCCCTCTGGATAGGAATGGCGCACAACATTCCGACCTATCTGCTGGCGTCGGGCCTGGTCGCGCTCGGGATGGCGTGGTACCAGGCGATCCTGACGATCGCGCTCGCGAACATCATCGTCCTGATCCCGATGCTGGCCAACAGCCATGCCGGGACCAAGTACGGCATCCCGTACCCGGTGTTCGCCCGGGCCTCGTTTGGCGTCTTCGGCGCAAACGTCGCGGCCCTGCTCAGGGCTGGGGTGGCCTGTGGCTGGTTCGGCATCCAGACCTGGATCGGCGGCGGCGCGCTCTACGCGTTGAGCGGAAAGCTATTCGGAGCCGGCTGGACGAACTCCACGATGATCGCCGGGCAACACTGGACGCTTTGGCTGAGCTTCGCCATCTTCTGGGCGCTCAACATTTTCATCATCATGCGTGGCATGAACGCCGTCCGTCGATTCGAGAACTGGGCGGCTCCTTTCGTACTGGTCGTGGCGCTCGGGCTGCTCGCCTGGATGGTCACCAAGGCCGGTGGCTTCGGACCAATCCTGAGCCAGCCCGGCAAGGTCGGCTGGGGAAGCAGCTTCTGGCTCGTTCTCTTCCCGCCAGCGCTCATGGGGATGATCGCCTTCTGGTCGACGCTCTCGCTGAACATGCCCGACTTCACCCGTTTCGGCAAGAGCCAGCGGGCGCAGGCGCTCGGCCAGATCCTCGGGCTGCCCACCACCATGACGCTCTTCCCGCTGGTGGCGGTGCTGATCACCGCAGCCACGCAGAAGGTGTACGGCGCACCCATCTGGGACCCGGTCGCGCTAACCGCAAAGTTCGACAACCCGCTGGTCGTCATCTTCGCGCTCTTCACCCTGGCGGTCGCCACCCTCTCCGTAAACGTAGCGGCCAACATCGTGAGCCCTTCGTACGACTTCTCGAACGTCATCCCGAAACTGATCAGCTTCCGCACCGGTGGCTTGATCACGGGCGTTCTGGGTATCGTGATCCAGCCGTGGAACCTGCTGACTAACCCGAACGTCTACATCTTCACCTGGCTGGGGTTCTACGGCGGCGCGCTGGGCGCGATCGCGGGCGTCCTGATCGCGGACTACTGGGTGATGCGCAATACGGTGCTCAAGCTGGGCGACCTCTACAGAGTGAATGGCGCGTATCGCTATTCAGGCGGCTTCAATTGGCGAGGCCTGGTGAGCCTGGTGGTGGGCGGCGTCCTGGCGGTGGGCGGCGCCTATTCAACGCCGGGCAACGGCCCTTTCCCAAAGGGCGGGATCATTGGCCCGCTCTACAGCTGGTTCCCCTTCCACGTCTACGACTACAGCTGGGTGGTTGGTTTGGTGGCCGCCTTCCTCTGCTATCTCGTGCTCTCGGCGGTGTTCCCGGCGGGCGCCGTATCGCGGCGTCCCCAGGCGGCGGCGGCGGCGACCTAACCTCGGCGTACTAACGTAACTGGAGCCCCGACCTCGCGGCCGGGGCTCCAGTCCTTTCAGGAAATCATTGGCACGAATCAGCTTCGGCGTTTGCTTCGCTCCCGATCCTCCCCCCAGCCGGTGGGTGGACCTGACGAAGCTTGCCGAGGCCCAGGGCTTCGAGTACGCGTGGTTGTTCGATTCGCATGTCCTCTGGCAGGAGGTCTACCCGATCTTCACCTTGATGGCGGCTAACACGAAGACCATCAAGATCGGGCCGTGCGTCACCAACCCGGGAACCCGCGATCCCACCGTGACCGCGAGCGCCCTCGCGACGCTGAACGAGATCTCGGGCGGCCGGATGGTGATGGGCATTGGTCGCGGCGATAGCGCCCGGCGGGTGCTGGGCCAGAAACCGATTTCCGTCGAGCACATGGAAGCTGATTGCCGGCTGATCCGCGACCTGGCCGCCGGCCGCGAGGTCAGCTATGACGGCGTCAAGATCCGGCTCAAATGGGCCGAGCACGAGCTGCCGATCTGGGTCGCTGGCTATGGACCCAAGGCGCTCCGCGCGGCGGGGCGGGTGGCGGACGGCGTCATCATTCAGCTGGCGGACCCGGCCATCATCAAGTGGTGCCTGCAGTTCGTCCGGGAAGGGGCGCAGGAAGCGGGCCGCTCGTTCGACGACATCAAGATCCAGGCGGCGGCCCCCGCGTTCATCTCCGATGACCTGGAGACGGCGCGAGAGCAGGTCCGTTGGTTCCCGGCCCTCGTCTCGAACCACGTGGTCGACCTGCTCAAGCGCTACGACGCGCAGGACCTCCCCAAAGCCCTCACCGACTACATCAAGGCGAGGGACCACTATGACTATTCGGAGCACGCCAAGCGCGGTGCGGCCCACGCGGACTTCGTGCCGGACGACGTCATCGACCGGTTCTGCGTCATCGGTACCGTGGAGCAAAGCCGGCGACGGATCGAGGAGCTGATCGAGGTCGGCGTCAACCAATTCAACCTCTATTTGATGGTGGAGAAACCGGAGGCGGTCATCAGAAAATACGGCGAGGCGATCATTCCGACGTTCAATTAGGGAGGAGGAGACAAGGCGAATGGCAAAGGTACGGGCGGCGCTGATCCAGGCGCACGCGAACATGCCCAAAGAAGAAGCGATCCTAAAGCACGAGGCGCTGATCGGCCAGGCGGCCGAGAAAGGTGCGCAGATCACCTGCCTGCAGGAGATCTTTTTCGGTCCCTACTTCTGCGCCGAGCAGGATCCCAAGTGGTACGCCACCGCCGAGCGGGACGACGGGCCGACCGTCAGGCGGATGCAGACGCTAGCGAAGAAGCACAAGATGGCGCTGGTCGTACCTTTCTACGAGGAGGCTCAAACCGGCGTCTACTACAACACCGCGGTGCTGATCGAGAACGACGGCGCCGTATTGGGTAAGTACCGCAAGACGCACATCCCGCACGTCGGCCCATGTTTCTGGGAGAAGTTCTATTTCAAGCCCGGCAACCTCGGCTACCCGGTGTGGGACACATCGGTCGGTCGGGTCGGCATCTTGATCTGCTACGACCGGCACTTTCCGGAGCCGGCGCGAGAGCTCGGCCTGAAGGGTGCCGAGCTGGTCTTCAATCCTTCGGCGACCGTCAAGTCGCTCTCGCGCTATCTCTGGGAGCTGGAGCAGCCCGCTCACGCGGTCGCCAATGGCTACTGGATCGGCGCGATCAACCGGGTCGGCGTGGAGAAGCCGCTCAACGACGCCCAGTTCTACGGCTCGAGCTACTTCTGTGACCCGCGCGGGCGGATCATCGGCAAAGCCTCCGAGACGGAGGACGAGGTGCTGGTCTGCGACCTCGACCTGGACATGAATCGAGAGGTGCGCAACACCTGGCAGTTCCTCCGCGACCGCCGGCCGGAGACCTACGACGACCTGGTCAAGGCGCTGCCGTGAAGACCCTGATCAAGAACGGGACGGTGGTGACCGCCACCGATACCGCCAGGACCGACGTCCTGATCGACGGCGAGAAGATTGCGGCGATCGGTAACGGCCTCGAGGCGCGAGCCGAGCAGGTGATCGATGCGCAGGATCGCTACGTCATGCCGGGCGCCCTCGATGTGCACACTCACATGGAACTCCCCTTCGGCGGCACCTTTGCCTCCGACGACTTCGCCACCGGCACGGCGGCGGCCGCCTGGGGCGGAACCACCACCATC
>VBJI01000074.1 GCA_005880875.1 Chloroflexota bacterium
TGTATCGTCATCGCCTCATAGAGCCTCCTTCAACGAGAGTCCAACGTGCTAAGGACGGCGCCGCGCGTCCTTCCACATCGCTACGCCAACGGGTAGGACATATCGACCGGCCATGCCCGAAATCACATCGGCTGCCGAAGTGTAGAAGGCCACGGCTGCCGTCAGGACACCGACCAGGCCGCCAACCAGCACCAGGCCCTCGCCGGCTTTGCTGCCGTTGAAGTTGCCGATGAAGAGCAGAATCTCCGTGATCTCGAGCGTCAGGAAAACCATGAAGACGGCGGTGTTCACCCGCATGCTCCAGAACAGCATGTAGGTGTTGAAGATCGCAAAGGCCAGCAAAAACCACCCGACCGCGTTAAAGACATCTGCCGCGGGAGCTTTTCCGAAGACGACCAGCAGGACATAGGTGGCCAGGCTGAGCCAGAACGCACCGTAGGTCGAGAACGCGGTGGCCGTAAAGACATTACCGCGCCGGAACGACCACATACCGGCTAAGAATTGCGCCAGACCGCCGTAGAAGAGGGCTGGCCCTAGCCAGATCAGGTCCGGGGCCCAACCCGCGTTATGGGCGCTGAGCAGCAAGGTCGTCAACGCGAATCCCGCCAGCCCCAGCGGCGCCGGGTCGGCGATCGCCGGGACTGCGGCCGCTCGCATTTCTTGTGCCATTGGTCAATCACTCCTTATCGTTCGTTCGTAACAGACCGAACCGATTCACGCCGTGAGGCCGAGTCACGGCGCGTGCGGGGTGTGACCGGAGCGCGCCAACCGCGAGGGGTAGTCCGTTGCTTCCACCATCCCCTGCTGCGAGATCGAGTCAAGCTCATCCTAGCGCAGCAGGGAGCGGCTGGCGTAGCCCAGCTGGGTGCGCTTCGACGCGGCTGAGGCCGGTGGCGAGCGGGCGGCCTCTCAGCTGCCCCTCCTACCGCCACAGGCCTAATCGGACAATTCCCTCTCCCGAGCCCTAAGAGGCCGCCCGCCTGACGGAGACAATACGCCTTCGCGCGGGGCTGTCAAGACACGGAATTCGCCCGGGGCTTAGGCGGTCGTCCTCGCCGGTTCCTTGGCCTCGACCTCGAGCAGCTCGCCCTCGATCTGAACCAGGACCTCGTTACTGACCACGAACTTACCGTCCAGCATCATCTCGAAAGTCATACCGAAATCCTTGCGGTTGAGCTTGGTTTCGGCGGCATAGCCGATGCGGTGGCCCATCATCGGATCGTTGAATTCGCCGTACTTGACGACGTTGAGCGTCACCGGGTGGGTCACGCCCTTGATGGTCAGGTCGCCCGTCATGGTCCCTTTCTCCGCACTCTTCTGCTCGATCTTGGTGCTCTTGAAATGGATCGTCGGGAATTTGTCCACCTGAAGGAAGTTCGACGATCGCAGATCGTTGTCGCGCTTGTCGTTGTGGGTGCGAATGCTCGCCGTGTTGATCGTCACCTCGACGTTCGACTTCTCGGGATGGTCGGGATACAGCTGACCGGTGGCGTTCACCTCGGCGAAATGACCGCGAACGGTCATCATCCCAAGATGCTTGGCCGAAAATTCCACCTGCAAATGCGACGGATCGAACGTCCAGGTTGCCATGCGCATGCCTCCTTCGCTGAATCGTGCTCCGCTGGCGAACCTACCACGTGGAGCTTACTTTTCGCAAGTTCCTGCAGGGTTTTGTTATGCAGCGCTACACTCCGGACGTGGCACGGAGGCCAACCATGAGTCTGGCGGACCGGCCGGCAGAGCAGGTGCGCGAATGCGACGAGCGCCTCTCCCGAGCGTTCGCCCTGCTCGGGAAGCGCTGGTCTGGCGTCATCCTCGGGCTTCTGCTCCAGGGGCCGGCCCGGTTCGCGGTCCTCGCCCGCACCATTCCTGGAATCAGCGAGCGCATGCTCTCCGACCGCCTCGCCGAGCTTTCCACTGCCGGCCTGGTGGCTCGCACCGTCCTCGATGGACCCCCGCTCGGCGTCGTCTACGAACTAACCGAAAGTGGCCGTGCCCTCGGACCCGGGCTCCTCAAGCTCGGCGAATGGGCCGATGAATACATGGCACCGAAACCAGGGCGAAGCCCCCGGCTTCGGGCGAGGATTGGGCGCTGAGAGACTCGAACTCCCGACATTCTGCGTGTAAAGCAGACGCTCTACCAGCTGAGCTAAGCGCCCGGAGCGCTTAATTATGCAACGTGGGCGGCGGGTGTCCCAGGCAGGGCGAAACGTGTCATGAAGTGGGCCACGACGGCGTCCTCGACATCACTCATCGCCGGGACCGTACCGAGCTCGACCGCCATCGAGGTCACACCCTTGTCGGGGATCCCACAGGCCAGGATGTGGGTGAAGAGGCTGAGATCCGTCGACACGTTGAGGGCGAACCCGTGGGTGGTAACGCCCTGCGACACCTTGACTCCAATAGCGGCGATCTTTCGGTCCCCCAGCCAGACGCCGGTATAACCTTCCAGCCGACCGGCGACGATTCCGAAATCAGCCAGCACGTCGATCAGGCAACCCTCGAGGTTGCGCAGATACCGGCCAACGTCCGGCTGCGGGCCCAGATCGAGGATCGGATAGCCGACCAGCTGCCCCGGGCCGTGATAGGTCACGTCGCCACCGCGGTCGACCTCGAGGCAGGTGATACCCCGCCGCGTCAGCTCCTCCTCGCTCAGGTACACGTGGTCGCGCGTGCCTCTCCGACCGATGGTGTACGTGTGCGGATGCTCGAGCAGGATGAGGGTGTCCGGCACGATCCCGGCGCGCCGCCCATCGGCAAGCCGATTCTGAAGTGCCCAGGCCTCCTCGTATGGGACCAGCCCGAGGCGGCGGACGTCCACGTCAGCCGGCGGCCGCGCGGGCCGGCACCTGGCTGGCCGCGTGGTACGAGCTGCGCACCAGCGGGCCCGACTCGACGTGGCGGAAGCCGAGCTTGAGCGCCTCGACCTTGAGCGCCGCGAATTCCTCCGGTGTCACGTAGCGCGCGATCGGTAGGTGGTTGACGGTCGGCCGCAGGTACTGCCCGACCGTCAGGATCTCGACGTCATGCGCCCGTAAATCGCGGAACACCTGGATGACTTCGTCGAGCTCCTCCCCCAGCCCGAGCATGATGCCGGACTTGACAAAGACCGTCGCGTCCATCCGCTTGGCCCGCTGCAGCAGCTCCAACGACCGGGGATAACGGCCCTTTGGCCGCACCTGCGGGTACAGGCTGGGAACGGTCTCGATGTTGTGATTGAGGATGTCGGGGCGCGCCCGCATCACCGTGGCCAGCGCCGCCTCGTCGCCCATGGAATCCGGGATCAGGACCTCGATGCCGCACTGCGGAATCCGCTTGCGGATCTGCCGGATGGTTCCGGCGAAGATGGCCGCGCCGCCATCCTCCAGCTCGTCCCGGTTGACCGAGGTGATGACCGCATGCTTGAGCCCCATCCGCTCGACTGCTTCCGCCACCCGGATCGGCTCTCCCAGGTCGAGAACCCCCGGCCGGCCGGTTTTCACCGCGCAGAAGCCGCAGGCCCGGGTACAGGTGTCACCCAGGATCATGAAGGTGGCGGTGACCCGCAGCCAGTCGGGACGACGGGTGTCGATCGGGACGACGGCGTTGCGCTTGGAGCGGCCGTAGAACTTGATTGGTGAGACGTCAGCCATGGTTATCAGTATCCCATCGTTCGAATTCGGCGTCAATACAACGGAACTTGTTCGGAGAAGCCCGCCAGCCAGCGCCGGACGCCCTGCAGGAATCGGGCGGCCGAGACTCCGTCGAGCACCCGGTGATCGAAGCTCAGGCAGAGATTCATCATCGACCGGATGGCGATCGCGTCGCCGTCCAGAACCACGGATCGCTTCACGATGGCGTCCATGGCGAGGATGCCGGCTTGCGGCGGCGCGATGATCGAATAGGACAGGATGGTCCCGAACGTGCCCGGGTTGTTGACCGTGAACGTCGCGCCCTGAACGTCCGGGATGGTCAGTTTCGCGGCGCGCGCCCGGCGGGCCAGATCGTCGATCGACTTCGCCAGGCCCGCGATCGACATCCGGTCCGCCTGATGGACGACCGGCACGATCAGGCCGTCGTCGACCGATACGGCGACCCCGAGGTTGATGTCCTTGTGCAGAACGACGCCGTCGTCGCTCCAGCTGGCGTTCAGGACCGGCACCGCCTTCAGCCCCTCGACCACGGCCTTGACGATGATCGGCACGAAGGTCAGGTCGATCCCCTCACGTTGTTTGAAGCTGTCTTTGACCTGTTGGCGGAAGCGGACGACGTTGGTCATGTCGACCTCGGCGACGGTCCAGGCATGCGGAATCGTTTGCTTGCTCTTCAGCATGTTGCTGGCGATCGAGCGGCGCATCGGCGTGAGCGGGACCCGGGTCTCCGCCCCTGCCACCGCAGGCGCTTCCGCCGCGGCCTGACGCTGCTCGCCATTCGCGCTCACCGGCTGGGCGCGTCGTCCGACGAAGTCCTCGACGTCTTTCTTGCTGATCCGTCCGCCGACGCCCGATCCCTGGATGCGCCCGAGCTCGGCGTCCGTGATGTGATGCTCTTCGATCAGCGCGCGAACCGCAGGCGACAGGCGAGTGCGGGACTCGGTCGACCCGCCACTCTTTACCTCCTCCGGAACAGGGGCGGCAATCGACGGCGCAGATTCCTGGGCGACAGGCTCCGTTACCCTCCCTCGCTCGCGGGGGAGGGTCGGGGTGGGGGCCGCCGCGCCCACGGATTCCTCGATCACGGCGATTTCGGTCCCTACCGTGACCGTGGTGCCTTCTTTGACCTTGATCTCCTTGAGCACGCCGGCGAGCGGCGCGGGAACCTCGGCGTTCACTTTGTCGGTGATCACCTCGACCAGGCCCTCGTATTTCTTGACCTGGTCGCCCGGCTGCTTGAGCCACTTCGAAATGGTGCCCTCGGTGATCGACTCACCGAGCTGCGGCATTTTGACGGAAGCCATGCCCAGGTTTGGCCGGCCTAGTAGGCGGCCAGCTCCTTGGCTTTCGCCAGAATCTTTTCCGCGTTGAGCATAAAGGCGTCCTCGAGCACGTGGTTGAACGGCATCGCGGGCACGTCGGGGCCCGTGAGCCGCATCACCGGGGCGTCCAGCGCATCGAAGGCGGTCTCCATGATGATGGCGCTCACCTCGGCGGCGATCCCGGCAAAGCGGTTGTCTTCGTGAACGACGAGCACCTTCCCGGTCTTCCTGGCGGTGGCGACGATGGCCGCCTCGTCGATCGGCTTGATGGTGCGCAGGTCGAGCACTTCGGCCGAGACACCCTCGGCCGCGAGTTTTTCCGCCACCTCGAGGCAGTAGGTCAGCATCAGGCCGTAGGCGATCAGGCTCAGGTCCTTCCCTTCCCGCTTGACGTCGGCCTTGCCGATCGGGACCAGGCCGTCGCCGTCGGGTACCTCACCTTTGACCAGCCGGTAGGCCCGCTTGTGTTCGAGGTAGAGAACCGGATCGGGATCGCGCACGGCCGCCTTGAGCAGGCCCTTGGCGTCCGCCGGCGTCCCGGGCGCGACAACCTTCAATCCGGGGATATGGCCGAAGGTCGCCTCGATGCTCTGCGAGTGGTACAGCGCCCCATGAACGCCACCGCCCCAGGGAGCGCGGATCACCATGGGCAGGTTGAAGTCCCCCGCCGTTCGGTAGCAGAACCGGGCGGCTTCTTCGATGATCTGGTTCATGGCCGGCGCGATGAAGTCGGCAAACTGGATCTCGGCGATCGGCCGCATGCCGTTGACGGCGGCCCCGATGGCCACGCCGACGATGCAGGACTCGGCGAGCGGCGAGTCGATCACGCGATCCTCGCCGTATTTCTTGTAGAGGCCGTCGCTGGCCAGGAACACCCCGCCGCGCTGACCGACATCCTCGCCAATCAGAAAAACCGACGGGTCGTGCGCCATCTCTTCGTCCATGCCCTCGCGGATCGCCTCGATGTAGGTCTTGACGGCCATCAGGCGCGCGGCTCCTGTTTGTAGACGAACTTCGTCAGCTCATCGGCCGTCGGATCGGGTGCCTGCTCGGCGTACTCCGTGGCGTCGTCCACCTGTTGGTCGACCCGCTCGGTGATCTCTTGCTCGGTGGCATCGGTAAGTGTCCCGCTCTCGCGCAGGTATTTCGCGTAGCGCTGAATTGGATCCTTCTGGCGCCAGATGGCGACCTCCTCCGCCTGCCGGTACCGCCGGTCGTCATCGTCGCTCGAGTGCGCCGTGAAGCGGTAGGTCTTGGCCTCGATCAAGGTCGGGCCCTCGCCCCCCCGGGCTCGCTCCACCGCCTTGCGGGTGGCCTCGTAGCAGGCCAGCACGTCGTTGCCGTCGACGACGACACCCGGAAACCCGTACCCCGCCGCGCGGTCCGCTACGTTCTGGATCGCCATCTGGTGACTTTGCGGCACTGAGATCGCGTAGCCGTTGTTCTCGCAGATGAAGATGACCGCCAGCTTGTGGATGCGTCGCGACCGGGCTGCCCCCGGTGACGATGTGCAGCCGCTTGCTGCCAAAGTGGCCTGGCATCTGCCGGCCGCCACTGTTGGGGTCCTCGCGGCGCGCGAAGAAGGACAGCATCTGATCCCTGGCCGTCATGCCGAACCAGAGGATGACGCCCGCATCGCGGTAGTAGGGAGCGACCCAGTCGTAGCCAGGCCGTAAGGCGGCGGCGGAACCGACCTGCGCGCCTTCCTGACCCTGGCAGGAGATGACAAAGGGCGCCCGACCCTGGCGGTTGATCAGCCACATGCGCTCGTCGACCGCCCGCGCCAACCGCATCACCTCATAGATGCGCAGCGCCTGGTCGTCGGTCAGTCCGAGGGCGCGATGCCGGCTCTGCCCGCCCTTGGCCTCGACTTCCTGGGTCTTGGTCGCCATCGTGCTAAATGTGGATCGCGAGGCCGTCGACGGCCAGCGCGGCTTCCTTGACGGATTCCGAGACGGTCGGATGCGGATGGATGCTGGCGCCGATCTCCCAGGGGGTCGACTCCAGCAGCTTGGCCAGCGCCGTCTCCGAGATCAGCTCGGTGGCGTTTGGCCCGAGGATGAACACCCCGAGGAGGTCTCCCGACTCTTCGTCGCTGATGATCTTGACGAAGCCTTCCGTCTCGCCCAGGATGACGGACTTCGCGTTGCCGACCAGGGGGAACTTGCCCACCTTGACCTTGATGCCCTGGTCGCGCGCTTGCTTCTCGGACAGACCCAGGCTCGCCACCTGCGGGTAGCTGTAGGTCGCCCGGGGCACGCGATTGTAGTCGAGCGGCTTGGGATTCTTGCCGGCGATGACCTCCATGATGTGCTCGCCCTCGTAATAGGCCACGTGAGCCAGCAGGAAGTTCCCGATCACGTCGCCGGCGGCATAGACACTGGGATGCCCGGTGCGGTAGTGCTCATCGGTCTTGATGTAGCCCTTTTCGATCTGGATGTCGAGCTTCTCCAGGCCGAAGCCGTCGGTGATGCCCTCACGCCCCACCGCGACCAGCAGGCGCTCACCGTCGACGCTCTGGGTCTGGTCGCCGGCCTTGACGGCGACCGTCATCTTGCCGTTCGACGACTTGAGGCTGTCCGGCTGCACCTGCGCGCCGGTCATCACCTTGATGCCACGCTTCCCAAGGATCTTGGCCAGCTGCTGGCCGACGTCAGCGTCTTCCGCGGGCAGCAACGTCGGCAGGAACTCGATCAGCGTCACCTCGGCGCCGTAGCCGTTGTAGACGCAGGCGAACTCGGTTCCCACGGCGCCGGCACCGACGATGACGATCGATGTCGGCATCTGGTCGAGGTTGACGGCGTGGTCGCTGTTGATGACCCGATCGCCGTCCATCTTCAGTCCCGGTAGCGACTTCGGCCGGGACCCAGTGGCCACCACGAGATTCTTCGCGTTGATGGCCTGGCCGCTGTCCTTGACCGTGACCGAGTGCTCGGATTCGATCATCGCTTCGCCCTTGAAGACGGTGACCTTGTTCTTCTTGAGCAGGAACTCTGTGCCCCGCCAGAGCTGGTTCACCACCGCCTCCTTGCGCTTCAGCACCGCGGGCCAATCGACCTGCACGCCGTCGGCCTTGAGGCCGAGCACACCGGCGGTGCGAATCTGGTGCGCCAGCTCGGAGGAATGGAGGAAGGACTTGGTCGGAATGCAGCCCCGATGCAGGCAGGTGCCACCGACCTTCTCCTTCTCGATGACCGCGACCTTGAGCCCCAACTGGGCTCCACGGATGGCGCCGACATATCCGGCGGAGCCGCCGCCGATGACGGCTACGTCGAACGCCTCATCGGGCATACGAGTCGATTGTAGCCACCCGACGAGCTGGGCCTAACCCTCCAGAACGGCCAACGCGGCCGCCAGTTGCGTGTCCTTGGAGAAGTCGTTGGGCGTCACGTCAACCGCGTACTCGTCCTGGGCGCTGGCGAGGGTGACCGTCTTGTCCGGAGTGATGCCCGTCTTGTCGATTGAGTGGCGGTTTGGGGTCAGCCATTCGGCGATCGTCAGGTGCAGGTCGCCGTCGCGAAGCGGGTAATCCTGCTGGACGGACCCTTTACCAAAGGTCTTGACCCCAACCAGGGTGCCCCGCGAATGGTCCTTGAGGGCGCCGGCGGTGATCTCGGACGCGCTCGCCGAGTTCTCATTGACCAGTACCGCCAGCCGATTGGAGAAGGCCTGGCCTTCTCCCGTGACCTTTTCGACCTGTTCCTTTCCACCACGGCGGACCAGGATGGTCGTGGTCCCGGTGCGGACGAACTCGCTGATAACGCTGTTCGCGGCATCCACGTAGCCGCCCGGGTTGTCACGCAGATCGAGCACGACCGAACTGACCGATCCCTTCAGGTTGGTTTTCAGGGCCTGGTCGAAGTCGGCGGCCGTCCGCGTCCCGAAATCGAAGATCCGGATGTAGAGAACGCGGTTGTCGAAGATGTGGGTGGCGACGCTGGGCACGTTGATCTCCGCCCGAGTCAGGGTGAAGGTGAGCGTCTGTCCGTTGCGGCTGACCTGGACTTTGACCTGGGTGTTGGCCTTGCCACGAATGTGGTTGACGGCGTCATCCGCCGTCCATCCCTTGGTGCTCTGGCCATCGACCGCCGTAATGACGTCGCCGGCCTTCATCCCGGCTTTTTCAGCCGGCGTGCTCGGCAGAACGCCGGCAATGATGATCTGGTCGCCTTTCTGCTGGACCGTCGCACCGATTCCGGCGAACTGGCCGTTGAGGAAGTCATTGTTCGCCTGCAGCTGGTCCTTGGTCAGATACCGGGAAAACTGGTCGCCGAGAGCCGAGACCATCCCCGAGGCGGCCCCCTCGGTCAGTTTGGTACCGTCCGGATTCGGCTTGACGTAGCGCTCCTGGATGGTGGTGAAGACTTCGTCGAGCGCACGGTAATCGATGTTCGACTTGGGCGGCGTGTAGAAGAGCAGGGCCTTCGCCCAGTCCGGGGCGTAGCCGCCCCATTGGAACTCGCTCAGGCTGCCGGCATAAAAGGCGGCAATCGCGACCACCAGCACGATGGCGATATACCGGGCTCGGGACATCAGAGGATTATCGCGCCGCCTGGGCGCGCCTTGAGGCGGGGAAGCGGGTTGAGGGTCGGGATGGATCACGACGCCGGCAGGTACGCGAGCGGATCGACGGGGGTACCCGCCAGATCGATCTCGAAATGGACGTGTGGGCCGGTGGAGTTTCCGGTCGATCCCTCATACCCAATGACGGTGTCCTTGTCGATCTGGACGCCATCCCCAACGGCATAGCCGGAGAGGTGGCCGTACAGGGTGGTGAAGCCGCCAGCGTGAACGATCACGACGTAGTGGCCGTAGCCGCACAGCCCGCCGCCCCAGGAGCAGAACATCGTGAAGTTGTGCACGATGCCACCGTCGGCGGCGTGCACCGGGGTGCCGTAGTCGGTCGCGATGTCCAGGCCGCTATGAAAATGCTTGCTCGGGCAGCTGGGATCGTAGGGCTCGAATGGGTAGGTCGTGCACCCGAAGGCCTGGGTGATGACGCCATCGATGGGCCACCTCCACTTGCCGGAGGAGCGGGCCCGAAAGCTCTCGTGCACCAGGGACGCGATCTGCGCCTGCAGGGCGGCGCGCTGAGCCTCCATCTCGGCGAGCTGCTGCTGGAACTGCGCTTCGATAGCCGCGATCTGACGCTCGCTGGCGGCGCGTTGATCGCGCACGGTCTGCAGCTGGACCTTCTGGTCCTGGATCTGCTTGACCACCTGCGCCTGCTGCGCCTGTTTGGCTTCGAGGTCCGCCTTCATCGCCTCGATCTCGGCGCGTTCCTTCTGCAGCTCAGCCAGCTGGCGGCGGTCTTCTCGAACGATGTCATTGAAGAAAAAGATGCGGTTCATCAGATCGGTGAAGTTCGCCGCCGAGAAGACCAGCTCGAGCCCACTGACCTGGCCGCTCTTGTACATGATCCGCATCCGGTGGCCGAAGTCGGCGATGTGCTGTGCCAGCTCGGCCTCCTTGAGCGCCAGCTGCTCCTTCGCCAGGTCCACTTGCTGACCGAGCTGGATAAGCTTGGCCGTTTCCTGATCGATCTGCGTCTGAACGGACTGCAGCTGAGCATCGAGGGAGGCGATCTGGTTCTGGAGCGCCCGCTCCTGACCGAGCAGCTGCGCAATCTGGGTCTTGGTGGCGACGATCTGCCCGTTGAGGCCCTGCAGTTGCTGCTGCTTGCCCGCCACGGTGTCGGAGACCGCGGTCAGCAGGGCCGCGGCCAGCACCGCGATGGCCAGTGCGGTCTTCAAACGCGCCGACCTCACTGCTTGAGGAACCGCCTTACGCCCAGATAACTCCCAACGCTTCCCAGCAACAGCCCAAAGCCAAGCATCGCCGCCAGCACGATCCGCAGGTACGAAGGGTCAAACGCCAGAGGCACAAAGATCAGCACGCTCTGCAGGTTGATGACGGCCGGCCGGTAGCCGAAGCCGACGATGAGCACGGCCACCGCGGCGCCGGCGACGCCAACGATGAGACCCTCGACGATGAAGGGCCAGCGCACGAACCAGTCGGTCGCCCCCACCAGCTTCATCACCTCGATCTCCTTACGGCGCAGGTAGATCGCGGTCCGGATGGTGAGCATGATGATGAACACGGAGAGCCCGGTGAGGCCGACGATCAGCACCAGCCCCGCAATGCCGGCGACGCGCGCCAGCAGGATGATCTTGTCGATCACATTGGGCTCGTAGTTGGTCGCCGGCGACTTGTCGACCAGGGGCGAGTTGCGCACCTCCTGATCGATCGCCCCGAGATCACGGATATCCCGGACCGTGACGTCCAGGCTCGCCGGCAGCGGGTTGGTCCCCAACGTATCGATCACGCTCGGGTCCAACGCCGGCAGCTGCCGAAATCTTGCCAGCGCCTGGTCCTTGGAGACATAGGCGACGTTGGTGACGCGGGGGTCCTGCTCGAGGTGCAGCTTGAAGTCCATGGCGCTGCTGAGCGGCGTGGTATCCGCCAGGTAGACCGAGATCGCGCTCGCCTTTGTTTTCTCGATGGCAACGATCTGGTCCAGCGAGTGAAGCACGAGAAGCAGGCTGCCCAGAGCGAGCAGCACCACCCAGACGATGAGCACACTGGCAACACTGACGGCGGCGTTACGCCAGAAGTTCTGCCAGGCACTGCTGAAGGCAAAATCAATGCGATTCCAGAGCCGGTGCATGGTACCCTCCTGCATCTTCGTCTCTGACGATCTGGCCACCCTCGATGGCCACCACCCGCCGCCGCATCACGTCGACGATCTCCCGGTTGTGGGTTGCCATCAAAACGGTCGTGCCGCGCGCGTTGATCTGCAGCAGCAGTTGAATGATCTCCCAGGAGGTCGCTGGATCGAGGTTGCCAGTCGGCTCGTCCGCCAGGAAAATCCGCGGGTCGTGGACGAGAGCGCGCGCAATCGCGACCCGTTGCTGCTCCCCACCGGAGAGCTGGTCAGGATACTTGTTCTCCTTCCCCTCGAGGCCTACGATGCTGAGGACCTCCTCGACCTTGGGCTTGAGGTGGCGCAGGGCGCCCTCGGTGACGCGCAGGGCAAAGCCCACGTTTTGAAAGACCGTGAGGTTGGGGAGCAGCTTGAAGTCCTGGAAGACCATCCCAATCTTCCGGCGCAGGTACGGAAGATGGCGGCGCTTGAGACGGCTGAGGTCCTGCCCCTCGACGCTGATGGTGCCGGCGGTCGCTTTCTCCTCGCGGATCAATAGGCGGACCAGCGTCGATTTACCGGCGCCGCTGGGTCCGACCAGGAAGACGAAGTCCTGTTTGGGGATCTGCAGCGTCACATCGCGCAGGGCCACCGTGCCATTCGGATAGGTCTTCTGCACCCGATCGAGGCTGATCTGCGGGGCGGCCGGGGTTACCGTGGCCACGCGCACCTTCCCTGACAGCGTCGTCCATGTCGGCTGGGTTGTGATTGTTGCTGGCACGAAAACAAATCCATTCCGAAAGCCGGGGCCACCACGGGCTGGACCCTCTCGGGCCGATTGACTTGGGCAGTATAGGGCATCCTTTCGCGCAATGCTGTGTTAGTTCACTCTAGGTCCAAAAGCCGGCCTTCGCGCTTCCTATACTCAAGCAGCATGCCAGCCCCGGCGGCCCCCCTGGTGCGCGTCGAGCGTGGCGGGGTCGAGGAGGCCATCCATCTGGGCCATCTCGCCACCGTCGACGCCGCCGCCCGCGTCCAGGCGAGCGTGGGAAACCCCGACCGCCTCACCTACTTCCGCTCCTGTGCGAAACCATTTCAAGCCATCGCCGCGCTGCGCACCGGCATCGTGCCCTACCACGAGCCGGCGGCGACGCTGGCGCGGCGCGCGATGGAGCAGCCGCTGCCGATCTTCAACAACTGCTCGGGAAAGCACGCCGGCATGCTGGCGGGCGCCCTCGCCCTGGGAGCGCCGCTGGAGACGTACCTCGATCGCGAGCATCCGATCCAGCAGCGGATCGCTGCCGTGATCGCCGAGTTTACGGCCCAGTCCCCGGCCGACATTCGCTTCGGCATCGACGGCTGTAGCGCGCCGAACCCCGCTGTGCCACTGGCCGCCATCGCGCGCAGCTTCGCCGCCCTGGTGACCTCGCGCGATGATCACGCCGCCACGGTCGTCGACGCGATGACGACACACCCGTTCCTGATCGGCGGCACGGACCGCTTCGACACGCGGCTGATGGAGGTGACGGAGGGCCGTCTGCTGGCCAAGGGTGGGGCGGCGGGGGCGCATTGTTCCGCCGACCGGCGATCAGGACTGGGGCTGGCGATCAAGCTGGACAGCGGCGATGGCACCTGGATCGCCGTTGCCGTCATGGCGGCCCTGGAACGGCTCGGCTGGCTCGAGGACGCCGAACGCGAGGCGCTCGACTCGTTTCGCCTACCCAGCGTGCGCAACCACAAGGGCGTCGTGGTCGGCTCCGTCCGCCCGGTGCTCGCGTTCGTAACGGCCGCGTAACAGCGGGCGTAACCGGGCCGTATCCCGGGTTATATGCCCGTGCGGCGATTGGTGGGCTGGCCCGACCCCCGGCAGGTGATCGTCAGCAGCCTGATCGTGCTGCTGCTGGCCGTCTACGCGTGGGTCGCGGTGGTCCCCGTCTTCGGCGCGTACGCGCCGCGGGCCGACGACTTCCAGGACTATTTGCTCGCGGCGCACCAGCTCGCCACCGGAGGCGATCCTTATGCCAGCTTTGCCAGGACGCATGTCCCCTGGGACTGGTCGCTCAGCAGCGGCTATCTTTATCCGCCGGCCTTCGCCGTCACCCTGATTCCCCTCACCTGGATCCCCAACGACCTGGCCGTCCGAATCTGGTTGGTCCTCATCCAGGCAGCGGTGGTGGCCAGCCTCGTGATCATCTATGCCGTCATCGGCCGGCCGCGACGCGGCGAGCTGCTCTGCCTGGTGGCGGTGCTGACGACCTTCTTCCCGCTGCTGAGCAGCAACCTGACCGGGACGATGAACGCCATCCTGCTGCTGTTGCTGACGGTTGCCTGGGCAGCCTGGCAACGACAACGGGAGCTGGCCGCGGGGGCAATGATCGGGATCGCCGCGGTGATCAAGCTGTTCCCCCTCGCGCTCGTCCCGTACCTCGCCTGGCGACGCCATTGGCGCCTGCTCGCCGCCCTGGGGGCGACCCTGCTCGGTGGCGTGCTGCTTGGTCTGGTCGTCACCAGCCTGGATCACAACCTCTATTACTTCCGCGACATGCTGCCCCACCTGGCGGCCGGCACCGGTTACCGCGAGAACCAGTCGCTGGCGGGCTTCACGGCGCGAATCTGCAACCCATCGCTGGCGCAGGATGGCGGCAGCGCCGGCTGGTGCGGACGCCTGCTGGACTGGCCGCTGGTGCTGGCGCTGATCGCCATGCTGATCGCTGCCAGCTCACGCGCCGGCCGACCCGGATTGGAGTTCGCGCTGGCGGTTACCGCCCTGCCGTTGATCAGCAGCGTGACCTGGAGCTTCCATCTGGTCGTCTTGATCCTGCCCATCGCGCTCCTGATCCGGCGGGTCTTCGATGGTGCGATGTCGCGACGCGAGGGTCGGCTCCTGATGGTCGCCTGGCTCTGCTTCTCGGTCGGGCCCGCGATCCATTACCTGTTGATCTTCCATCCCCTCCCCCATTGGCCCGGCCTCCTCGAGACTGTCCCGATCCTGCTGACCCGGTTGGCCGGCGAGACCTACGTAATCGGAACCCTCATCGTCTTCGGCGGCCTCTGGTTCGCGCTCCGGTCTCAACGAAGGACTGCCGCGAGCGGCGAGCGGCTGGCCACGGCTGCCTGACCGATCAGGCTTGCTTCAGGAGCCGGCCGATCGGCACCGGGAGCCGGAAGGCGGGCGGATTGGTGGAGCTCAACGACGTTCGTTCGACCACCTCCCGCCGGGGCCACGGCCACAGACTGAACTCCGACACAACGTCGAGCCTGCTCAACTGCCCATTGAGGTCGAGAGAGGCTCGGATTCGTCGCGGTCGCGCGGCTTCACCGCGATAGACACAGCTCCACTGAATGAACCGCGAGAGTTCCTGCACGACAACCGGGTCCAGCGCCTGGACGGCAGCATCCAGGGAAGCCCAGCCGTCCACGACCTTGCCAAGATCGATCTGGTCGTGATCGCGAAGATCGGTGACGACGGCCCAGCGGAGATCAATCCATTCCGGCCGGGCCACGATGACAAGCGAAACGCCGCCCAGCCAGCGATGAGGAATGACGAGCATGCAAATCTCCTTGCCTTCTCCCGTGATGAACGTCTCGGCTGGATCGACCATCGCTGGTGATCGCCGCTCCAGGATTTCGCGAGCCGCCCCAACCAATGCCTGCCAACGGGGGAAGAATTCGGCAGCGACCCCGGCACTGAAGAATTCGCTCACCTTCGGTTGGTCGAGGCTGGAGCTCAGGCCGCCTTGCCTTCGCGACCGGCATCGAGGCGCAGGAAGGCTTCCATGAAGTTGTTCAGGTCGCCGTCAAGAACAGCCTGGACGTTGCCCACTTCGAGACCGGTGCGATGGTCCTTGACCAGGGTGTAGGGATGGAGCACGTAACTGCGGATCTGGCTGCCCCACTCGTTCGACTGATGCGCGCCCTTCAGCTCCTGGCGCTGCTCCGACCGCTGCTGCTCGCGCAGCGCCACCAGGCGGGAGCGCAGCACCTTGAGCGCCAGCTCGCGATTCTTGATCTGCGAGCGTTCGTTCTGGCAGGTCACGATGATGCCGGACGGCAGGTGAGTCATCCGTACCGCCGACGAGGTCTTGTTGACGTGCTGGCCGCCCGCGCCACTCGATCGGTAGACATCGACCTTGAGATCCTCGGGCCGGATCTCGATGTTCGAGTCGTCCTCGATCTCGGGGATGACCTCGACCAGGGCGAACGAGGTGTGCCGCCGGTGCGCCTGGTCGAAGGGCGAGAGCCGAACGAGCCGATGGACGCCGCGCTCGGCGCGCAGCCACCCGAACGCGCGCTTTCCCGTGATGCGCACCGTCACGCTCTTGTATCCAGCTTCTTCCCCGGGCGACTCGTCGATGATCTCGGCGTGCATCTTGTTGCGTTCCGCCCAACGGAGATACATCCGCAGCAGCATCTCGGCCCAGTCCTGCGAGTCCGTGCCGCCGGCGCCGGCGTGAATGCTGACCAGCGCGGGATTGTCGGCATACGGGTTGGCGAAGAGCAGGTCGACCTCCTGCTTTTCGACATCAGTGGTGAGGGCGCGCAGGTCCTGCTCGAGGGTTCCCTGGATATGCCCATCGTCCTCCGCCATCGCCATCTCGGCCAGGCCGATGACGTCTTTCGCCCGGGCCTCGAGCTTCCGCCAGACCTGGACCTCGTCGCGCAGGCCTTTGGATTCCTGAGCGAGCCGCTGGGCTCGCTGCGGATCCTGCCAGACGTTCGGGTCGGCTAGCTCGCCCTGCAGCGCGTCGAGGCGCTGGCTCTTGTCGGGCAGGTCAAAGATGCTCCTGAAGCTGGAGGATCTTTTTCAGCAGGTCGTTCGCCTGTTCGAGGATCTGTTCCATGGCTTAGTGTCCGTGACAGTTCTTGAATCGTTTGCCGCTGCCGCACGGGCAGATGTCATTGCGCCCGACGCCGGCGAAATTGAGCGATTGCGGCCGGCGGAACGGCAACCGTGGCGCGGCTGAGCTCGCCGTCCCCGCTTTCGGCGCTTTGGGCGGCTGAGCCACGTCTTCGGCCCGCACCGGGTTTGCCGCCGTGCCAGCCTTGACGCGAGCCGCCTTGTTTGGCACGGCCTTCTTCTTAGTCATCGCCGGAAATCCTACCCGAAGAGGGCCAATCCTGAACCTGCACCCGGCTTAACGGCCGTGACACTTCTTGTATTTCTTTCCGCTGCCGCACCAGCAGGGGTCGTTGCGGCCGAGCTTCGTCCCGGCGGGTACCGGCGCCCCCGTCCCACCACCGTTTGGGTTACCGGCCGTCGTCGTCGCGGCTCCGGCCGGTACGGCCCCGCTGGTCACCATGACCGGCGGCGGCGCCGGCGTGGGTGGCTCTGTGACCAGCTGCACCCGGAAGACCGTGGCCGCAATGTCGTACTGGATATCGTTGAGCAGCTCCTGGAAGGCCTGGAAGGCCTCGTTCTTGTACTCCACGAGCGGGTCCTTCTGGCCGAAGGCGCGCAGCCCGATGCCTTCCTTGAAGTGCTCCATCATCGTCAGGTAACTGATCCATTTGGAGTCGATGGTCTTCAGCACCACGAACTGCTCGACCTTCCGCATCATCGGTTCCGTCATCTCGGCTTCCTTGGCGGCGTAGGCCTGCTCCGCGTACTGCATCAGACGATCGACCGCGGCTTCCTTGGTCTCGCCGAACTCCTCGGGCGGCATCTCGCCGATGGGGGGTAGCGGAAACACCGCCCCCAGCTGTGAGACCAGGCCTTCCAGGTCCCAGTTGCCGGGATGTCGCGACTCGCAATGCTGGTTGACCGCATCCTCGACCACCTTGCGAATCCACGTCTGCACCTGCTCACGCAGGTCGACGCCCTCGAGCACACGGCGCCGCTCGCCGTAGATGATCTCGCGTTGCTTGTTCATGACATCGTCGTACTCGACGAGGTAACGGCGGGCGTCGAAGTTGTGCCCCTCGACCTTGGTTTGCGCCCCCTCGATCTGCCGCGAGACCAGGCGCGACTCGATCGGTTCGTCGTCGGCCACCCGCAGCATGTTCATCATGCTTTTGATCCGCTCGCCCCCGAAGATCCGCATCAGGTCGTCATCCAGCGCCAGGAAGAATCGGGACGAGCCCGGGTCACCCTGCCGGCCGGCGCGACCACGCAGCTGGTTGTCGATCCGGCGGCTCTCGTGCCGCTCGGTGCCGACGATATGCAGCCCGCCACCGTCCGCCACACCCGGACCGAGCACGATGTCGGTACCACGGCCCGCCATGTTCGTCGCGATCGTGACCGCGCCCGGCTGCCCGGCTTTGGCGACGATCAGCGCCTCCCGTTCGTGCTGCTTGGCGTTGAGGACCTCGTGCGGCACCCCACGCTTTTCCAGCAGCCGGGCGAGGCGCTCGGACTTCTCGACCGAGACCGTGCCGACCAGGACCGGGCGACCGGCGCTGGCGACCTCCTGGATCTCGCTGGCCACCGCGTTGAACTTCGCGTCCTCCGTCTTGTAGATGAGGTCGGCATGATCCTCCCGGATCATCGCCTTGTGGGTGGGAATGACGACCACCTGCAGTTTGTAGATCTTGTCGAACTCTTCGGCCTCCGTGACCGCCGTCCCGGTCATGCCGGCCAGCTTCTTGTAGAGGCGGAAGTAGTTCTGGTAGGTGATCGTGGCCAGCGTCTGCGTCTCCTGCTGGACCTTGACCCCCTCCTTTGCCTCCACCGCCTGGTGCAGGCCGTCCGCCCAGCGGCGGCCGGGCTGCTGGCGGCCGGTGAACTCATCGACGATCACCACCTCACCGTCTTTGACCAGGTAATCGCGGTCGCGTTTGAACAACGTGAACGCCTTGAGGGCCTGGTTGATCTGGTGCGCCTCGTCCACGTGCTCCAGCTCGTAGACGTTCTTGATCCCGGTCCAGCGCTCGATCTTGGCGATCCCTTCTTCGGTGAGCGCCGCCGACTTGGTTTTCTCGTCGACGGTGTAGTCCTCCGCCGCGAGCCGCGGGATCAGGCGCGCGTACTGGTAATACTTTTCGGTTGATTCCTGGGCCTGGCCCGAGATGATGAGCGGCGTCCGGGCCTCGTCGATCAGGATGCTGTCGACCTCGTCGACGATGGCGTAGTTCAGGCCGCGCTGCACGCACTGGGCGAGGTCGACGGCCATGTTGTCGCGCAAGTAGTCGAAGCCGAACTCGCTGTTGGTGCCGTAGGTGATGTCCGCCTGGTAGGCCTCGGCCCGGCTGATCGGGCGCAGATGTTGCAGCCGGGGATCCGGATGGGTCTCGTCGAGGAAGTCGGGGTCGTAGCGTAATGACATCTCGTGGCCGATGACGGCGACGCTCATCCCCAGCAGGTGGTAGATGGGCGCGTTCCAGCCGGCGTCTCGTCGAGCCAGGTAGTCGTTGACCGTGATCAGGTGCGCGCCCTTGCCTTCCAGCGCGTTCAGGTAGAGCGGGAGCACCGCCACCAGGGTCTTGCCCTCGCCGGTTTTCATCTCGGCGATCTTTCCCTGGTGCAGCACGATGCCGCCCACATGCTGGACGTCGAAATGGCGCAGCCCGATGGTGCGGCGCGAAGCCTCCCGAACGACGGCGAACGCCTCGACCAGCAGGTCATCCAACGCCTCCCCCTGCTCGAGGCGCTGGCGGAACTCCGCCGTCTTGGCCTTCAGCTCCTCGTCGCTGAGCTTTTCGAGCAGCGGCTCGAGCTGGTTGGTGTCGGCCACCCGCTCGAGATGCCGTTTGACTTCCCGGGCGTTGGGATCGCCTAAGACTTTGGTAAGAACGCTCATGGCCTACGCTGTGGGATCAGCAACCAGTAAGCATACCCGGCCATTTACGACCGAAACGGCGGGGCCGGCTCAGCTGAGATCGGCCTCGACCAGCCCGAGACTCCCGTCATGCCGCCGGTAGAGCAGGTTCAGCTCCTGGCTGTCCTCGTTGAGGAAGAGGAAGAAGGCGTGGCCGAGGCGCTCCATCTCGTCGCGCGCCAGCTCCTCCGACATCGGCTTCATCTTGAAGCGCTTGATCTTCGCAACCCCATTCGGCCGCCGCGGATTCGTCGGCGGCGTCGGACCAAGGGCCACCTCGGCCGCCGGTTTGCCGCGGCGATGATCCTTGAGCTTCTCTTTGTGCTGCCGGATCTGCCGGTCCATCTTGTCGATCACGAGGTCCACCGCCTCGTTCATGTGGCCGGCGGACTGCACCGCCTTGAGGATGTTGCCGGTGCGGCCGGTGACGTGCACGGTGAGCTCCGCCACTTTCATGTTTTCCAGACTCTTGTTCTTCTCCGTGCCGAGCTCCATGCGCGCTTCCAGGATGTGGTCGAAGTGGCGTGCCAGCTTCTCGAGCTTGGCCTGCGCATAGGCCTTGATCTGGGGATCGGCCGCGGATTTCTTGGCCTGGATCAAGATCTCCATGAGCGCCTCCTGTGAGATCTTTGTGGACAGGAGTATAGATCAGTGGCCTTTACGCCGGGACGAATCCAGTTGCGGCGGGAGCCGCGTCGGGGCTAGCCCCGCTCAGCGGACCGGCGATCCGGGAAGACGCGCGCCAGCTCCGGCGGGATCGGCACGCCCGCACCGAACAGCTTGTCCATGATGTGGGGCCGGATGCCGGTGGGCCGGAAGGCGCCCGTCATCTGGCCGTCTTTTCCGACGCCGTGCGACTCGTAGATGAAGATCTCCTGCATGGTGATCGTGTCGCCTTCCATGCCGGTGATCTCCGTGATGCTGGTGACCTTGCGCTGCCCGTCGCGCATGCGGGACAGTTGAACGATCAAGTCGATGGCCGAGGCCACCTGCTGCCGGATCGCCTTCGTGGGCAGATCGATGCCCGCCATCAAGACCATCGTCTCGAGCCGCGACAGGGCATCGCGGGTGGTGTTGGCGTGCAGGGTGGTGATCGAGCCGTCGTGGCCGGTGTTCATCGCCTGGAGCATGTCCAGCGCCTCTCCGGCACGACACTCGCCGACGACGATCCGGTCGGGGCGCATGCGCAGGGCGTTGATCACCAGGTCGCGGATGGCGACCCGGTTCTCGCCATTGAGGTCGGGCGGCCGGGATTCCATGCGGCAGACGTGCTCCTGGTGAAGCTGCAGCTCGGCCGCATCCTCGATGGTGACGATCCGCTCGTCCGGCGGGATGAACGATGACAGCACGTTGAGCAGCGTCGTCTTACCGGTACCCGTCCCACCGGAAACCAGGATGTTGCCGCGCGCCATGACGACCGCCTTCAGAAAGCCCATGGACTCGTGGGTGACGGTGCCGAAGTTGACCAGGTCTTCCGACTGGTAGGGGTCCCGGGAGAACTTTCGAATCGTGAGCATCGGCCCGTCCAGGGCAATCGGCGAGATCACCGCGTTGACCCGGGAGCCGTCGAGCAGGCGGGCGTCCACCATCGGCGTGCGGAAGTCGATCCGCCGACCGACGGCGGAGACGATGAAGTCGATCACTCGCAGCAGGTGGTTCTCATCGTCGAACTTGCGATCGGTGAGCAGGATCTTGCCGTTGCGCTCGACGTAGATGTTTTCATGGCCGTTGACCATGACTTCGGTCAAGCTGTCGTCCAGGACCAGGTCACGAATCGGTCCCAGCGCCTCGTAGTACCGGGCGAGCTCGTCCTGCGAAACCTCGGACGCGTTGACCATGTAAGCCACAATCCCCCAAATCAGAGATTCAGGGACAGGCGGACTGTCCCGGCGATGTAACGGCGAGTGCCGGCAAAGTTTGCGCCCTGGCCAGGACCACGAACGCCCCGATCGAGCCGCCCGCCCGGGCCACGGCATCGGCCCCGGCCTCCAGAGTGGCGCCGGTGGTGCACACGTCGTCGACCAGCCCCAGGCGGTCGGGCGGGGGCGTTGACGGCGTCCAGGCAAAGGCGGCCACCATGTTGGCCTGTCGCTCCGGCTGGCTCAGGCCCACCTGGGTCGGCGTCGGCCGCACCCGGGAAAGCCCACCGATCACCGGAAGGCCCAGCGGGCCGGCGAGGGCGGCGGCCAGCCGCTCCGCCTGGTTGAAGCCGCGCTCCCGCCGCCGTAGCGAATGCAGCGGGATGTAGGTGAGGGCCGCGAGGTCGAGGTTGGCCGCCGCGACGGCGCGCCGCAGCGGCTCGGCCAGCACGCTGGCGAGCGCCGGTCGTGGCCGGTATTTGTAGGAATGGATGGCCGCTTGCAAGGGGCCGTCGAAGCGGCCGGCCGCCACCAGCGGGGTGCCGTTGAGCGTCGTCACCGGCACCGGCTGGACGCTGGCGGCGCAGCGCTCGCACCAGGCCACGCCGTCACGACCGCACCCACCGCAGCGCGGCGGAAAGATCAGGTCGAGGAAGCTCACCTAGGCCGCGACCCGCAACTGGTCGCCGGGCTTGATGGCGTGGCGCCGGATGGCGCCGACCGGA
>VBJI01000075.1 GCA_005880875.1 Chloroflexota bacterium
GGGTTCAGGCCGGTAACCGTGGAGCGAATGACGTTTGGCATCGTCGTGCTCCACATCGCTATCCGGCCCGTGTGACCGGAATGCCTTCACTGTGGGCGGCGCCCAACCTGCTGAGCTTCTCCCGGATCGTGGCCGCGCCCATTCTCTACGCCCTGGTCGTCGCCGGCGGTCGCTACGGCTTTCTCGTGGCCGCCATCATCTTCATCGCGGCGTCCATCACGGACACGCTCGACGGCGAGATCGCCCGTCGCCGGCACCTGGTGTCGCCGCTGGGCATCTACCTCGATACCACGTCAGACAAAATCCTGGTGGCGGTACTGGTGATCGCGCTGGCCGTGATGCACCTCGCGCCCGGCTGGATGGCGGCGGTGATCGTCGCCCGCGAGTTCCTGGTCACCGGACTTCGGAGCTATGCGGCGGCGCTGGGGATCGTGATCCCGGCCGGCGGCTGGGGGAAGGCGAAGACCCTGATCACGATCGTCGCCCTGCTGCTGGTCCTCCTGGAGGGTGATGCGCGAGCGGGCGGATGGCTATCCAGCCAATCGGCGCCGGGAAGCTGGCTGTTGAGCCCGCTGGGACCGTTCACCATCTCCGCGTGGGCGCTGCTCATCGCGGTGGTCTGGACGGTCGGGTCGGGCGCCGAGTACATTCGCGAGGCCATCCCGCTGCTCACCCGGCCCGGAACAGGGGTGGTGAGCGGCGCGGCGGACGATCCTTAGCCCGATCGGGCGGGCATGTAGTCGACCGGCTCTTCCTTCCCCTGCCAGGTCACCACCTGGCGGGCCGGCTCCGTGCGGGCGACGACTGTTCCGGCGCGGATGACGAGACGCCGCGGCGCAATCAGCCGAACCGCATCGCCTTCGGACGGAGCATCGAACAGCACGAGGTCCGCCCGGCATCCCGGCTCCAGGCCATAATCGGTCAGACCGAGCGTCTTCGCGCCATTGACGGTGATCATGTCGATCAGGGTGCGGATCTCCTCGTAACCGGACATCTGTCCGTAGTGGGCGAGGACGAAGGCCGCCTGCAAGGGATCGGCTTTTCCAAGCGGGTACCAGGGGTCCATCACCGAGTCGTGCCCCAGGCAGACGTTGACGCCGGCCGCCAATAGTTCCTTGATCCGCGTGTGCCCGCGGCGGATGGGGTAATGGTCGAAGCGGCCCTGGAGCACGGCGTTGTCGAGCGGATTGGTGACCATGTGCAGTCCGGCGCGGCGGACGTTGACGATCAAGCGGCCGGCATAGGCATTGTTGTAGGAGTGCATGGCCGTGGTGTGGCTGGCCGTCACCCGACCCTGCATGTTCAGCCGGATCGTCTCGGCGGCGAGCACCTCGAGGAAACGAGAGTGCTCATCGTCCGTCTCGTCGCAGTGAATATCAACCTGCCGGTTGAACTCCTGTGCCAGCCCGACCGCAAACTTGACTGATTGCTCGCCATACTCGCGGGTCAGCTCGAAGTGCGGGATCGCCCCGACGACGTCGGCGCCCAGCTCCACGGCCTGCCGCATCAATGCTTCCCCATTCGGGAAGGACTGGATGCCTTGCTGCGGGAAGGCCACCAGCTGGAGGGTGATCCGGTCGGCGAACTCTCGCTTCACGTCGAGCAGCGCCCGCAGCGCCGTCAGCCGGGGGTCGCAGACGTCCACGTGGCTACGAACGAACAGCACGCCGTTGGCGACCTGCCAGCGCAGTACCTGGGCGACGCGCCGCCTGACGTCGTCAGCGTCCAGGTCCTTGACGCGCTCGCCCCAGATGGCGATGCCCTCGAAGAGGGACCCGCTCAGGTTGTGACGGGGCTGGCCAACGGTGAGCACCGCGTCGAGGTGGATGTGTGGCTCCACGAGGGCTGGGGTGAGGAGCTTGCCGGCTGCGTCGATCCGTTCCCTGGCGTCGAGCGCCTCCCGCCCGGCCGGAAGCGGGACGATCCGGCCAGCCTCGATCGCCAGGCTGGTCGGCGAGGTCGAACGGGGCAGTCGGGCGTTGGTGATCAGGAGATCGAGCACGCAGGAAGTGTAAAACGCGTGCTGGACAGGGAGTGGTCCAGTCCCTAGAATTCGCTCGGAGCCGGCAACCGGAACACATGGGAATGGGGAGAGGACCGTGGCCACAACCAGCGATATAGAAGCGCAGGTACCCGTCCGCGAGGGCGAATACGGTACTCGAGTCGCCGCCGTCGAGCCAGGCGGTATCGAGTACATCCCTGACCGGGAGCGGCACGGCAATCCGATCCAGCTCTTCTGGACCTGGATGTCGCCGAACATGGAGTTCGCGACAGTGTTCGTGGGCGTCCTGCCGATCGCGGTCTTTGGCGGCGGCTTCTGGCCGACGGTCCTCGGCGTCACGATCGGCAGCCTGATGGGTTCGATCACCCACGCCGTCCTGTCGACGATGGGACCGCGATTCGGGGTCCCGCAGATGGTAGAAGGGCGGGCCTCCTTTGGCTTCTTCGGTAATTTCCTGCCGGCCGGGCTGAGCTGGCTCACGGCGAGCTTCGGTTGGTTCATCGTCAACAGCGTCAGCGGCACCTTCGCCCTCATCACCCTGACCTCCGTGGTGAACAAGAATGCCGTGCTGGCTTTTCCCGTCGCCTTCGTCATCATCGTGGTCGTCCAGGTCATCGTGGCGTTCATCGGGCACAACATGATCCACTCGTTCGAGCGGATCATCTTCCCCTACCTCACCATCGTTTTCGGTCTCGCCACCATCGTCATTCTGGCGCAAGCGCACCCCGGACTCGGATTCAACCCGAAGGCCCCGGTCGCTTTCGGGGGTGCCTCGGGCGCCTTCATCCTGGCGGTCTTCATCGCCTTTGGTTATGCCATCGGCTGGAACCCGTTCGCCTCCGACTACAGCCGCTACCTGCCCAGGAACTCCAACCCCCGGGCCGTCGCGCTGGCGGCCGGCCTCGGCGTCTTCGTTTCCTGCACGGTGCTCGAAATCGCCGGCGCCGCCGCAGCGACCATCTCTCAACTCGGCAACAATCCAACGCCGCTGTTCACCAATCCGCTGCCGGTCTGGCTCCAGGTGCTGGTCCTGCTCGGTATCGCGGTGGGGGCTATCGCCGCCAACGTCCTGAATATTTACTCTGGCTCGATGGCGTTCCTTACGCTGGGGATCAAGCTTGCCGTCGAAAAGCGCCGGGCGATTTCTGCGCTCGTCTTCGGCGCCATCGGCCTCGGGATCGGGCTGTTGGCGCAGGCGAACGTCGCGCCGGGCACCAAGTACGAGAACTTCCTGCTGTTGATCACCTACTGGATCACGCCGTGGCTGGCCGTCGTCATCACCGACTTCATCCTGCACCGCGGCAACTATCCCGAGCCGGTCTTCTATGACACGGGCTGGGCGAACTGGAAGGGGTTTGTGGCCATGCTGGCCGGGATCATCGCCACCACGCCGTTCTGGGACCAGGGAGAAACATTTTTCAGGCTCCCCTTGTGGTTTGGCTCCGTTCCAACCAACAACCCGCAGCTCGGCGACCTGAGTTTCTTTGCCGGCGCCATCGTCGCGGCCGTCGTCTACCTGGTGCTCTACGCGCTGGGACGGCCCTCATCGAGGACGAGCCCGGCGCGAACCTAGAACGACCCGACGCTAGAGCCGGATCGCTGTTCGGAGCAGCGCTTTGAGGCGATCCGGCTGCCGGCGGTAGCGCTCCCACTCCGCCGGGAGCTTCGTCGACTTTTCGAGAATCGCCCACAGTACCGAGTTCACCGGCGTCGGCACCTCGTAACGCCGGCCGGCGTCGACCACGGCGCCGTTGAGATAGGTTGCCTCGGTTTTCCCTTTCCCGCGGCTCAAGTCCCACCACAGGGATGGCATCTTGCCGCCGCGAGCGCCGCCGAGCTGCGGCTCAAGCAGCATCTGCGCCAGCAGCGGTGGCAGGCTCATGGCGCTTCGGAGTGCCGGGGTCGGCAGGCCGGGCAGGGCGACCACCGCCAGCCGCATCCGTCGCATCACGGTGACCGCTTCCATGAATGCCGCCCGCTCGTAGCGGAAGAGCTCGCTGTCGGCGAAGACATGGCTGGGTGGCAGGTCGAGGATCGCGCTCTGCGCGTTGCCCAGAAGATTGAAGAGGAGTTTTGACCACTTCATCGCGCGGAAGTCCGTGTACCGGCGCGCTTTCAACCCTGCCTGGCGCAGTTTGCGTACCAGTGGGGCGGCGTTGACCTCCGGCGAGACCGGAGCGAGGGCCACGCCACCTCGACGCGAATGGAGCTGGATCGTTCCCGGCTCATCGAGACTGACCGGGAGGGTCAGGCTTCCGGCTAATAGCGCCTGGTCGGGAAGGGCCGCCGCGATCGCCTCCTCGTTACCGATCCCGTTCTGGAAAC
This sequence comes from Chloroflexota bacterium, assembly GCA_005880875.1. Taxonomy (GTDB): domain Bacteria; phylum Chloroflexota; class Dormibacteria; order CF-121; family CF-121; genus CF-13. Next base: position 4,328 of record VBJI01000075.1, read on the forward strand.
TGCCGAGAATGGTGCCGGGGTGGAGGACCGGCTGGAGTTGCTCGATCGCATCCAGCGTGTCGTAGCCCTTGACGGTCAGAAAGACGTAATCAAAGGGCCCGCCGGCCTCGGTGGGCGATCCGGGCGCCCAGGAGGGAACCGACAGCGCCGGCTCCGAAAAAGAGGAAACGTAAAGGCGGCGGGGCCGCGGGCCGTTCGGGCATCAGTGGGCGGTGATCTTCAGCTCGCGGCCGGTGGCGAGCCGTCCGATGTTGCCCCGGTGGCGGTAGAGGACGAGGCCCACCAGCGCGACACCAAGGACAACCACCGACCACCCCACCGGGCGCCAGGCCTGCCAGCCGGCAAGGTGAAGCAGGATCAGGCTGATGAAGCCGACCGCCACGGCGATCAGGGACGACAGCGACGCCAGCCGGGTCAGGCGGACCACCAGGAACCAGCTGAGGCCGGCGATCACGAGCGCGACCGGCGCGAGTGCCAGCAAAACCCCGCCTGAGGTGGCGACGCCCTTCCCGCCTCGAAACCGCAGATAGATCGACCACGTATGGCCCAGCACGGCGGCCAGCCCGATAGCGGCCAGCGCGATCTCCTGATCACCCAGGCCAAGCAGGATTCCGAGCATTACCGGGATGAAGCCCTTCAGCCCGTCCGCGATCAGGGTGGCGGCGAAGGCTCCCGGCCCGCCGGCGCGGAACACGTTGGCGGCCCCGATGTTGCCGCTACCGAGCTGGCGCACGTCCTGGTTGCGGTAGACCTTCATGACCAGCCAGCCGGACGGGACCGAGCCGAGCAAATAGGCGAAGGCCACCAGCAAGAGCACTTTTAGCATGGGGGCAGATCCCTACGGACGCCTCAACTATAGATCGGAGCCTTCCTGAATGTCACACGGCGCCGTTATCACGTTTCGGCAACTCGAGCGTGAACTCGCTGCCAACCCGGGGCTGGCTTTGCACGGTGACCTGTCCGCCGTGGGCGCGGGCCACCTCCTGCACCATGTAGAGGCCGATGCCAAAGCCAACCAGGTGCGCGGTCGCCTCGGTTTCGATCCGCGCGAACCGCTTGAAGAGCTGCCCGTGATGCTGCGGCTCGATCCCGAAGCCATCGTCCAGGACGGCCACCCTCCAGTGCTGGTCCGCTCTGGCGAGGCTGATGTCGATCCGGCCGGTCGGACCTGGACGAAAACGGACGGCATTGTCAACCAGCTCCCGGATGGCGAGGTGCAGCCAGTAGCCATTTCCCCGCACCGGCGCCGCCAGCACGTCGAGGCGGAGGTCGATCGCCAGGTCGGCGAAGCGTCGTTGTTGCTCCTTGACCATGGGTTCCACCAGCTCGACCAGATCGATGTCCTCTTTGACCATCGACGGGCCCAGCTCATCGAACCGCCCAACCAGGCTCATATCCATGATCAGGCGACTGAGGTGCCGCGCTTTCTCATAGATCCGTGCGCCGGCCAGTTCCTGGTGTTCTTCTCCCAGGCCGCCGTGCGCGAGCAGTGACCCGTAGCCGAGGATGACGCTCAGCGGCGTGCGCAGCTCGTGAGCCGCCAGGTTAAGGAATTCGGTCTTGGCGGCGTTGGTCTCGCGCAGGCGGGCCACGTCCAGGTCGAGAGGCGCCGCCGGCTTGGCGACCAGGCCGGTGAGGAAGTGGTCGACCGATTGCGCCTCACCTTTCAGGGGCTGGATGAACCACTCCCAGGTCTGGCTGTCGATCACGACAGTAGCCGCCAAGGCCTGGCCGCTGACCCCAACCGTGCGGTACGGACGGGGGTCTGAGAGCGGATGGGAAGGCGGCAGCAGCGCGGAAATCGTGAGCCCGGCGGCGTCCGGGCGATGGAAGACCTGCGCCATCAGGTCGTTCATCGCGAGCACTCGCAGATCCCGGGCTTCCAGTACCCCGAGCGGAATCGGCGTCGCCTGCAGGATCTCGATGACGGGCGTGGCGAACCGCTCCGAAAGCGCCGTCTCGAGTAACTGCGCCAGCGCCTCCGATCGTCGGTCCACGTTCGGGTGCCCTCCAGATTTGGCTGATAAACTGGTCCGCGGCCGTGCAAGACCCCGCCAAACTCAATGATCAAACCACATACCAGCGCTGCTTTGCCTGCGGCCACCAGAACGAATCCGGCCTCAAACTGACCTTCCACCGCGACGGTGATCGGATCGTCGCCGATTACCAGCCCGCCGAGCGGTTCCAGGGTTTCCCGGGCGTCCTGCACGGGGGCGTGCTGGCCACCATGCTCGACGAGACGATGAGCCGCACCGGCGCGCTGCGGGGCGAGTGGCTGATGACCGGTAAGCTCGACATCCGTTACCGCCGGCCCGCACCCGTCGACCAGCCGCTGCGGGTGTGGGGGGAAATTGCTCGCGAACGCGACGGGGCCATCGACGCGGTCGGCGCCGTCGAGCTGGGGGACGGCACGGTCCTCGCCGAGGCCCGTGGGATGTTCCTTCGGCTACCTGAACCGCTCGCCACGGCGACCGTCGCTCAATACCCGGAGTTCATCAACTACTGGCGAACGTAGTGCCTCGCTCGCACCTCTTCGGGCCGGAGCACGAGGAGTTTCGCGGCACGGTCCGGCGCTTCATCGAGAACGAAGTGCGGCCCCATGTTGACGACTGGGAGGCGGCGGGGCAATTTCCGCCCGAGCTGTTCCGTCGCTTCGGCGGGCTCGACCTGCTCGGCCTCAAGTATCCGGAGCCGTACGGTGGCACGGACGCCGGCGTCATCTACGAGGCCGTCCTGTTTGAGGAGCTGGCCCGCTGCGGCTCCGGCGGCGTCGCGGCCGGGATCGGCGCCCACGTCGCGATCGCGACCCCGCCGATCCATGACTTTGGCACCGACGCCCAGCGCAAGCGCTGGCTGGCGCCCGCCATCAAGGGCGAGAAGATCGTGGCCCTCGGAGTCACCGAGCCATCGGGCGGTTCGGACATCGCGCATGTGGAGACCAGCGCCCGCCGCGAGGGCGACGTCTACGTGATCAACGGCAGCAAGATGTTCATCACCAACGGCGTCAACGCGGACCTGGTCGTCGTGCTGGCGCGGACCAAGCCGGAAGGTGGACACCATGGCCTGTCGCTGCTGGTTGTCGAGCGGGACACGCCCGGGTATAGCGTCGGACGGAAGCTGGACAAACTGGGCTGGCGGGCATCGGACACGGCGGAGCTGGTCTTCCAGGACTGCCGGGTTCCCGTCGAGAACCGGCTCGGCGAGGAGCACAATGGCTTCCGGCTGGCAGTCGGGAACTTCCAGTGGGAGCGGCTCTGGATCGCGATCGGTGCGGTGGCCTCAGCCCAGCGAAGTCTCGAGCTGGCCATCGAGTACGCGGCCAACCGGGTGCAATTCGGCAAGACGCTGAGCTCGATGCAGGTGATCCGCCACGAGATCGCCGACATGGCGCTCCTGATCGAGCAGGCCCGGCAGCTGACCTATTACGCGTTGTGGCTGCACTCGAAACAGCTGCCCTGCACGAAGGAGGTCTCCATGGCGAAGATCGCCGCGACGGAGGCTGACGTCAGAGTCGCCGACCGCGCGCTGCAGATCCACGGTGGCTACGGTTACATGATGGAGTACCCGATCCAGCGGGCCTGGCGCGATGCACGCCTGGGCCCTATCGGCGCCGGCACCAACGAGATCATGCGCGAGGTCATCGCTAAAGAGCTCGACCTCTAAGTCGCCTGCGAGACGGCCGCTCGATAGGTCGCGAACATAACGCCCGAGCTCGTCGGCTTGGTGTCGACGAGCTGCAAAGCCATCCGTGAACGCTATCGGTGAACAACCGGTGGCATGACCGCACCCACGCCTGCTCAACCACCTCGACGCCCTGTTTCGTAAGCGCTACAAGCTGCTACCAGGCGTACTGGACAGCGGCGGGAGTTAGGCCTTTCATCTCTTCTAACGCTGACATCGGAGGCTTCCACCAGTTCGGACCTGGTTCTAGACCCGCCCGACGTTACATACGTAGAGGCCGCGAGCCAATGGTAGGAAGAGATACATGGTCCAGCCGTTAGGGGCGCCTGCAAGCGGTCAGAAGCGCACCTTCGACAAGCGCTGGGTGGCCATCCTGGTGTCGGGTTGCCTCCTGGTCGGGCTGATCGGTTTCTTGGTTGGCGTCAACCGTTCGAGCGTCACCATACGGTCGTGCAAGGCGTATGCGGCACCCACCCAGGCCACCGCAACATGCGACGACGGCTGGGCGTACGCGATTCCTGTTGCCAATGTCAAGTGGAGGGACGCGATTGGCGTGTGGCACGAGGGGGGTCGCCCGGATTGCCTTCCGCTGGGCCCACAAGAAGTAAACGCCCTCACCTTCGCCACGGTGGATGTCAGGGTGGAGGGGGTTGGTTGGCGGCCCGTCGTCTGGGTGTCCTGCTAGGCCGCCCGTACGCGGCTAGCAAGCATGTGGGTAATCGTCGCCCGCCCGGTCGTGAGATCTTTTCATAGGCCGCCAAAACCGGGGCCGCAGCCCCTGGCGGACACTATTCGAACAAATGAAGTGGGGCGGCCATGGACGTAATGGAAATGGTTGAAGAGAATCGGCCGTTAGACACGTCGTGAGCGCCGCGTCACGCCAGCCTCGTTTCGACTATCCTTTGCCCGGGAAGCGCGTTCCAGCGGTTGTTGCAGTCGCGGTGGGTCTGCTGATTGGCGGGCTGGTCGGGCATTACTTCGGAGCGCTACGGCCGCAGCCCTCCGCTGATCTCGTGCCTGGGACGCCGATGGCCGTGACAATTGAAAATCCACCTGAACCGGTCGTTGTGAGGACGATCAGTGATGCGGGTTCAGTCGCCAGGCTGGTCGTGGAAGTTAATAGCCTTCCCATCGTCCATCACTCTGGCTCGTGCCCGGCCGATAACGGTTCGTACTTCCTGCTTCACTTCCTCTACTCCAATCACGATCAATGGACGGTGCACGTGGATGGCACGGGCTGCCGGTTGGTGTACGTTGAGGGCACGCCGCCCAGTTCCTGGGCGCTCGATTCACGGCTGGTCGAGGACATTCAGGCCCTCATCAAGCCGTGAAGCCCATTTGAGGGGTGGGGCGCCGGAAGTCGGGGAGTAGCCCGTAGCGGATTCGAACCTCGATCCTCTAGGACGTTTTCGCGGAACCGTGGCTGGCTAGACTCACACTGTGCCATTTGAATTGACGTTGCCGTTCTCCGCGCTCGTCGGCCAGGAGCGGATGAAGCGCGCCTTGCTCCTCAATGCCGTCGATCCCGGTATCGGTGGCGTCCTGATTCGTGGCGACCGCGGTACGGCGAAGTCATCCGCGGTTCGTGCCCTGGCCCGGCTGCTCCCCGACTACGATGCGGTCGAGGGCTGTCGATACCGCTGTGACCCCGCCATCCCTTCCCGGTTCTGCGACGGTTGCCGGCATCGGGTGAAGGTTGGTCCGCTGCCGGTGGTTCGGCTGCCAATGCGGATCGTCGAGCTGCCAATCAACGCCTCCGAGGACCGGGTTGTGGGCTCGATCGACATCGAGGCCGCGGTTCGGGCGGGCACCCGCCGGTTTCAGCCGGGCATTCTGGCGGAGGCGAACCGCAACCTGCTCTATGTCGACGAGGTGAACCTGCTCGACGACCACCTGGTCGATGTGCTGCTCGATGCGGCGGCGATGGGCGTCAATGTCGTCGAGCGCGAGGGGATGTCGGTGGTACATCCGGCCCATTTCATCCTGGTCGGAACCATGAATCCCGAGGAGGGTGAGCTGCGCCCGCAGTTGCTCGACCGCTTCGGCCTGTGCGTCGACGTCGAGACGCCCAATGACATCGATCAGCGGCTCCGGGTCATGGAGCTGGAGCGGGAGTTCCTCGAGGATCCCCGCAAGGTCCACGCGACATTCGGGCCGCAGGAGACGGCGTTGCGCCAGCAGCTGGTCGCCGCCGCCGCGCGCCTCGACGGCGTAAATCTGCCGAACGCCATCCGCGCCTTGATCTCCCGCCTCTGCCTGGACGGGTCGGTCGCCGGGCACCGCGCCGATCTCGTGGTTGCCCGAACCGCTCGGGCGATCGGCGCGCTGCGCCAGGCTTCCACCGTCGAGCTCGCCGATGTCCTCGAGGCGCTCGAGCTGGCGCTGGCGCACCGTCGTCGCGAACTCGCCTCGGACAAGCAGGCGCAGGTGCAGGAGCTCGCCTCGCGCGCCGCGGAACAGCTGGCCCAGATTCAGTCCAGCATGCCAACCGAGGCGGCGCAGGCCGTTCGAGGGGAGGCGACCCAGCAGGAGGGCGCCGCCGGCGGCGAGGCCAACGAGGGCTGGACCACGGCTGAATCGCGTGAGTCGCCGAGCAGCGAAGCCGTCGAGGCGGAGCCGGATAGCGTCATCCAGCTGCGGACGTTCCCGGTCAAGAAGCTCGACCTGCCACGCGAGCGTCAGGCCCGGCGCGCCGCCGGTAAGCGCACCTCGACCAAGAGCGAGACGAAGCGAGGCCGTTACGTGCGCAGCTCCCAGGCGGAAAAGGTCACCGACGTCGCCTTCGACGCCACCGTGCGGGCGGCGGCACCGTATCAACTGAGCCGGCGCCAGGCGATGCCCGACGCTCCCAATCAACTACAGCTCGAGAGCCAGGACCTCCGCCAGAAGGTGCGCGAGCGAAAAACCGGCAACCTGATCGTGTTCGTCGTCGACGCCTCGGCCTCGATGGATGCGGAGCAGAGGATGCTGGCTACCAAAGGGGCCATCCTGTCGCTGCTGCGCCACGCGTACGTCAGGCGGGACAAGGTGGCGCTGGTGGCATTCAGCGGACGCAACGCCCGCGTCGTCTTGCGACCGACGTCGAGTGTGGACCTGGCCGAGCGCCGGCTGGAGCGGCTCAACATCGGTGGCACGACCCCGCTCACGCATGGGCTGATGACCGGTTTGAAGCTGATCAAGACCGAACGCCTGCGCGATCCGCAGGTCTATCCCTTGCTCGTGCTGATCAGCGACGGTCGCGGCAACATCAGCCTCTTCGGCGAGGAGCCGCTGCTCGAGGCGCAACGGACCGCGGGTCAGATCAAGCAGGAGGGGATTCGCGCCATGGTGATCGACTCGACGCGCGACTTCGGCAGCCAGCCGGGATATCCGCGAAACCGCGTCACAAGTCTGTATGGCGCCTATGCCTTCAATGTCTGCGGCGACCTGGCCGAGCGGCTCGGCGGTCGCTACTACGGGCTGTTCGACCTGTCGCAAAACGCCATCGTCGACAGCGTGCAGCGTGAGATGCTAAGGACGGGTTCGGCTTGATGGAGCGATTTGTTTACCCCTTCAGCGCGATCGTCGGTCAGGACAAAATGAAGCTGGCGCTGATCCTGAACGCGATCCATCCGGCGATCGGTGGCGTGCTGATCCGAGGAGAAAAAGGGACCGGCAAGTCCACGGCCGTCCGCGCCCTGGCGCGACTCTTGCCGGAGCTCACCGTGGTCGCCGACTGCTTGTATCGATGCGACCCTGACGCACCGGAAGCGCTCTGCTCGGATTGCCAGGACCGCCTGGCGCGTGGCGAGACGTTACCGCGGGCGCGCCGCCGGATGCGGGTGGTGGAGCTGCCGATCAATGCCTCGGAAGATCGCGTGGTGGGGGCCATCGACATCGAGGCTGCCATCAAGAGCGGCGAGCGGCGCTTCGAGCCGGGCGTGCTCGCCGAAGCCAACCGCAACATCCTCTACGTCGACGAGGTCAACCTGCTCGACGATCACCTGGTCGACGTGCTGCTCGATGCCGCCGCCATGGGGGTCAACGTCGTCGAACGCGAGGGCATCTCGATCTGGCACCCAGCCCGCTTCATTCTCGTGGGAACAATGAACCCCGAAGAGGGCGATCTTCGTCCACAATTGCTGGATCGCTTCGGCCTGACCGTCGACGTGGAGGGGATCAAGGACATCGCACAGCGGGTGCAGATCGTCGAGCGCCGCGAGGAGTGGGAGTCCGACCCCGCCTCATTTAGCCAGCGTTTTGCGGACCGCGACGCCGAGATCGGGACGCGGATCGCGGAGGCGATCACCCGGTTCCCGAAGGTCGTCATGCCGGCCGGCATCTTGCGGGCGCTCGCGGAGCTGAACGTCAGCCTCCAGGTTGACGGGCATCGCGCCGACCTGGTGGGCCGCAAGGCCTCTCAGGCCCTGGCTGCCTACCGGGGAGTCGCGGAGGTCGGCGTGGCCGAGGTCAACGAGGTGGCCGACATGGTGCTGGCACACCGCGTCAAGACGGGAGGCCGGCGCGAGCTTGGCGCCGTCCCCCAGAACCTTCCCAGCGCCTCCAGGGCGTCGCGAAGCTAGGGAAGACTCGAAGCCGGGAACTTGATATCGATGCACTCATGTGATACGGTAAGTTCGCGCTAACTTTCCGCGGGAGGTGACCGATGGTCAAGGACCCGTCCGTCGAACGCGAAGATATTGGTGGCAAGGAACCGATGGGCGATCCGGCCGAGACCGATCCGCAGACCACGCGTGAGCGAAAGGACGACGAGCTCGAAGCTCCGGACCTCGCTCCTGACGTGCAAAAGAAGTAGGCGACGCGGCAGCGAAGGCCGGCCCGGTTGGGCCGGCTTTTTCTTTTGTGACCGATAAACTCCCCTCGTGTCCACGCCGACCCGGCTGATCCGCGCCATCTCGGTGATCGCGCACGTCGACCACGGGAAGACCACCCTCTCCGATCGGCTGCTGGAGTACACCGGCACGGTCGCGCCGCGCGACATGGTCGAGCAGGTGCTCGACCAGCTCGACCTGGAACGCGAGCGCGGGATCACGATCAAGGCGCAGGCGGTTCGCATGCTCTACAAGGCCGATGACGGCCAGACGTACCAGATCAACCTGATCGACACCCCCGGGCATGTCGACTTCTCGTACGAGGTCTCTCGCGCGCTGGCCGCGTGCGACGGGGCCATCCTGGTGGTCGATGCGTCGCAGGGCATCGAGGCGCAGACGCTCGCGAACGTTCACCAGGCGCTCGATCACAAGCTCAAGATCGTGCCGGTGATCAACAAAATCGATCTGCAGCAGGCGAATCCCGAGCTGGTGCGCGAAGAGATCGAGAAGGTGATCGGGCTGCCCGCCGAATCCGTCATCCTGGCCAGCGCCCGCCAGGGGATCGGAACCAAGGAAATCCTCGAGGCGGTCGTTCGCGAAGTCCCGCCG
>VBJI01000037.1:0-37501 GCA_005880875.1 Chloroflexota bacterium
GGCGAGCATCCGGCTGGCGGCGAGCGCTCGTGCACTTTCGCCTTTGATGTACAGGGCCGAGGTCAGTCCGGCTCTGACAAAGGTCTCCAACAGGTCGATGGGTCGCGGCCGGATTTGAGGCGATGGCAATCGCTTTGAGGCCACCAGGCGGTCGCCGACCTTCACGTCCGAGCCGCGTCGGAGCTGAACGCGACCGCCATCGAGCACGTAGACGCTGTGAGAACCGGTAACGGTTACCGTCCGTCCGTACTGAGTCGCAATCCGATAGAGCGGCTCATGATTTCGATGTCGGATGACTTGCTTAAGGGGCCGGAATCGGGTTTCACCGGTGCCTTCATCGAACGAGATCACGTTGTAGCGGCGATACTCACGGCCGCGTTCGATGCATTCATCGATAAATGGGCCGATCTTGACGAGTTCGAGGCGGCCATCCGGTCCCTGTACGACCGTCGGCTCATCACCGGCCACGCTCATGACGATGACGTGGTGATAGCGCAGCTTGCCGATATCAAACTTCTCACCGACACCGGTGCCGAGGGCGGTGATGAGGTTGCGGATTTGCTCCGAAGTGAGGATCTTGTCCTCGCGGGCCTTTTCGACATTGAGGATCTTGCCGCGCAGGGGCAGAATGGCCTGGAAGCGCCGGTCGCGCGCGCCCTTTGCCGAGCCACCCGCGGAATCGCCCTCGACCAGGTAGATCTCGCTGAGGCTGGGATCGCGTTCGGAGCAATCGGCCAGCTTGCCGGGCAGCGTCGAGGACTCGAGCAACGACTTGCGCTGCACCAGCTCCCGAGCGCGCTTGGCGGCGTCGCGTGCCCGCGCCGCCACCAGGCATTTCTCGATGATCCGTCGCGCGTCCGGCGGATTCTCCTCGAGATACTGGGTGTAGGCGTCGGAGAAGACGGTCTCCACCTGGCCGCGGACCTCGGAGTTGCCGAGCTTGGTCTTCGTCTGACCTTCGAACTGCGGCTCGCGCACCTTGACGCTGATCACGGCCGTCAGCCCCTCGCGGACGTCGTCGCCGGTGAGGTTCGGGTCCTGCTCGCGCATCAGGTTCTCCTTGCGGGCGTACTTGTTGAGGACCGAGGTCAGCGCCGAGCGAAAGCCGGTGACGTGGCTGCCGCCTTCGACGGTATTGATGTCGTTCGCGAAGGCGAGGACGTTTTCGGTGAAGCCCTGGTTGTACTGCAAGGCGACCTCCACCGTATTGCCGTCGATCTCTCGCTCGACGTGCAGCGGCCGGAGGTTGACCCAGCCTTTGTCGCGGTTCAGATACTTGACGAACGCGCTGATGCCACCTTCGAAATAAAAGGTGTACTCGAGATCGATGCGCTCATCGCGCAGCAGAATGGTGAGGCCCTTGTTGAGGAAGGCGAGCTCCCGCAGCCGGTGCGAGACGATGTCCCAGTGAAAGCCGAGCTCCTCGAAGACCTCGGAGTCGGGCCAGAACCGGATGTAGGTGCCGGTGGTATCCGCCTTGCCGGCGACCTTCAAGGCCGCCATCGGTGCGCCGCGCCGGTATTCCTGCGAGTACTGCTTTCCGTGGCGCATGACGGTCACCTGCAATCGCTCGGACAGGGCATTGACGACCGAAAGCCCGACCCCGTGCAACCCACCGGAGACCTTGTAGCCGCCACCACCGAACTTTCCACCGGCATGCAGCTTCGTCATCACGACCTCGAGGGCCGGCTTGCCCTGGTCCTTCATGATGTCGACGGGAATGCCACGGCCGTTGTCGGCGACCGAGGCCGAGCCGTCCTGATGGAGGCTTACTTCAATCCGGGTGCAGAAGCCCGCCAGCGCCTCATCAACGGAGTTGTCGACGATCTCATAGATGAGGTGGTGGAGACCCCGGTTATCGGTGGACCCGATGTACATCCCGGGACGGCGTCTGACTGGCTCCAAACCCTCCAGAACCTGGATGGCCTTGGCGTCATAGGCAGGCGTCGTTTGTTCCTTAGGATTCAGCAAATCGCGTATTCAAATTATACCCAATTTGGGCTCAAAAATCGGTCCTTGTGGGACCAAAAATGGCAGGGTTCTCCGCCCCGGTCAGGAGGCGGCTACGGGCGTCGCGGCAGGAGTCTTCGGCCGCCACCGCAGGTCCAACTGGCGGGCGGCGCGAACCTCGTCGAGGCGGCCTACCGGCGCCTGATGCGGCGCGGTCTTGACGAGCTGCGGATTCTTCGCGATCTCGTCGACGATCTGTCCCATCGCCTCGACGAAGGCGTCCAGCGTCGCCTTCGACTCCGTCTCGGTCGGCTCGATCATGAGGGCCTCGGGGACGATCAAGGGGAAATAGACCGTCGGCGGATGGACGCCGAGGTCGATCAGGCGCTTGGCGATGTCTTTGGCCGATACCCCCTGTGCCTTCGCTTTTTTCGCGGTCAGGACAAACTCATGCATCGATGGCCCGGTGAAGGCATCGTCGAAGAATCGCCGCAGGTGATGCCGCAGGTAGCTCGAGTTGAGCACGGCGTTCTCCGCAACCTGGCTGATGGTGTTGCCGTAGACCCGGATGTACGCGTAGGCACGCAGGAGCATGCCGAAATTCCCGTAGAAGGACCGCACCTTTCCAATCGAGTGGGGCCGGTCGTAATCGAAGCGGAAGGCCTCGTCGGTGCGTTCCACGGTCGGCACCGGCAAGAACGGCACGAGGTGGGACTTTACCCCGACCGGCCCAGCCCCGGGACCGCCGCCGCCGTGCGGAGTCGAGAAGGTCTTGTGCAGATTCAAATGCACGACATCGAAGCCCATGTCGCCGGGCCGCGCGATCCCGACGAGCGCGTTGAGGTTGGCCCCATCGAAATACATCTGCACGCCCTGCTCGTGGGCGAGGCGGGTGATTTCGAGGATGTCTTTCTCGAAGAGTCCCAGCGTGTTGGGGTTGGTCAGCATGATCGCCGCCACCTTCGGCGAGAGCTTGCTCTTCAGGTCATCGAGGTGGACCAGTCCGTTAGCGCCTGACTTGAGCACGACCGTCTTGAGCCGCGAGAGCGTGGCGCTCGCCGGGTTGGTGCCGTGGGCGCTGTCTGGGACCAGCACCTCGTCGCGGGTCTCGCCGCGACTGCGGTGATACGCCTGGATCAAGCGCAGTCCAGTCCACTCCCCGTGAGCGCCGGCCGCCGGCTGCAAGCTCATCCGATCCATCGCCGTCAGCGCCAGCAGCGCGCGCTCCAGCTCCCACATCAGGCGAAGCGCGCCCTGGGCTCGAGCCGGTGGATGGTAGGGATGCAGGTCGGCAAAGTCATCCAGCCGGGCGAGCGCTTCGTTGACCGCCGGGTTGTACTTCATGGTGCACGAGCCCAGTGGGTAGAGGCCCTGGTGCAGGTTGAAATTTAGCCGGCCGAGGCGCCCAAAGTGCCGGGCGACTTCCGGTTCGCTCAGCGACGGGATAGGAACCGGCGAGGAGCGGCGTAGGCCGGCGGGTACCAGCTGATCGATGGGTCGGAGGGTGACGCCCGCCGCCGGCAGGCGCGGGCTGGGCCGGGCCTGACTGCCCAGCTCGAAGAGCAGCGGCTCACTCACGGCAGCACTTCGAGAAAGCGTTGGAGCGCCGGCCCATGGTTGAGCTCGGTCACAGAAATCAGGAGGGCGTCGGGCAGCTCGGGAACAAACCGGCCCAGCGGAAGGCCGGGCAGCACGCCACGCTCCAGCATGAAGGCCTGGGTTTGCTCCGCCGGATAGGGGGTGCGCACGACGAACTCCCAGAGGAAGGGGCCGCTGAACGCGAGCCGATAGCCCTTGCGCTCGGCAAGCCCGGCCGCCAGGTCGTGGGCGCGCTGGGCGCTCAGCTCGGCGAGTTGCTTAAGACCGCCCCCGCCCATGTGCGCCAGGTAGACGGTGGCCGCCAGCGCCATCAACGCGTGGTTCGTCGTGATGTTGGAGGTGGCGTGCTCGCGCCGGATGTGCTGCTCGCGAGCCTGCAGGGTGAGCACGTAACCACGGCGCCCCTGATCATCGACGGTAGCTCCCACCAATCGGCCCGGCATGCGGCGCAGCAGCGCCTCTTTGCAGGCGATGAACCCGACGTAAGGACCGCCGAATGACAGCGGAATCCCAAGCGGCTGGCCATCGCCCACCGCCAGGTCGGCACCGTAATCGCCCGGAGCCGCCAGCAATCCCAGCGAAATCGGATCGACGCTGGCGATCAGGAGCGCGCCCTGGCCATGGGCGAGGTCGCTGATCGGCCGCGGGTCCTCCAGCACCCCATAGAAATTCGGTTGTTGGATGATCACCGCCGCCGTGGTCGCAGTGACGGCCTGCTCGAGCTTCGCGGCATCGACGCGGCCGTCCGGATCGTTGGGCACCCGCAGGATCTCGTAGTGCTGTGCTTGCGCGTAGGTCTCCAGCACCTGGGCATATTCCGGGTGGAGCGCGCCGGCAACGACCACGTTCTGGCGGGACGTGTGGGCAACCGCCATCGCCGCGGCCTCGGCCAGCGACGTCGCGCCGTCATAGAGTGAGGCATTGGCGACGTCCAGCCCGGTGAGCAGCGTGATCATGCTCTGAAACTCGTAGGTGGCCTGCAGCGTGCCCTGGCTGGCCTCGGCCTGGTATGGGGTGTAGGTGGTGTAGAAGTCCGGACGAGAGATGACCTGGTTGACGATGGCCGGACTGAATCGCCGCGAGGCGCCCGCGCCGAGGAAGCTGTGCGAAGGCGGAATGCGGACGTTGAGGCGTCCGAGCTCGCGGAAATACTGGACCAATTCCACCTCGGAGAGGGGCTCGGGCAGGTCGACGCGATTGATCCGCAAGGACTCCGGCAGGTGCTTGAAGAGGCCATCGACGGTCTCCAGCTCGAGCGCCGCCAGCATCTGCGCACGCTCGGCGTCCGCGTTCGGAAGATAGGTCACGATCCGGACTGACCCTGCACGAACGCGTCGTACGCCTTTGCGTCGAACAGCGCCGAATTGTCCTTGACGCCGGCAAGCTTGATGATCCAGCCCTTCCCATAGGGATCCTGGTTGACGTACTCCGGATGCTCCTTCAGCTCTTGATTGACCTCGCTGACCTGGCCGGCAACCGGACTGTAGAGGTCGGATGCCGCCTTGACGGATTCGATAACGCCCAGCTTGCCGCCCTGCTCCAGGGTCTGCCCGACATTGGGCAGCTCGAGGTAGATCACGTCGCCCAGCTGCGACTGCGCGTACTCGGTGATGCCCACGGTCGCGCTGTCACCGTCGGTTTTGACCCACTCGTGGCTCTGGCTGAATCGCATCCCGCTCAGGTCTGGCATGGCTTCTCCCTTTGTCTCATTTCGGATGGGGCCGCTTGTAGAACGGGAGCGCGACCACCTCGGCCGGCACCGCCGTCCCACGGACATCCACGCCAACCCGTGCGCCCGGATCAGCCAGGGTCGGCGGCACGTAGGCCATCGCGATGTTGTAGCCGAGCGTGAAGGAGACGTTGCCCGAGGTCACGACCCCGATCCGCTCGCCGTCGTTCACCACGGGGTAGCCGTGGCGGGGAATGCTGCGATCGAGCATTCGCAGGCCGACGAGGATCCGGGTAAGCCCCTTGTCACGGGCACGCAGGATCGCGTCCCTGCCGATGAATTCCCTGTCGAGGCTGAGCGTCCAGTCGAGTCCCGCTTCGAGCGGATTCGTGGCCGCGTCCATATCGTTGCCGTAGAGCCGTAGTCCCGCCTCGAGCCGCAGCGTATCGCGGGCTCCCAATCCGGCCGGCCGAATTCCGTCGTCGCGCCCTTCCTCGAGCATGGTGCGCCAGAGGCGGGACGCATCGCGATTGGCGCAGAAGATTTCGAAGCCATCCTCGCCGGTGTAGCCGGTCCGGGAGATGATGCCAGTGACGCCCGCGACCTTGCCCTCGGCAAAAGCGTAATAGCGCAGGGCGCTCACGTCTTGATCAGCCAGCCGCTGTACGAGGCCGACGGCATGGGGACCCTGCACGCCGAGCAACGCCCAGTCGCGGCCAACGTTGAGGACTGCGCCGTCCCCGTGCGACCGGATCCAGTCGAAGTCACTGTCCTGGTTGCCGGCGTTGACCACCAGGAGATGGCTGCCATCGGCCATCGCGTAGACGAGGACGTCGTCGACGATGCCGCCGTCGGCGTTGCAGAGCATGGCGTATTGGGCGCGACCGGGGCGGAGTTTGCCAAGATCACGGCTGACCACGCGCTGCGCCAGGACATCATCGGTGAGGCGCAGCTCGCCCATGTGCGACAGGTCGAAGAGCCCGACGGCCTCCCGTACCGCGCGATGCTCCTCGCGGATGCTGCTGTACTGCAGCGGCATGACCCACCCAGAGAAGTTGGTCATCTGGGCGCCGAGGCGGAGGTGCTCTTCGTAGAGCGGCGTCCGCTCGGCGGTCACGACCAAATGCTAGGCCTCGATTCCGGGGATCTCGTCGATGTCGTCGACGCCATCCAGCTCGAGCAGGTAGTCAACCAACTCCTGATCGTGGACGACGCGGGCCTCCCGCAGCATCTCCAGGACGACGTTGACGCGAGCCTCCTCCCATTGCAGCAGCTTGGCCAGCTCCGCCGGGGTCGCGGGCCGACCCAGCCGCCCGGAAAGCAAGCGCTGGGCCGACTCGAGCAGGCGGCAGGCGATGACGAAGGCTTCGTCGTTGCGCTGCGCCTCGTCGGTCTGGGCGACCACGTCGTCCATGGTGGCTCCGATGACGCGAACCAGGCTGGCGTGGAAGTCGCCCTCGGCCGGCTTGTAGTGCTCAACCGCGGAGATCAGGCCCACCGTCCCTTCCTGAAAAAGGTCGCCGAAAGGCACTCCCCGCCTCTTACGTGCCTCGGCCGCTTCCAGCACCAGGTAAAGGTTGTGCTCGATCAGCGTCCGATTGGCGGCGTCCCGGTCCTGGCCGCGAGTGGCAAGGAGCCGCCGTTCCTCTTCGTTGGACAGACGTGGGTAACGGGCGACCTGGGCTCGATAATCGGCGACTTCAGGATCCACAAGTCGCTGCGCGGGTTGCTGGGCCACGTACGTATTCTATCGGCGACCCACTACGCGAACAGGCCTATCATCAGGTCGTGAAGAGGGCCGGTCGGCTCTTTCTCGCGGCCGTCATGATGGCGGCGCTGCTGCCCGTAATCCCTGCTCGCGCCGCCGAGCCGCACGTGCTGGTGGCGACTCTCACCGGGGTCATCAATCCCATCACCGACACCTATGTCTCCACTGCCGTCGACCGGGCGGTGCAGGGTCACGACACCGCCCTGATCATCGCAATGGACACGCCCGGAGGGCTCGACACGTCGATGCGCGACATCATCAAGAAGATGCTGGGGGCGCAGGTCCCGGTCGTGATCTTCGTCTCGCCATCGGGCGCCCGCGCCGCTTCAGCCGGGATGTATATCACCGAGGCCGCCGACCTGGCGGTGATGGCCCCCGGCACCAACATCGGTTCCGCTCACCCGGTCAGCATCGGCGGTAGTAACCCCGCACCCAGCGCCAGCCCAAGCGCTTCCGGACAATCCGCCGCGACCGACATCGAGGACCAGAAGATCGAGAACGATGCCGCGGCCTACGCCCGGGCGCTGGCCACGCTGCATCATCACAACGCCGACTGGGTCGAGAAGGCGGTGCGGCAGAGCATCAACGCCCCGGCGGATGAGGCGGTCACCCTGGGGGTGGTCGACTTCGAGAGCCGCGACCTCGACACCCTCCTCAACGATCTCGATGGGCGGCAGGTGGTCAAGGGCGGCCATACCTACACGCTGCAGACCGCTCACGCCGCCGTCGACCGATACAATCTCGGCGGCTTCGACCAGTTTCTGCAAGCGGTCGCCGACCCCAACCTGGTCTACCTGCTCTTCCTGCTGGCGATCATCGGCATCGGGTTCTGGGTCACACACCCGGGATTGGTTATCCCCGGCGTGGTCGGCGTGATTGCGGGAATCCTGGCCGCGCTCTCCCTCTTCAACCTGCCGATCAATATTGCCGGGGTCATCCTGATTCTGCTGGCCATCCTGCTGTTCATCGTCGACCTGAAGGCCGTGACCCACGGCGTGCTCACCACCGGCGGCATCATCGCGATGACCCTCGGCGGGCTGCTGCTGATCGACACGGGATTTCTCTCGGAGGCCGTCAACATCCCACTGCTACTCTTCACCGTCCTCGTCATCGCGGGCATCTTCCTCTTCATCCTGCGGAAGGTGATCGCCGCCCGGCGCCAACCCTATGCCACCGGTGAGGAGTCCATGATCGGCGCCGCGGGGACCGTGCGCGAGCCACTCGACCCGAAGGGAATGGTGTTCGTCAACGGCGCCCTCTGGCAGGCAAGCTCGCTCGGCGGCACCATTCCGGCGGGGACCGCCGTCCGGGTGATCAAGGTGGACGGACTCAGGCTCCAGGTCGAACCGCTGAGCATCCGGGAGTCGACCGACGTCCCGGGTGAGCCGGCCGCGTCGACGTAAGCCCACCGCCGTACCATGAGGCGTATTCGTATGAAGAGGAGAAACCAGTGGGCATCTTCGCGTTAATCGTTCTCGGCATCATCGTCATCGTCGTGTTGATCGGCGTCAGCTCGGCAATCCGGATCATCAACGAGTACGAGCGGGGCGTCCTCTTCCGGCTCGGCCGCTTGATGACGCTGAAAGGACCGGGCCTGCGCTTGATCATCCCGTTCGGGATCGATCGGCTGGTCAAGATCGACCTGCGCACGGTCACGCTCGAGGTCCCGCCCCAGGAAGTCATCACCCACGACAACGTCACCATCAAGGTGAACGCGGTCATCTATTTCCTGGTGGTCGACCCCAACCATGCCGTCACCAAGGTGGCGAACTTTATCAATGCCACATCACAAATAGCGCAAACCACGCTACGCAGCGTGCTCGGCCAGTCGTCCCTGGACGAGCTGCTCGCCAACCGGGAGAAGATCAACTCGCAGCTCCAGCAGATCATCGACGAGCAGACCGAGCCCTGGGGCATCAAGGTGTCGACCGTCGAGATCAAGGACGTCGAGCTGCCCCAGACGATGCAGCGCGCCATGGCCAAGCAGGCGGAGGCCGAGCGGGAGAAGCGGGCCAAAGTGATCCATGCCCAGGGGGAATCGCTTGCCTCGACCCAGCTGGCGCAAGCCGCCGCAGTGATCGGCTCGCAGCCCGCTGCCCTGCAACTGCGCTACCTGCAAACGCTGACCGAGATCGCGGTGGAGAAGAATTCGACCATTATCTTCCCGCTGCCCATTGACCTGATCGAGCCGATGATCCAGATGATGCGACACCAGGCGACCAGCGTGTCTGTCCAGGAGCCACTCAACGGTTCTCGTAGCAACGAGCCATCCCTGACCCGCTAAACGGAGGTTGGAGGAACAGGGTTGAGTAGCAAGGGAGCCAGGAATCCCGTTGATTGTTCCTCCAGCTTTACCAAGAAAGGTTACATCTATGACAACCTCACTACAGACGCTGATCCCGTTCGCGGCCGCCGGCATTCTCGGGCTGGTCTATCTTTGGCCGGCGGCCCAGCGGCTGCTGGCGCGCATCCTCCCCCTCCGGCCGGGCTCGCCCGTGATGTACCTGACGGTGGTGCTGGGCCTATTGCTGGTGGCCCAGCAAATCGGCTCGCAGGTGACGTCGCAACTTCCGCTCACCTACGGAGAGCTGCTGGCGCAGGACATTCCCTTTCTCATGCTGGCCTTCGTTGGAGTCGGCATCTTCATCCGGCGCTCGCCGCGCGAAACCATCGCGCGGCTCGGCCTCACGCCGCCGGCCGCCAGGCGCTGGTGGCTGGTCGCGGTCCTTGGCATCGCGGTCTTCCTCGCCGTAGCCTTCGGCATCGAGTCGCTGGCGAGCGTGGTCGCACCGGAGCAGCAGAAAAAAGTCACCGACGTCAGCAATGTGTTGTTCAGCCACTTCAACAATCCGGGCGCGATTATTTTTCTCGGGCTGCTCGCGGCGGTGGTCGAAGAGACGCTGTTCCGCGGGGCGATGCAGCCACGCCTGGGGATCCTCGTGACCTCGATCCTGTTCGCGGCGCTGCACACGCAGTACGCGGTCAGCTTCGCGACCCTGGAGGTGCTCGTCCTGGGTCTGGGGTTGGGATGGCTGCGGGCCCAGTCGGGCAGCACTCTCCCCGGGATGGTGACCCACGCCGGCTACGACATTGCGGTCGGCCTGATTCCGTACGTCCTCAAGTAGTTATGCACAGACAAAGCACCTGTGCAAACGCGCGTTCGCGACAGCCGACCGTATAATCGCGGACAGCATCCCGTCCAACGTTCCAGCCAGCAAATTGCCAAGAGTCTACGCAGTCGTCAACCAAAAGGGCGGCGTCGGGAAGACCACCACCGCCATCAACGTGGCGGCCAACCTTCCCCCACTCGGCTTGAGCGGGCTGATCGTCGACATGGATCCGCAGGGCAACACCACGAGCGGGCTGGGCATCGTGCGGAGCGAGCTCAGCCGTAGTGTCTACAACGTCGTCATTGACGGCGAAGACATCAATGAAATCGTGCGCCCCACCGGCGTCGCCGGGCTCGACATCCTGCCTTCGCACCGCTCATTGGCCGGCGCCGAGATCGAGCTGATCAACGTGGCGCGCCGGGAACGCCGGCTGCTGTACGCGCTCGAGGCGCTCCGGATCCCCTACGACTACATCATCATCGACTGTCCGCCATCGCTCGGGCTCTTGACGGTGAACTGCCTGGTCGCCGCCGAGTACATGCTGATCCCGATCCAGTGTGAGTACTACGCGCTGGAAGGGCTCGGGGCGCTCACCCACACCACGCAGCTGATCCAGCGCGAGTTGAATCCGCGACTGAAGATCGGCGGAATCGTCCTGACACTCTTCGATCCCCGGACCACCCTGGCGATCCAGGTGGCCGAGCAGGTCCGCGCCCAGTATCCCGAGAAGACCTTCCGCACCGTCATCCCGCGCAACGTGCGCCTGAGTGAGGCGCCCAGCCACGGGATGCCGATCACCCAGTACGACCCGACATCCCGTGGCGCCGTCGCCTACCAGGAACTCACGAAGGAGTTGATCGCCAGATGAACAAACGGCGCGGACTGGGGCGGGGTCTCGATGCCCTGATCCCATCGGGCGAGTACGTCGAGGAGCTGGGGACCGAGAGCCGGTCCCGGCGGCGCTTCGCGCTCCAAATCCCGATCGCCGACATTCGGTCGAACCCGGAGCAGCCGCGCCGAAGCTTCGAGCCAACCGCCTTGCAGGAGCTGGCCGACTCCATCCGGATGCACGGCATTCTCCAGCCACTGCTGGTTCGCGAGGGTCTGGACGGCTTCGAACTGATCGCCGGTGAGCGGCGGCTGCGCGCCGCCGGAATCGCCGGACTGACCGAGGTGCCGGTGATCGTCCACCCCAGCAGCGGTGGCCGCCTGGAGGAGCGCCTGGAGCTGGCCCTGGTCGAAAACCTGCAACGCACCGATCTCAATCCGATCGAGGAAGCGCGCGCCATGCAGCGGCTGCTGCGCGACTTCGGCCTGACCCAGGAGGCACTCGGCGAGCGGATCGGCAAAAACCGGGTGACGATCGCGCAGAGTGTGCGGCTGCTGGGCCTGCCCGAGCAAGCGGTCAAGGCCATCGAAAGCGGCGCGACCACCGCGGGACATGGCATCGCGCTGCTCGGCCTGCCGACGGCCGCGCAGCAGTTGGCCGGGTTGGAGCGAGTCATCCGTGAGCACTGGAGTGTTCGCCAGACTGAAGAGTGGGTCCGGACCCGGCTCAGCGAAGCGGGAGTCCAGCGTCCGCGGCGCGCCTCGGCGATGGATCCGCAGACCCGGGCGCTCGAAGAGGAGTTCCGCCAGGCGCTGGGCACCAAGGTCGTTCTCACCAGGCTCAAGCAGGGCGGGCGGCTAACGATCGAGTTTTACAGCAATGACGAGCTGGAGGCGCTGCGCAGCAGGCTGACCCGCTAGCCGGTTACACGACGAACGGCGCTACTCGCGAATCCATCGGTCCGCCGTACGGTCGTACTGGTGGATTTCGGGGCCGCTGAAGAAGAGCGCCATTTCGGTCTCGGCCCGCGCCGGCGAGTCCGAGCCGTGGATGAGATTCATGCCCAGATCGAGCGCGAGGTCGCCCCGAATCGTTCCCGGCGCCGCCTTCAAGGGGTCCGTGCTTCCCATCAGGCTGCGAACCACCGTGACCGCCTCGCGGCCCTCCCAGATCATCGCGACCACCGGTCCCGAGGTGATGAAGTCCAGCAGGCCGTCGTAAAACGACTTGCCCTGGTGCTCGGCGTAATGCCGGGCCGCGAGATCGCGATTGACCTGCATCATCTTGAGCGCCATCAGCTTGAGACCCCGCCCCTCCAGCCGCCGGACGATTTCCCCGACCAATCCTCGCTGGACGCCGTCCGGCTTTACCAGCACCAGCGTCCGTTGCATGCCTCTACTGTCCGGTGGCGATCGTCGGCTTGGCGCCGAGAAACCCAAGCTGGCCCAGCGGCCAGATCCGGATTTCGGCTTTGCCAAGAATCGAATCGAGCTCGATCGGCCCGAAGGTGCGCGAATCGCTCGAATGATTCCGGTTATCCCCCATCACGAAGTATTCGTCCGGGGGAATCAGCTGGTCCTGGCCGGATGCCGGCCACTGATTATTGTAGGTCCACCGTTCCGGCAGGTACGGCTCGTGCAGCACCTGGCCATTGATGTAGATGACGCTGTCTTTGATATGGATCCGCTCCCCGGGCAAGGCGATGATCCGCTTGATGAAATCGCGGCTGGCCTCGTCGGGCGGCTTGAAGACGATGATGTCACCGCGCTGCGGCGGATGCAGCTTGTAGGAAATCTTCGACGCGACCAGCAGGTCATTATCGTGCAAGGTCGCGTACATGCTCGAGCCGAGCACGTGCACGGTTTGCACGGCGTATTGAATCACCACGTACAGCACCAGCGCGAGGAACACGATCTCCAGCGTGTCCCTTAGGAACGATTTCTGGCGCGGTGACGAGGCCGGCGCCGGCGGTTGCGCCATCTGCGACTGCGCCATCCTTAGCTGTTCAACTTCATCCGCGGGCGACTCATTCTACCGTCCTATTCGCACAACTCGCGCCGATCTCGGTCAGGCGATCTGCTTCAGGAACGGCGCTTCGCTACGGAACGGTCCGATGACGGCCAACTGCAGAGCCTGGTTGAACAGCTGGCGGGCGACCCGCCGGATGTCGTCCGCCGTCACCGCATCGATCTCCGCCACCGTCTGGTCGGTGTCCTCGATCCGCCCGGTGAGCGCCTCCTGCCCCCCGTACCAGGTCGCGACCGAGTTGGTGCTCTCCATCTGCAGCAGCAGGCGACCCTTGTAAAACTCCTTCGCCTTAGTCAGCTCGGCGGCGCTGACCGGCTCTTCGCACAGCCGGCGCAACTGGCCCACGATCGCGCCGACCGCCCGAGCCGCCTGACGCGGCTCGGTCCCCGCGTAGATGCCGAGCACGCCGCTGTCGTACATCTTGTTGACATAGGAGTGGACGTCATAAGCCAGGCCGAGCCTTTCGCGAACTTCGAGAAAGAGTCGCGAGCTCATCCCTTCCCCCAGGACGCAGTTGAGCATGTCGATCACGTGGCGATCACGGTCCATGTAAGAGGGGGCGTGCACGCCCAGAACGACGTGGGCCTGCTCGGTCTTCTTCGATTTCAGCAGGACGTTGGGCTTGAGGCCGTTGCCCACGGACGGCAGGAACGCCGGCGGCGGCGCGCCGTTGCCGCGCGGCTTCAGGTAGGGCGCGATCAGCCCGATGGCTTCGTCGTGCGTCACCGGTCCAGCAATGGTCACCACCAGGTTGCGCAGCAGGTAGTGTTCGTCGAGGTAGCGCAGCAGGTCATCGCGGGTCAGCGCGCGCACGGAGCCCTCGGTTCCCCCCACATCGCGGCCCAGCGGATGGTTCGGCCAGCTGATCTGTTCGAACAGGCTGTGCACGTACTCCTGCGGACTGTCCTGGTACATCCGCAACTCTTCGAGCACCACCAGGCGCTCCTTCTCCAGCTCCCCGGTGTCGAGCAGTGGCTGGAACAGCATGTCACCCAACACGTCGATGGCCAACTTGGCCTTGGTCTTGGGGACGCGGGCCCAGTACATCGTCAGCTCCTTGTCCGTGGCGGCGTTCAGTACACCCCCCACGCCCTCGATGGCCTCGGCGATTTCTTTGGCGCCGCCGTAGCGGGCCGAGCCTTTGAAGAACATATGTTCGAGGAAATGGCTGATCCCCGCCTCGCGCTCCGACTCGTAGCGGGAGCCGACCTTGAACATGATCGCCATCGTGATCGAAGGGCGGTCGGCCAGCTCGGTGGAGACCACCCGGGCCCCGGTCGGCAAGGTGGCGAGGCGATACGGAGGAGACGACGGGGGCACGGCTTGAGTATATCGTAGGGGTGCCCGCACCTCCCGACTTTTCGATAGCGTTGCCGGGGTTCTTATGGGTCCGGGTCTATAAGAGAAGCTTCTAGCGTGAAGGGACAATCTGAATTCGAAAGCCGGCTGGAACGGCTGATCGGCCGGGTCGAGGCCTGGAGTTATGCCGACGCCGATCCAGGTGCCGGCGTACCCGAGGAGCTCGCCCGCGAGTTGAACCGACTGGCCGCGGTCGCGTCCACGCCTCAGCTCCGACAGGGCGTCCGGCGGGCGCAGGACGCCCTCGACGACGGACTGTCAGCGGAGGCGGTGGCGGCGGCGCTCTATCGAGTTCGCACCCAGCTCGGCGCCGGGGGGCCTCAGGGTTCGGCGCCGCCCTCCCCTTCGCGGTAGCCCGGCCGGCGCTCGCCGAAGCGGGGGCGATCGCCAAACCGTGGCCGGTCGCCATAGCGGGGACGATCGCCGTACCCCGTGCCCTGAGGCGAGAGTGGCGGGGACGGCGCCGGGATCGGCCGCTCGGCCGAGCGACGGTTCGCGGTCGCGCCGTCCGGCAGGATCGCCACCCGCCGATTGGGCTCCTCGCCCTGGCTTTCCGTTCGAATGCCCGGCTCCTTCTCGAGCGTGATGTGCACGATCCGCCGCTCGTAGGACTGCATCGGATCCATCATCACGCGCTCGCCGGTTCGACGCACGCGATCGGCCAGCCTAAGCGCCATCTCCTTGACGGTCTCCTCCCGCCGGTTGCGGTAATGCTCGACGTCAACGACCAGACGACGTCGGTCCGCCCGACCCTCGTTCAGGATCAGGTTGACGACGGTTTGGAAGGCGCGCAATGTCTCACCGCGCCAGCCGATCAGCAACCCCAGGTTGTCACCGGCGATATCAATCATCACCGGGTCCTCGGATTTCTTGATGAAGACCTGGGCGGCAATGCCCATTTTGTAGAGGAGTTCCGCCACCACCTGGCGAGCCTTGATCGAGTAGGTCTCGCGCTGGGTGACGCGCACCCGGGCTTCCTCGGCGGTTTCGTCCAGCACCTCGATCTCGACGTTCTCGCGGGCTTCCTCAAGCTCCTCGAGGGCTTTGAGGACCGCATCGTCGACAGTCTTGCCGGTGGTTTCGACGGTATTGCGATCAGTGCTCATGCGGCTTTCCCCCTACCGAAGCGCGGCGGGGACAGCGATCCCCAGCCGGTAATGAAGTACTGCTGGCCGATACTGAACAGGTTGCTCACCACCCAGTAGAGCGCGAGGGCGGCGGCGAACTGGAGCGAGATGAACCCGATGAAGACCGGCATGATCATTGTCATGTTCTGGGTCATGGCGGCCTGGGTCGCATCCTGAGCGCCCACACCGCCGCGCGGGGTCATCATCTTGGTCTGGACGAAGGTCGTCAGCCCCGCCAGCAGCGGCAGCAGGATGGCGAGCGCCACGAACTGACCCGGCTGGATCGCCGTGTGGTCGAGCGAGATGCCGAGGAACTTGAAGTCGTGGATGGGGAGCGTTTTGTGCGCGTCCCGAATGACGTAGAAGAGCGCGATCAGAATCGGTGACTGGATCAGCGCCGGCAGGCAGCCGCTCATCTGGGCCAGCGGGTTGATGTTGTGCTCCTTGTAGAGCGCCATCGTCTCCTGGTTGAGGCGCTGTGGATCCTTTTTGTACTTCTTGCGGATGGCCGCCAGCTGCGGCGCGATCCGCCGCTGCTCCGCCTGGACCCGGCGAGACGTGGTCAGCTGGTACTGGAAGATCGGCGAGATGATCAGCTTGATCAAGATGGTGAGCAGGACGATGGCGACGCCGAAGGGTCCGATCGCGTCCGCAATCGGGTTCCCGTTGAGGAAGGCCAGAAGCGCTTTCAGGACCGCGTGGATCGGGACGCCGATTACCGTCCACCAGAGCAACCAGATCGGGTGCCAGAGCTGGCCGATGGTGCTCATGGCACGGGATCCCAGCCGCCGGCGTGGAACGGATGGCAGCGGGCAATGCGGCGGAGCGCCATGCCCCAGCCTCGCCACCAGCCGTAGCGGGCGATCGCCTCGTAGCCGTACTGCGAGCAGGTTGGCGCATAGCGGCAGCCGGAAACCAGGCCGAACAGGGGCCCGAGCGTCACCCGGTAGACGCGGATGAACGCGAGCGACGCCGCCGTCACTCCCCCCACCCCTTCGCCCACAGCATTTCTATCTCCTGGCGCAGCCGCGCGAATTCGGCGTCGACCGCCTGCGCGCGCGCCACTATTACAACGTCGCGGCCGCCTTTCGCCCGTGCCACCATCGGCCGGATCAGCTCCCGCAGGCGCCGTTTGATTCTATTCCGGACTACGGCGTTGCCGAGCTTTTTGCTGACCGCCAGGCCGACTCGAGGCCGGCCAAGCTCATTATCGCTGACGAATAGGGCCAGGTAGCCCGAGGCTGCCCGTCGGCCGGAGCGTAAGGTGCGATCGAAGTCCGCCGAGCGAAGCAGCCGGGACTGACGCGGCACCCGCTCGCGCAGGCGACTTAGCGGGCTCGCCGGCTGGAGTTGCCGCTTCTTGGGTTGATGGGTACGCTTCATCTCGTAGGGGCTTTCCGGCGGCTAACCATACCACGCACGGCCGCCGGCGACTTCCGGACTCCACACCTATATTCGTATTGCACGGCCAAAAACCATTTGCTATCATTCCCGCTGCCCTGGAGAGCTACGGCAGCCAAGCATCCACAACTTATGCACACGAGGCTGGGGAGACCTCGATAGACTTTTCCACTCCTGTGGGAAGTGTGTGCATAAGTTGAGTCCCCGCTAACGCCGTCCATGGGCCTTGTTTCCGTCGGCGCGTCGACCGCGCAGTCCGGCTCTGCTCTCCAACCAAGCGACTTTTGTTGTGTGCGTGGAGGAGCGTATGAATCCGGAGCAGATCTGGCAGGCGGCGCAGGAGGAACTTCGGTTCCAGCTCAGTAAGCCAAGTTACGAAACCTGGCTCAAGAATGCCTCCCTCGTCGGCCGCGAAAAGAATGCCTTCAAAATTGGCGTGCCGACCAAGTTGGCCAAGGACTGGCTGGAGGATCGCTACCTGGTGATGATCAAAGAGACCCTATCGGCGATCGTGTCTGGCGACGTCAGCGTGGCCTTCGAAGTGGTTGCAGCACAGGCAGAACCGGCGAGCCGCAAGGCCGCGGTGGCCGTGGCGGACGAGCCAGTTCCCGCGGAGGAGGAACCGGAGCTCACGGAGGCGTCGCAACTCAACCCGAAGTTTCAGTTCCAACATTTTGTGGTCGGCAACAACTCGCGGTTCGCGCACGCTGCCTGCCGGGCCGTGGCGGAAACGCCGGCAAAGGCCTACAACCCGCTTTTTCTCTACGGCGGAGTCGGCCTCGGCAAGACGCATCTCATGCATGCCATCGGCCATGCGGTCCTGGAGAAGCACCACCGTCGCAAAGTCGCCTACGTCACCAGCGAGAGGTTCATGAACGAGATGATCTCGTCGATCCAGGAAGGGCGGATGCATGACTTCCGGACCCGCTACCGGACGGTCGACGTTCTGCTGGTCGATGACATCCAGTTTCTCGCCGGCAAGGACCGGACCCAGGAAGAGTTCTTCCACACCTTCAACGCGTTGCATGAACTGAACCGTCAGATTGTGATCTCATCCGATCGGCCTCCGAAGGAGATTCCGACGCTCGAGGATCGATTGCGCTCGCGATTCCAGTGGGGACTGATCGCCGATATCCAGGCGGCAGATTTTGAGACGCGCGTCGCGATTTTGAAGTCGAAGGTCGGCCCGTATGCACGATTGGTACCGGAGGATGTGCTGTCATTTATCGCCCACAAAATCCAGCGGAATATCCGCGAACTGGAAGGCGCCCTGATCCGGGTCATCGCCCACGCCTCCTTGAATCGCAGCGCCGTTAACGTCGACATGGCGGCGAGGTTATTGCAGGATGTCATCCCATCCACGGACACGCGGACCCTGTCGATCGATACGATCTCGCGCGCCGTCGCGAACTTCTACCACATCAGCCTGGAGGAGATGAAGGGCAAGCGGCGCGACAAGCACATTGTGTTCCCGCGCCAGGTCGCGATGTTCCTGATTCGTGAGGAGACTGCGTCATCCCTGCCCGCAATCGGCCAGGCTTTTGGGGGGCGGGACCACACGACAGTCCTTCACTCCTACGAAAAGATAAATACCGAGTCAAAAGAGGACCAGCGACTCCAGTCTGACCTGCGCAAAATTCGCGAGATCCTCTACTCCCATTAGCCCTGTGGAAGACGCCTCCGAGGGACGTGGATACTGTTGGAATGGCCGCTGCTTGGGGATTCGCGAGTCACCAGCGCACAGTTTGTGAAGCCTATAATTGGCCGGATTCGAACGTAAGGAAGGGGGTTTTCCCTGTTGTGCACTGCCCTACGACTTCGGCTTCCTTCTCAATTAACGCCTTCTATTAACGGGGTCGTGTAGACAAGGAGCATCATGAAGGTCACCGTCACCGCCGGAAATCTCGGACAGGGATTGCAGGTCGTCTCGCGTGCGGTCTCGTCGCGAACCACCTTACCGATCCTGAATAACGTGCTCCTCCAGACCGCCGAGACCGGTCTTCAGTTGACCGCCACTAATTTGGAGATCGGCATCCGCCAGGTAATCCCGGCTCAGATTCAGGAAGAGGGTGGGATCACGGTGCCGGCACGGCTGCTGACCGACTTCGTCACGGCCCATCCCGATGAGCCGCTCTCCATGACACTGGACAAGAAGACCCAATCGCTCGCGGTGAAAAGCAACCGCTTCGATGCCAATATCCGCGGGATCGACCCGGCGGACTTCCCTCCGGTGCCAGCCGGCGTCGATGGCCGCAAGGTGAAGGTCGACCAGGCGGAACTCAAGGATGCCATCGAGCAGACCGTGATCGCGGCGTCGAACGATGAGGGCCGCCCGGTGCTCACCGGCGTCTACGTCCAGTTGAACGGCGGCAAGGCCACACTGGCCGCCACCGACGGCCATCGACTGGCGGTCAAAACCCTGACCGTCCAGGCCGAGCCCGGAGAGGGGGAGACGATCGTGATCCCGGCGCGGGCACTCAGCGAGCTGAGCCGTATTCTCAAAGGCGGCGATGACGGCATCGAGGTTACCGTCGGTTCACAGAAGAACCAGGTGTTCTTCAAAACGCGAGAGATCGAGTTGATGAGCCGGTTGATCGAGGGGACCTATCCAAACTATCAGCAGGTGATCCCGGGGCAAAGCACCACCACCATTACGGCCAAGACCCAGGACTTGCTCTTCACCACCAAAATGGTTTCGCTGTTCTCCAAGGATGCCGCCAACGTCGTGAAGTTCAAGGCGGAGGGCGGCAAGCTGACCCTGACCGCAAATACCAGCGAGGTTGGCCAGAATGTCGCCGCCGTCGAGGCGAAGATCGACGGCCAGGACTTGCAGGTGGCCTTCAACTCGAAGTACCTGCTCGACGTTCTGGCCATCATCGGCAGTGATGAGGTGCAGCTGGGATTCACCGGCCCACTGAATCCGGGCTTGGTCAAGCCGGTCGGCAACGATAGCTACCTCTACATCATCATGCCGGTCAGAGTGGCCATGTAGGCGCGACCAGACCGCGTGTTCCTGGCCAACGTCTCACTCTTCGACTTTCGAAATTACGCCGAGCTCGACCTGGGGCTAGAGCGCTCCGCCACGGTCTTCTTTGGTGGCAACGCCCAGGGAAAGACCAACCTGCTGGAGGCCGTGGCGCTGACCGCATTGACGCGCTCGCCGCGCACGCAACAAGCCGCGGAAGTGGTGCGCTTCGGCCAGAATGCAGCTCGCGTAACCTGCGGCGTGCAAACCGAGGCCGGTCGCAATGCGCTCGAGGTCCGCATCATCCTCAATCCCAGCGAGGGTGGCGTCCGGGCCTCGAGGCGATTCACGGTCAACGGTATCCCTCGCCGATCGACTGACATGATTGGCGCCCTGCGCGTCGTGCTCTTCTGGCCCGATGACCTCCAGCTGATCAAGGGCTCTGGCGAGGGCCGCCGGCGCTTTCTCAACACCTTGCTGTCGCAGATCGATGGCAATCACGCGGGCGAGTTGAATCGCTACTCGCACGTGCTCGAGCAACGCAACGCGTTGCTGCGTGCTATTCGCGAGGGCCGCCAATCCACGGATGCGCTCGACTACTGGACCAACGCCCTGGCCGAATCGGGTGCCACCATCATGGTCGAGCGGCAACGTCGCTTGCTGGAGTTGCAGCCGATTGCGGCCGCCTATCACCGGGAGCTTAGCGATGATCGAGAGCGGCTCGAGCTCCGCTATCGGCCAGCCGGGGCACGGATCGGCGAGGCGCCGCAAGAGCTGGTCAGCCAGCAGCTCAAAGCGGCCATGCTGGACGCCCGGGATGAAGAGATTGGACGCGGACAGACAGTTGTCGGACCGCAGCGCGACGATGTCGAGGTGTGGCTCGAAGATCACGAGGCGCGGCTGTTCGCCAGCCAGGGCCAACAACGAAGCGCGGTGCTCAGCCGATCTCAACGACCTGCCCAGGTCGATCCTGGAACGGGCGGCCGTCTTTCGCGTGGAGCGCGGCACCGTCCGTGCGTAGGGTCGGGGAGGCGCTCCCTCGGGCACTCAAGTCGCTTGGCATCTCGCGGCGCACCCGTGAGGCGCAGGCACTCTGGCTGTGGCCCCAGCTGGTCGGGCCGCACCTGGCTCGCGAGACGCGCGCCCTCAAGCTCACCGGCGGCATCCTCTGGGTGTCGGCCAGCAGCACCCCGCTCGCCCACCAGCTCCATCTCGAGCGCATGGCCTTGATCGAGCGACTCAACGGGTTGATTGGCGCGCCGGCGGTGCGCGACATCAGGATCCGGCAGTCGGGCCCGCCCTCGTGATCGGCAGCGACACAGCCTTGACCGAGGCGCAACAAGCGGCGGTCGCGCACCTCACGGGTCCCCTCCTGATTGTCGCCGGGGCCGGCACCGGCAAGACCCGCGTGCTGGTGGAGCGTTATCGCCGGCTGCGTCAGGAGGGCATCGCGGCGGAGCGGATCCTGCTGCTGACCTTCACGGAAAAGGCGGCCCGCGAGGTGCTGGACCGTGTCGAGCAGGAAGACTATCTGCCGGCCGCCGAGCGCTTTGTGATGACCTACCACGCGTTCGCGCAGCGATTTCTGGAAGAGGAAGGCTGGTTGTGCGGCGTGCCGAAAGGGTTTCGTGTCGTCTCGGAGGTGCGCAAATGGGAGCTGATGCGCGATGTCCTTTTCGCGCAACGTCCGGCGCATCTGTTCCACGCCCAGCGGCCGTATGAGCGCATCGGCGAGCTCTTGAAACTGGTGGAACGAGCCAAGCAGGAGCTCGTATCACCCCCGGAATTCCAGGCGTGGGCGAGCACGACGGCACCGGCCGAGGACCCGGTAGTCGACGCCCAGCGCGAGGCCGCCCGGGTCTATGCCGAGTACCAGCAGCGGCTGCTGGGCGAGGACCGCCTCGACTTCGACGACACCATCCTCTACAGCGTGCAACTGCTCCAGGACGAGCCCGCCGTTCGAGCCCGGCAAGCGCTGCGCTTTGCGCACGTGATGGTCGACGAATTCCAGGACACCAACTTCGCGCAGAGCCGCCTGCTCGAGCTGCTCGCGGGGCCCGATCGCAACCTCTGCGTGGTCGGCGACGACGACCAGAGCATCTACAAGTTCCGGGGCGCGTCGGTGGCGAACCTGCGCCGCTTTCGGGCGGTCTATCCGGACGCCGTTGTCGTTCGCCTCGAGGAGAACTACCGAAGCCGTGGTCCGATCCTCCGAGCGGCGGGACGCCTCATTGCCGAGGACCCGGATCGACTGAAGAAGCGACTGCAGGCGACCCGCGGCGAGGGCCTTCCGGTCAGCGTGCTGACCGCGGCCAGCGTCACCGATGAAGCCGATGCCGTGGCGGCCTTCGTCAAAACGGCGATCGACATGGGACGCCACCGGCCTCGGGGGATCGCGATCCTGCTACGGGCCAACGCCCACCTGCATAACTTCGCCCGCGCGCTCCAGCGCATCGGGGTCGCCTACCAGGTGAGTGGTGGTCGTGGCTTCTACCAGCAGCCCGAGGTCAAGGATTGCCTTGCCTACTTGCGCGCCATCGACGGCCCCGACGACACGGTCTGCCTGATGCGCCTGCTGAGCCTGCCTCGCTACGCGGTTGACCCGGTGCAGGCGGGTCGCTGGGCTCGCCGGGCTCGCGACGATGGTCGACGGTTCTTCGACGTCCTTGCGGAGGTCGAGGAGCAGGGGGCCCGCCACCTGACGGCGGACCTTCGGCGCTTCAGCGCGAAGGCGCTGCGGCTGGGCGTGGACGACCTCTTTTATGAGGTCATGGAGCAGACCCGATATCTCGATCTCGAGCGCTTCGCCGGACCGATCGAGCGCCTCCAGGTCAGTGCGAACGTGCAGAAACTCGCCGAACTGATCACCGGCTACTGCGATGAACACCCGGACCACCACCTCGCCGCTTACCTCAAGCACCTCGACGCGACGGAAGCCGCGCAGGCCGACGAAGAGATTGCGCCGCTCGATGACACGGTCAACGCGGTCCACCTGATGACCGTGCATCAGGCGAAGGGACTGGAGTTCGACCTCGTCATCGTGCCCCACCTCGTCGAGGGGCGGTTTCCCTCGAACCGTCGCAGCGAAGGCCTGTCCCTTCCGAACGAGCTGCTGAAAGAGCAGTTGCCACCGGCTGAGCTGCACCTGGCCGAAGAGCGGCGGCTGGCCTATGTCGCCCTGACGCGAGCCTGCGAGGAGGTTGTCTGCACGCTGGCCGGGCGGTACGAAGGCGTCAAGGACTGGCGACCGTCGCGATTCCTCACGCCGATCCGAGGCGATGAGGCGCGCGAGCTGGCTGCGGCATCGCTTCTCGCGCCGCCACTGAGCGGAACGGTCGAGGTCGCTCGACAGGTCGAGCTCCCCCTCAACGACGCGCCGCCGATCACGGCCCTCTCCTACACCCAGGTCGATACCTATCTCCGCTGCCCGCAGATGTACCAGTACCGCTTCGTGTTCCGGCTGCCGACCCGCCCGCGTCCGCAGATGCAGTTCGGCCGGATCCTCCACGAGGCGCTCAAGGATGCGCTGGGCAGCATCGAACGGGATCGGCCCTTGACCTGGGACATGCTCGATGCCGCCTATGTCGCCGCCTGGGCGCGCGAGCGTTTCTGCGCACCTGAGCAGGCGCCGTCGTTGCAGGACCTCGGCCGCACCTACCTGCGGCGTGCGCTCGACGCGGGAGACCTCAGCAAGCCACTGCTGCTGGAGCAGCCGTTCAGCCTGCGGGTCGACGGGCTGCGGCTCAGTGGCCGCATCGATCGGGTCGACCGGCACCCGGACGGCAGCTACGAGGTGATCGACTACAAGACCGGCTCGGCGAAGCGGGCGGTGGAGCTGCAGCGCGACCTGCAACTCGGCGTCTACGCGCTGGCCGCCCGCGAGGTCTTCCGCTTCGATCCCCTCAGCCTTTCCTACTATTACCTCGAAACCGGCGCGCGGGTCACCGTCGACAAACCGACCGATCGGCTGGAGGAAGACCGCCAGACCATCGTCAACGTCGCCGAGGGCATTCGCGCCGACCGGTTCCCGGCGAAGCCCGATCGGATGAAATGTTCCGGCTGCGACTTCCGGCTGTTGTGCCCGAGTGCCGCCGTGTAGGTCAGCCGCTCAACTTCGCCAGGACGTCCGCGATGGTGAAGGCCGCCAGCGGGTCACCGGCGGCGCGGACGCGATCCGCATCCTGGAGCCGCTCCTCCGGGGGCTTTCTGAACCACTCACCGACGGCGTCGACGAGATCGTCCGGACGCGGCACGTAGCGCCCCAGCCCTCGGGCGACCACTTCCCTGACGTTCCCCTGCTCCTGGCCCGGGAGGTAGCCCGTGAGCAGCAGGGGGCAACCGCAGCTGAGCCCCTCGGCGATGATGCCCGGACCTGCCCGGGTGGCCAGCAGGTCGGCGGCGAGCAGCAATTCCGGCATGTTGTCGACGAACCCGAACACATGAACCCCGGCGTGGTTGTCCTCCCGGATCCGACGGGCCAGCGCCTGATTGCGGCCGCACACGGCAAGCACCTGGATGTCGAGCGGTGAACGAGCCAGCGCGGCGGCGTACTTCCGCAACGGTTCGGTTCCGTCCCCACCGCCGGCGAGCAGCACCGTGGGCGCGTGCGGTCGAAGGCGAAGCCGCAACCGGGTCGACGGCTTGTCGCCCGTGCGCCGAATCGCGTCCAGGAAGCGCGGGTGAATCGGCAGGCCGGCCAGCACCAGGCGGTCGGCGGGCACGCCCCGCCGCTGGCACAGGTCGTAGGCCGCTGGCGATGGACAGATGATGCAGTCCGCCTTCAGGTCGGTCCAGGCCTGGTGGAAGTCGATCCAATCGGTGATGACGGTGACTCGCGGCACTCCGGAGGGCATCACGTCGACCGCGACGTGATTGAGCAGCGGGTGGAAGCTCGCCACCAGCGCCGGGCGGGGTTCGAGGGCCGCTCGCAGTTTGCGGCGCAGGCCGCGGCCGATGCTGTGCTGGAAGAGGCGCACCGTTGGCTGCAGGTTGGTGGCGTGATAGGCCGCACTCCAGAGGAACGGGAGTCGGCGGGTCACCGGTCCATAGAGGGCGGTCAACCGGCCGGCCAGCAGGTGCGGATCCGCCATGGGGTCGAAGCAGTCGACCTGGAAGCGGTTGGGATAGCGGAGCGCCAGCGCGGCGGCGACCGCTTCCGCCGCGGCCCGATGGCCGGCGCCGGTATCCGAGAACAGAAAGAGCAACCGTTTCATTGACAAACCGGGCCCGGCTCGAGGCGTTTTAGGCCGGGGTCAGAGCAGCCGTTCCGCGGCGCTCATCTGCTGGCGGGTTCCGATGGCGACCAGCAGGTCGTCGCTTTCCAGCACCTGGGTGTCGGGCGGGTTGATGCGCAGCTGGCCGTTACGTTTTCGAATGGCGAGGACGTTCGCGCCGGCCTCCCGCATGCCGGAATCGCGGAGTGCCCGGCCGAGCACCTTTGAGCTGGATGGCACCAGGAATTCTTCGACCACCAGGTCGATGTTCTCGCCGTGCAGCACCGTATCCAGGACGTCGACGGCGACCGGCCGGACGGCCAGGGCCGCCATTCGGTGGGCGCCCATCAAGTAGGGCGAGACGACCTGGTTGGCCCCGGCGCGGCGCAGCTTCTCGACCGAGTCGGGATAGGAGGAACGGGCCACGATGAACAGCGCCGGGTTCAGCGACCGGGCCGTCAGCGTGATGAAGACATTGCGCTCATCGGAGTCAACGGCACTGACCAGCCCCTTGGCCCGCAGGATGCCCGCCTTGAGCAGCGACGCATCCGAGGCGGCGTCGCCTTCGACGAACAGGAGGTCGGTGCTGCGCAGCCGCTCGAGTGGCTCCGGGTTGTTCTCCACAATGACGAAGCGGGTCTCGATCTGCTGGAACTCCTGCGAGACCCGCATTCCCATCCGGCCGTAGCCACAGACGATGAAGTGGTCTGACAGTCCGGCGGTCCGGCGTTCCATGCCGCGCATCCTAGCGTAGCGGGCGAGATGCCCCTCCACGAGCAGCTCGCCAAAGGTCGCCAGAGTGTAGAGCATGGTGCCCACCCCGAAGACGATGACCGTCATGGTGAAGATCCGGCCACCCGAGCCGAGCGGATGCACCTCCTCGTAACCGACCGTGGTCACGGTGGTGAGCACCATGAACAGGGCATCGACGAAGTTCCAGCGGAGGAAGACCATGTAGCCGATCACCCCGTAGCAAAAGACCAGCGTGAGGATCAGCAGCGGGAGCTGGAAGCGCTTTAGCGGATTGACTGGCTGTGGGTGGATCGTAGGTTTGGGTTGGGGCCAGGGTGGCTAAGAATTCGGCACCACCCTAGCACACGCGGGGAATCCCCGCGAACCCCTGACGACCGGTCGTCGGCGCCCATGTCGCGGCGCCGCCGCAGGGTTGCTGCGGGTTCGCGGCCCGCTTGTGGTGATTTGAAGTTGACCGGACGCCTACGAAACGGCGACGATGAGAGGCGTCCTACCACCGCACCAAGGAGGGTGTGACTGAAACCGCTCGCGATCGTCAGCGTGCATGCCTCGCCGGTCGCTCCCCTGGGGGCGGGTGAAAACGGCGGGATGAATGTCTATCTGCGGGCGGTCTGCGAGGAATTGAGCCGGCGCGGCATTCCCACCGAAGTCTTCACCCGGCGCTCGAGCGCTTCCGGCCCAGACCGAGTGCGGCTTGCCCAAGGCAGCTGGGTCACCCGGCTCGCGGTCGGCCCTGCCGAGGAGATCGACAAGGGCCGGCTCTTCGATCTGCTTCCCGAGCTGACCCAGGCGGTGGTCGACGAGGCGCGCCGGCGTCGCGCCCGCTACCAGCTGATTCACACGCATTACTGGCTATCCGGCTGGGTCGGCGCCAGGCTTCGGGACGAGTGGCGGCTGCCCTGGTTCCACACCTTTCACACCCTCGCCCGGGTGAAGAACGAGCGCGCCGCCGAGGGCGCGATGGTGGAGCCCGATCACCGGATCGCGGTCGAGCAGACCATCGTGCGCAACGCCGACCGGCTGATCGCCTCCAGCCTCCAGGAGGCTGATGACCTGGTCCGCCTGTACGGCGCGCTGCGCGGCCAGGTCGTCGTCGTGGCGCCCGGCGTCGATCTTCGCCTGTTTGCGCCTCGTCCGACGGCGGCCCTGCGGGCGCGGCTGGAGCTCGGCGCCGCGAAGGTCATCGTGTTCGCCGGCCGCCTGGAGCGCTTGAAAGGTGCGGAGATCGTCGTCCGCGCGCTGGCACTCTTGTCCGGACAGCTCGCGGCTACCCAATCACCGGTGCTCCTCGTGATCGGCGACGACAGCCACAATGGCGCCCGTGAAAGCCAGGCCAGTGGTGGGGAGCGCGCCCGCTTGCTGGCGCTCGCCCGCACCTTGGGCGTCGATCAACAGGTGCGCTTCATCGGCTCCGTCGACCAGGAGGCGCTGGCCGGCTATCTGAGCCTGGCCGCCGTGTGTGTCGTGCCCTCGTATTCCGAGTCGTTCGGCCTGGTGGCACTGGAAGCGGCGGCTTGCGGCACCCCGGTGGTGGCCGCCCGCGTGGGCGGGATTCCGGCCATCGTAAAAGATGGGCTGACCGGTTTCACCCTGGTCTCGCACGACCCGGCGCAGTATGCGGAGCGGATTGGCCGGCTGCTGCTCGATGACGAGTTGGGCCGCTGCTTCAGCCGTCGGAGCCGGTTGGTCGCGACCCAGTTCAGCTGGCAGGAGACGGTCGACCGGTTGGTCGCCGAATACGCCGCCCCCCGGGTGCCGGAGCTTCGTCCCGCCGTCGCCGGCTGAGGACGCTTCCGGCGAACGCTGAGATCTACGCCACGGCTTGACTTCCGGTACCAGATTTGATTGAATGACCAATCATTTGGTCGGGTGACCAAAGCGGGCTGTTCGAGGAGGACCAATGCCGGACCAGACCAAGGAACGCATTATCGAGGCGGCCTATCGGGCGCTGGTCAAGCGCGGCTACCACGAGACCTCGATGAAGGACATCGCCGCCGAGGCCGGCCTGGCCCCCGGTCTGGCGCACTACTACTTCGAGACCAAAGAAGACCTGCTGGTGGCTACGATCGAGCATGCCTGCGCGCCCGCCATGCGCGCCTGGGAAGAGGCCGGGATGAGCCTCAGCGGGCCGCTGCCGGAAAACGCCGACCCGATGGGGTTTGCGCGAATGGGCTTCGATCTGGCCAAGCAAGAACTCAAAAGCTATCGCAGCCTCTTTGTGTTGACGTTTGACATGTTCGGCGTCGGAATTCACAACCCGAAGATTGCCGCCGCGGTGCGCAGCTTCATCGATGAGCGACGGGCCTTTATCGCGCGTATTACGCAGGGCGTGATCGCGGGGATGCCCGAGCCGCCTACGGCCTCGGCGGACGCGATCGCCGCCGCGCTCTGGGGCAGCCTGCACGGCATCTACCTGCAGAAGGTGATGGATCCCGGCTTCGACGCCGACGCCGCCATCGACGCTCTGAGTGAGATGGCGATTGCCTTCGCGACCGCGACGCCGACCCGTTTCAGACAGGAGGGCTGAGATGTTTGCCTGGTGGGGTCATGTCGTCTACCGGTTCCGCTGGGTCGTGCTCGGGCTGTCGGCGCTGCTCCTCGTCGGCTCGATCGTCGCGCTCGGGCACGGCGGCACGCTGAAGAACAGCGGCGGGGACAATACCGAATCGGGCCGGGCGCTGACCTTGATGCAGCACCAGCTCCCCCAGAGCGGCGCGGGCTCATCGTTCAGCCTGGTCTTCGGCAGCGACGCGATGGCGGTCTCGGATCCGGCCTTCAGGCAGGCCATGCTGGATGCGCTGCAGCCGCTGCGTTCCGACGCGCGCGTCAAGAGCATCGAGACGCCGTTCGACGCTCAGCCGGACCTGGCGCACGCATTGACCTCGACCGACGGACACCACGCCATGGCCGTTGTCTCTCTCAAGGACGACTACGCCACCGCGCGCCAGTACTACCCGCAGCTTCGCGCCAAAGTCACATCGGTCCATCTCCGGATATATGGCACTGGCAATGTCGCCGTCGGTCACGACTTCGACACCTACCTGGNNNNGCGGCGGTCGGACTCCTCGCCCGCCTCACCGATGTGTCGACCTACGCCACCAACATCGTGACCCTGATTGGGCTCGGGGTCGCGATCGACTACTCGCTCTTCATCGTCAACCGTTTCCGGGAGGAGCTGGCGGCCGATCAGACGGTCGAGTCCGCGCTGGCGACTGCCATCCGGACGTCCGGCCGGGCGGTCACGTTCTCCGGCATCACGGTCGCGATCGGCCTGAGCGCCATGCTCTTCTTCCAGGGCTCGTTCCTGGCGTCGATGGGCACCGCGGGCGCGATCGTGGTGGCCGTCGCGGTGCTGTACGCGCTGACCTTCCTCAGCGCGCTCCTCGCCGTCCTC
Organism: Chloroflexota bacterium; assembly: GCA_005880875.1. Classification (GTDB taxonomy): domain Bacteria; phylum Chloroflexota; class Dormibacteria; order CF-121; family CF-121; genus CF-13. The sequence continues at coordinate 29,166 of VBJI01000037.1, forward strand.
GGCCATCGAGTCAACTGGCTGCGTCTACCGGTGCGCCAACGTCGCGCCGGCCGCGGATTCTGGCACGGCCTTGCCATGCGCGTGATGCGCCGGCCGATCCTGGTGCTGGTTCCGGTGCTCGCGATTCTCGGCCTGCTGGCTTCACCGTTCTTCCAGATCCGCATCGCCAATGGCGACGTCGGCATGTTGCCTCCCAATGCGGAGTCCCGGGTCGGCTATGACCTGGTCCAGAAATTTCCGGGTCAGGGTCAGACCTACTTCAGCGTGGTCGTCAACTATCCCGACGGCCACCCGCTGACCAGCGCGCGCGTGGGTGACCTCTATGACCTGGCCCAGCGGATCAAGCGGATTCCTGGGGTCGAGGGCGTCGAGGGGGTTGTCACCCTGGACTCCGCGCTGAGTCGCGCCGGCTATCAGGCCGTGCTCAGCGCGCCGGCCTCCGCGCAGCCGGCCCGCTTCCAGGAATTCGTCCACAGCACCACCGGTCCGAACATCGTCACTCTGACCGCCGTCACCAAGCAGGCTGCCGAGAGCGACGGCTCGCGCGCGATCGTTCGAGCGTTGCGTGGCCTGACGCCGCCGGCCGGCAGCTCGATACTGGTAGCCGCGTTCTCGATCGACTTCACCGACTTCATCATGCAGCGGATCCCGCTGGCGGTGGCGTATGTGATGCTCGTGACCTACCTCGTGCTCTTTCTGCTGACCGGCTCCGTCGTGCTGCCCCTCAAGGCGGTCGTCATGAACGTCGTCTCGATCGGGGCCTCGTTCGGGGCGTTGGTCTGGATCTTCCAGCAGGGCCATCTCAGCTCGCTGCTCAACTTCACGGCCGCCCCTCTCGATCCGTCCGTGCCGGTGCTGCTCTTCTGCATCGTGTTCGGACTTTCGATGGACTACGAGGTGCTCCTGATCAGCCGAATTCAGGAAGAGTACCGCCGCAGCGGTGATACCCGCTTGGCGGTGGCGGAGGGGCTCGAGCGAAGCGGGCGGCTGATCACGGGGGCGGCCGCCATCATGTTCGCCGTCTTCCTCGCCTTCGGCCTGGCGGACGTCGTCCTGATCAAGTCGATCGGGTTGGGGCTCGCGATCGCGGTCGCGATCGACGCGACCCTCGTCCGGGCGCTGATCGTGCCGGCCGTCATGCGACTCCTCGGGCGGGTGAACTGGTGGGCCCCGCGCCGGCTGGCCCGGCTGCATCGCCGAATCAGCCTGGAGGAACCGGTCGCGGCCTGACCGTCGCGGCGATCGCCGCCTTCACCGGTTCGTCGCCGCGTAGCTCGATGGGACGGCGGAGGCGGCGCGATATATCCATGTGCTGCCCGCCCGCGCCCGCCGCCTCTGGCCGGCCCCGGTTGGTGGTCACCGACCCGAGACCCGCGTCCGGATCGACCGGGGCGGCTGGCTGCTGTTCGTCGCCCACGGCTTGTCCGGGCTGGGTGCCGGCCCCTTCGTCGCTTTCGGCGCCATCTACCAGCGCCAGCTGGGCGCCAGCGCCATCGACATCGGCATCCTGGCGGCGGTCGGCATGCTGGTAGCCACGTTGGTAATGCTGCCGGGCACCCGACTCGCCGAGCGGCGCGACCTGCACAGGACCATCAAGGCCGGCTGGTTGATCGCCATTCCGGCTCCGCTCTGCTTCGCGGTGGCCCCGCACTGGGCGTGGACGGCCGTCGGCGTCATTTTCATGCAGGCCTCCGTGATCAACGCCCCCGCGATCAGCCTCTACCTCACCCTCGGCGTGCCGCGGGATCGGATCGCGATGGTCATGACTACGGTTCTCTCCTCCTATTCCCTGGGACTGATCGTGTCCAACCTGCTGACCGGCTGGTTGGCCGAGCTGGTGTCCCTGCGCGCGCTGTTCTGGATGTCGGCGGTCTTCTACGCGCTGGCCGCCGTCTGCCTGTGGTCGTTGCCCGCCAAGGAGCCTCGCATCCCTGCCACGCCGTCGACTCGGTATCGCGATCTCCTGCGATACCCCGCGTTCCGGGTGCTGTTGGTGCTGTTCTCGCTGGTCACCCTGATCATCTTCATCCCCTGGACCTTTACCGGCCTGTACGCTCGAGAAGCGGCGCATGTGAATAACTTCTGGGTCGGCGGTTTGATGGGAATCCTCTATCTGGGGTCGGTCCTGATCGGACTCAGCCTGGGCCGGTTACGGCGGTCAATGGGGAGCGTGGTGATCGTGCTCTGCTTCGAGGCGGCCTACGTCGTGTCCGCGATCCTGCTGCTCGCCTCGATGGCCCTGCCCCTGCTGGGCGCCGCGTTCTTCCTGCGGGGCGCGTTCTGGTCGTTCCGCCAGGTGATGACCGCCGTGATCGGAGAGGTGTTGCCTGACCACGCCATGGCGAAGGGATACGGCCTGTTCGCGCTGGTCACCGGCGCGGTGGTGGTGATCGCCTACCCGATCGGCGGCTGGATGTACGGTCGGCAGCCGGGCATCCCGTTCTGGTCATCTGCGATCTTGATGGCGATCGCGATGCTCGTCACGCTCGCGGTCCGGGCGTACTTCCACGCGAACTACCTCAAGCCCACCCAGGTGGAGATCGCCGCGGACGACGCCCTTCCGCGGGCAGCCTAGCGGTCCAGGCCGAGCGGGCGGCCGGCGGCTACCCCGCGGGCGACCAGTTGGGCGCGCTCCCCGTATATGGGTAGTCGCCTTCCCAGATGGTCAGCGGCTGCGGTCGGGAGCCATCGCCGTTCATGACACTGATCTGCGGGAGCTCGTCCAACTGGGTGACGAACGCGATCCGCCGGTCGTAGGTCGGCGTGCTGGGTGCCGACCCGTTCGGCGCGTCCTTGGTGCCGGTGACTTTGACAATGCCGCCGGCTTCCCCGGCCGTGAAGATGTTGATGCGGTAGAGGACGGCTCCGCTGCCGGTGCCGGTGGCCGCGATCAGGGTGCTGTTGTCGTTCAGCCAGGCCGCGCCCGAGATGTCCAGCGAACCGCCCCGGCGGTAGGCGCTGGTACCGGTGGCCGACAGGTCGTACACCCAGAGTTCCGGTCCGCCGGTGGTGACGCGGCGAAAGGCCAGCTTGGTGCCGTTCGGCGACCAGGCCGGGTGGTCGGCGGGGTCGTCGAGGCCAGGCGGACGAAAGCGGGTCCGCAAGTCCAGGTTCAGAATCCAGAGGTGCGTTAACGCCTGGGCGTCGATCGTGCTGTACGCGACCGACTTTCCGTCCGGGCTCACCGCCAGCGGGCCGATCACCCGTCCGTCGGCCGGGTCCGTGAGCGCCGAGTCCTCCAGGGTGCCGGGGTGGAAGCGCCGGATGATCCCGTTGCTGAGGTAGACGATGGTGCCGTCCGTTGACCAGTAGACCTCGGAGCCATTGATCCCGGGGCGAATCGCGGTGCCGGTCGCCAGGTCCACGATCTGGATGGGCCCGCTGTCCGAGCTTCGCGGCGCCTGGACGACCGCCAGCCGCTGCCCGTCCGGTGACCAGTCGAACGCGACGATGCCGTCCGTCAGCTGACTCTGGGCGCTCAGTCGGTAGATGATTTTTGGGGTGGCCCGGTTAAGAAAGGCATCCGGGTGCGGGTCAACGATCCCCACGCCGAAGGCGGGCTGGCCGCGCTGGCCGATGAGATAGCCGATCTTGCGGCTGAGCGACAGGGGCCCGGTGCGAAAGCGGGTCTGCACCCGCCCAAAGATGGCGTTGTCGTGAGTGTCGAGCGGCCGATCGACGGAGACGGTATAGCTCTGGTTCGGCTGGAGGACCGCGGCCGGGATGATCTCGAATTGGGAACCGTCGCCGCCCGGCCGGGCGCGTAGCAGGAACGTGGTATCAGGGCTCAGCTGGATGGCCGCCTGCATCGTGTCGGCGCGCATCGGACGACTGAAGCTGAGGACGATGTTGCGATCTGGGGCGACCGCGGTGGCATTGTCCGGCGGGTCGACCGAGGTGAGCGTCGGTGCTGCTTCGGTGGTGAAGTGCCAGACGTGTTCGAGCGTGTTCTGTTGGCCGCTGGCGTCGGCATAGCCGGCGTGCATAGAGACCGTGTATTGCGTGGAGAGGGCGAAATTCACGTGGGCGTGGGTGAACATCAGCGTGTTGCCGGTCCAGGCGAAGCGGCAAGTCTTGGATCCACTGCAGCCGGCCAGCGTCGGCGAAAGCTGAAAGCGCCGCTCCACCGAATCGTGGTTCATCGGCCGGTCGAAGCTGATGCTCACGGTCTGGTTGGTCGGGACGTCGGTCACCTCCCGGCTCGGCGAGATGCTCACGATCCGCGGCGGATTGAGGGCGCAGGCGCCCAGGAGAGGAGCGAGCATCGCCGCCAGGAGAACCAGCCCGCGCCGCATCAGAAGAGAAGGTTACCCAGCCGAACGGGCACGGCGGCCCCGCCCGGCGCGAAGTCTACCTCTGGTCTTCCACCAGCTGGCGCATCTCGTTCGCCAGGTTTGTGAGGCGCGCCGGGTCGACGAACATGATCGAGGTTTGCGAGATCCGGTCGATCGTGCGGTCGAGCGCGTCGAGATTGTGATCGGTGGAGGCCAGCATCTCCTTGACCTTCTTCGATCGGTTCTGCAGCGCGTTATCCGCCATCTGATTTAGCTGGCTCATCAGTGATGGCCAGTCGATGTCCGGCTCGGCGTTGGATGCCGGCGGTGCCGGCGCTGTCGGTTGGAACGTCTGGGCGCGTGGCGCGCCGGCGGCCGGCGTCGAGGCGGTAGGCGCCGCCGCCGGTGCGGGTCGGTAGACCGTTGCCGGCACGGAAGGCGTCAGGGCCAACATCTCCTCGAGACTGACGGAGGCGGGCTCTTCGAGGTCGGCGACCGCCTTCACCTCGATCCTGGTCTTCGAATCGGCGCATAGCCGGGTCACGATCTCGGGATCCTGGACCAGCTGCGGCTGCCCGCGGGTGAAGGCGCCCAGGAGCTGGCCGTCACGCAACAGCACGATGCCCATCTCATCCGGTGCTCGCACCAGCAGACTGCCATGGATCTTTTCTTCCTGGAGATACTGCAGCAGCGCGCGAATATCGACGAAGCGCGCCAGCAGGCCCTGCAGGATGGTCGGGGCGGTCAGCAGCTGGTAGATCGCGGTCACCACCTCGGGCGACAGCTCGATCACGTCCATGCTGCCCTCGCCGCGGTCGACGTCGTTCTTGAACAGCGAGAAGGCTGTGCGGCCGGTGGTGACGACCGCGCCGCCGTCGTAGAAGCTCTCGATCAGGCTGCCCTGGTAGAAGAGGATCATGCCGCGCGAGGCCTGGCCGGTGAGGCGCAGGTAGCCGGTCAGCCGGTCCGAGCTCAACGAGCGCAGCAGCTTGGGAAAATCGACGAAGGCGGTCTTGAGGGATTCGTAGACCAGCTTGCCCACCGGAAGCGGATACAGCTCGGTGGGTGGGGGCGTCTCCTCGGTCGGTGCCTGCGGTTGCTGGGCCGGTTGCTGGCTCACGACGGGGCGCTCGCTGACCTGGGGAATCGGCGGAGAGGGGGCTTGCACTGCGGCGACCGGTACCGGCGCGGGCCGAGTCGGTGCCATAGGTCCGTTATCCGCTCCCGGGACGCCGCGCCGCTTGGCCTCCGACAGGATGTCGGCGGTTGGTGCGGTGATGGTCTCCTCGGTGGGAAGCTTCGATTTGGGATCAAAGGTGTAGTCGCCCTGCCGCCAGGCGAGCGGCTCGAACACCGCCTCCTCACCCTGGCTGCCATCGCCATAGGCATGAAACAGGTGGCCAAACAGAAAGAACAACGAGAACGCCTCGCCGCCATTTCGCACCTGGAGGGTCCCCGTCGCGCGCTGGGCCTGCATCGACTGCAAGAGGGATAGCAGGGGGGTCTGGTCGAGTGATCCCTTGTAGTCGAGAAGCCTCGGCGCCTGCTCGATGGAACTCACACAACGCCTCCCACCGCTCCGAGATTTCGTTCCAATGCTAGCACAGGCCAAATACGATACCCCACCTGTCAAGACTCTGCGTGGCGGCGGCCGATGGAGTTGCCCGCTAAGCTGAGAGCCCATGCCGGAATTGACCACCTGTGAGGATGCGTCCGCCTGGGACGCGTTCGTCTCCCAGGCGCGCGACGGCTCCCTGTTGCAGGCCTGGGCATGGGGGAGCCTGAAATCACGCTACGGCTGGAAGGTCAGCCGCTATTTCTGGAGCGAGATGGGTCGGCCGATGGCCGCCGCCTCCGTGCTCCGCCGTGGCCTTCCCGGCGGACTGGCGCTCAATTACGCGCCGCGGGGGCCGATCCTGGACGGCCGCCTCGACCAGTGGCCCGCCTTCTGGCCGGCGCTTCGCGAACGGCTCGCGTCCGAGGGCGGTGCCATCCTCAAGGTCGATCCCGAGTGGACCACGGAGGCGCAACGTGCCGTGCTGACCGACACCGGCGCCCGGGCGAGCCGTCACCCGATTCAGCACCAGGCCACCATGGTGGTCGACATCAGCGGCGGCGATCAGGCGCTGATGCGCCTCAAGGAATCGACGCGGCGCAATATTCGCGCCGGCGTCCGGCAGGGCTTGACCGTGGAGGCTTCAGAGGGGTCCGCGGCGATGGACACCTTCTACGAGCTTCTCGAGGAGACCGCCGCCCGCGAGCGGTTCACCATCCGCAGTCGGAGTTACTACCAGGACCTCCTGACCCTGTTTCGCGAGCGCGGCCAGGTGGCCGTCTACCTCGCCCGCCAGGACGATCGCGTCCTGGCAGGGGCGGTGATGCTGTTCTTCGGCCCTAAGCTGATCTACCTGTACGGCGGGACCCGGTCGGACGCGAAGGACACCAAGCCGGGATACCTGCTGCACTGGCGAGCCATCGAGGATGCGCAGCGGCGGGGCTGTACCACCTATGACATGTGGGGCGTGCCGGTCGATCCGCAACCCGGGCAGCGCGGCTACGGCTACTACGTTTTCAAATCCCGTTTCAACGGGCGGATGGTGCGCTTCATCGGGCTTTACGATCTGGCGGTGAACCGCGCCGCCGCCCTCACCATCCGCCTCGCGGAGCGATTCGCGCGGGCGGGCCAGCCAGAGTTTGTCTGACGTCGCGACGACCGTCACGCCCGGGCACGCACTGGGCGCCGACGCGTGGGACCGCCTCCTGCTCGCTCAGCCGGAGGGGAACCTGCTACAGAGCTGGAGCTGGGGGGAACTCCAGTCACGCTTCGGCTGGAGCATCGAGCGGCTCGTGGTTGCCGACGGGCGGCACGGACTCTGTTCGCTACAGCGGACCACCACCCTGGTTCCCGGCGGCGCGGTCTACTACGTGCCACGCGGTCCGACGGTGGTCGAGTCCGCCCGAATCCAGGTCCTGGACACGCTCGAGCGGCGGGCCCGAGCCGGCGGCGGCCTGGTCATCCGGATCGAACCCAATGCCCGGGTCGGGGACGAGTGGCCGGCCTTCTTCGAGGGTCGCGGGTTTATTCAGGGCAAGCCAGTGCAGCCGATCGCGACCCAGCTGCTGAGCATCGATCTCGACCCCGAGGCACTGAAGGCGAGCTTCAAGCCAAAGACGCGATACAACCTGAACCTGGCAGAGCGCAAAGGCGTGAAGGTCTCCGGCTCGAAGGACGTGGCCACCTTTGCCCGTCTCGCCAGCGACACGGCGAAGCGGCAGGGTATTCACCTGCCGGGCGTTGCCTACTACCAGGCAGCGCTCGACCTCTTCGCCCCGAAGGACGCGGTCCGGCTCTACCTGGCGGAGCACGAGGGCGACATGCTCGCCGGCATCATGGTCTTCCGCTTCGGCAAGATCGCCTACTACCTGTTCGGCGGCTCCACCGACCGCAAGCGCGAGCTGATGCCGAACTACCTGCTGCACTGGCAGGCGATGCTCGATTTTCGCGCCCTCGGCTGCGATACGTATGACTGGTGGGGAATTCCGGAGGAGCCGGCCCCGGATCATCCCTGGTTCGGGCTCTACCGGTTCAAGACCGGATTTGGGGGCGAGACTGTCCGCTACCTTGGCCTCTATGAACACGTGCTGCGACCCGGCCCGTTCGGCATCGAGCGGCGGCTGCAGCAATTGAAGGCGCGCATACGCCCGCCTATACTGCGGTGAATGGCGAGGGAGCGAACGCTCTCCGACCAGGCCTTTGAGCAGTTCCCCCAGGCGATGGTCATCGTCGACCGCGAAGCGACCGTGCTCTCGCTGAACCCGGTCGCGGAGCGCCTCACGGGGTGGGCGCGGGGGGATGCAGTGGGCCGGCCGGCGGCCGATATCCTCGAGGTACGGACCGAGACCGGGGTGAACCTGTGCGCCCCGAATGGCGCGCTGCGACGGGCGCTCCGCCTTGGCACGCGGATCAACACCCACTTCGCCTATCTGTTCCGGTTGCGCACCAGCGACGACCCGGTGCGGGTCTCCTACTCGGTGTCGCCCATCCGCCTCAAGGGGAAGACG
>VBJI01000037.1:37571-42265 GCA_005880875.1 Chloroflexota bacterium
GGGCAGGCGGACCGGATGGAACGGTTGATCGGCGACATCCTCGCGGTGAGCCGGATCGACTCGGGTCGCATCTCGGTCGATTTGTCCCGGGTCGATGTCGCCTCGGTGGTGCGGCACGTCTGCGAGGAGGTGCGTCCGATGCTCACGGGGCGCTCGCTAACCTGCCGCCTCCCGGAGGACCTGCCGGCGGTCATGGGCGAGGCGCGCAAGCTCCACCAGATCCTGGTGAACCTGGTGAACAATGCCATAAAATATTCCGAGCCCGGGACCCGGATCACTCTCAGTGCCCGCGGCGAGAGATCGGTGGTGCGGTTCGAGGTCTCAGACCAGGGGGTCGGAATCCGCAAGGAGCACATGCCCCGCCTCTTCGAGAAGTTCTATCGTGCCGATGATCCGGTTGTCCGGCGCACATCCGGCACTGGACTCGGCCTGTATATCGTGCGCAGCCTGGTCACCATGCTCGGCGGCCAGGTGCATGTCCGCAGCCGCCCCGGCAAGGGCACTGTCTTTATCGTCACCCTGCCACGGGCAGAAGCGACGGCCCGTCCACGGCCGCGCGTCGCCGTTGGCGCCTAGCAGCCGCTGATGCCACCGGCAAAGAAGATCCTGATCGTCGACGACGAGGCCATGATCCGCAAGGCCATCCGGCTGGCTCTCGAAAAGGAGGGCTACGAGGTGGTCGAGGCCGAGACCGGCGGCGAGGCGATGCGCCGGATCGAGTTGAGCAAGCCGGACCTGATCCTGCTCGACATCATGCTGCCCGACGTCTCGGGATTCGACGTCTGCCGCGATATTCGCAAGGCGGGCCTCAGGGTGCCGATCATCATCCTCAGCGCGAAGACCGAAGAGATCGACGTGGTCGTCGGCCTGGAGATCGGCGCCGATGACTACATCACCAAGCCGTTTCGCACCCGGGAGTTGCTGGCCCGGATCGCCGCCCACCTGCGCAAGGCGCGTCAGGAAGAGGAAGCGGTCAACCAGGGCCGGCTCGAGTTCAAGGACCTGATCATCGACCTCAACGAGCGGCGGGTCTTCCATGACTCGAGTGAGGTGATGCTGACCCACACCGAGTTCGACCTGCTGGCGTTCCTGGCCTCGAATGCCGGCAAGGTGCTTTCGCGCGAGAAGATCCTGAACCACGTCTGGGGCTACGAGTATCCGATCGAGACCCGGGTGATCGACGTTCACATCCGCAACCTGCGGCGGAAGATCGAGCAAGATCCCTCGCACCCGTTCTTCATCCTTGCGGTGCCGGGCATCGGCTACCGCTTCACCAGCGCCGGCAAGCTCGGCTAGCGTATCCAAATGAGTGAGGTTCTCTAATGGCAAGCTTCGGTTACACGTTGATGTGCGAGCAGACCGGGCCAAAAGACCTGGTCCGCTATGCGGAACTGGCGGAGAAGGCCGGCTTCGATTTCGCCGTGATCTCCGATCATTTCCATCCCTGGCTCGAGGAGCAGGGCGAGAGTCCGTTCGCCTGGAGCGTGCTCGGTGCCGTCGCCACCCGGACCACGCGCATGCAGCTGATGACGATGGTGACCTGCCCGATCGTTCGCTACCATCCCGCGATCGTGGCCCAGATGGGGGCGACCATCGCGCAGATGAGCGACGGCCGTTTCCTGCTCGGCCTCGGGGCCGGAGAAAACCTCAACGAGCATGTGGTGGGGAAGGGATGGCCGCCGGTTCACGTCCGGCATCAGATGCTCGAGGAAGCTATCGAAATCATCCGCGAGTTGTGGAAAGGTGACTACGTCAGCTTCCAGGGGGAGTTCTTCACCGTGCACGACGCCCGCATCTTCAGCCTGCCGCCCCGGCCCCCGCTGATCTATGTCGCGGCGAGCGGTCGAGAATCATGCGATATTGCCGCCTCCTCCGGCGACGGGCTGATCGCGACCGAGCCGAAGCCGGACCTGGTGCAGCACTATCGCGAGTCGGGTGGAATCGGCCTTTGCTACGCGCAGATCGCGATGTCCTGGGGCAAGGACGAGGTTCAGGCGCGCAAGACGGCGCATCGCTATTTCCGCTTCACCCTGCCGTCCTGGAAAGTGATGTCGGAGCTGCCCAACCCGGTCAACTTCGCCGCCGCCTCGAAGACCGTCCGCGAGGAGGATGTCGCCGAGCTGATTCCATGCGGGCCCGATCCGGAACGGCACGTCCAGGCGATCCAGAAGTATCTTGACGCCGGCTTCGACCACATCGCGGTCCTCCAGGCGGGCCCGGATCAGGAGGGATTCCTCCGGTTCTGGACCGATGAGTTGCGGCCGCGCCTGGAGAAGGCCGGTTCAGCCGTGCGTCAGGAAGCCGCGGCGCCCGCGGCGGGTCGCAGTTCCCGGTAGACCGCCAGCAGCCGGTCGAGATTGTCCGACAGGCTATAGCGTTCGACGGCGCGGGCCCGCGCCCGCCGGCCTAGCTCGGCGCGAAACTCCGGAAACTCGACAAGGGTGCGCAGCGCCAGCCGAAGCTGGCCATCGAGGTCCTTCGGATCGACGACCATCCCGGCGCCGCGTAGCGCTTCGCCGTCGGAGCCGACGTCGGTGGCGACCGACGGGACGCCGCAGGCCATCGCTTCCAGCAGCGACAGCGAGAGGCCCTCGACCATCGAGGGCAGCACGAAGATATCCATGGCGCGCAGCATGGCGATCCGTTCCGACTCGTCCAGCACCTGGCCGGTGAAGACGATCCGGCGGCTGGCGTAACGCCGCTCCAGCCGGCGTCGTTCGCTGCCGCTGCCGACGACAATCAGCTTGACGTCATCACCGCTGTCGACATCCTGGAAGGCGCGGATCAGGACGTCGACGTTCTTCTCCGGGTCGACCCGGCCCAGGTAGCCGACCAGGGCGCTCGCTTCGAGGGTCTGCTTGAAGTCCTGTGGCCCCGGCGCGTACTTGTCGACGTCAACGCCGTTCGGGATGACCGCGACGTTGATCGCCGGCACTCCATAGTGCTCCAGCAGGGCCTTTTGCTGCGCGGAGAAGATGATCACCCGGTCGAAGCTCGCCAGCGATTGGGCATACAGCCGGTAGACGGCCGTGCTGATGCCCTGCCAGAGCGAGAAGCGGGAGTCATAGGGCACGTGGAAGGTGGCGACCACCGGCAATCCCAGCTCATGACACAGGTCGGGAAGCCCGAAGTCGATCAGTGTCGAAAAGCTGAGTGAGACGTGGACCAGGTCGACCTGCTCTCGGCGGAGCAAGTCGGTGATGATTCGTTTCGTTCGCGGCGACGAGATGATGTAACGATGGCTGCCGGTGAGGGAGCGAAGCGTCAGGGTGTCATCTGTGGTAGCCGGCAGGCTGCCGTGATGAACGAAGAACACCTTGACACCACGCGCCCTGAGCCCGGCGACGGTTTCCCTCGAGTAGGTCAGCAGGCCATCGCCGGCGCGGCCGCTCTGATGACCCAGCCAGGCGACGCGTAATGCGTCGCTCATGGCGCACCCAGCTCCTGGAGGAGTTCCAGCAAAAATGGGCGATTCGACAATTCGGGATGCGGAATATGCAGGCCGGCTTGGTCGACGCGGCGCCCGTCGTAGCGAAGGATGTCGATGTCGATCTCGCGCGGACCCCAGCGCCGCCGCTGGATCCGGCCAACCTGGTCCTCGATGCGCTTGACGGTTTCCAGAAGTGGACGCGGCTCAAGCGACGTTTCCACCTCGAGCACCTGGTTCAGGAACAGTGGCTGGTCGGTGACGCCCACCGGCGCCGTCTCGCGGACCTGGGATTCGCGGACGACGGTGACACCGGCGGCCGACAGACCCGCCCGTGCCGCCGCCAGGTATCCAGCTCGGTCACCCAGGTTGCTGCCCAGTGCCAGCCACACTCGGGTCATGTCCGGACAATCGCATCGGCCATCCGTGCCACCCGAACCATCGCCTTGACGTCGTGAACCCGCACGATGTCGGCGCCGCCAGCGATGCCCAGTGCCACCGCCGCCGCGGTGCCTTCCAGCCGCTCGTCGACGGGAAGGTCGAGCGTCTTGCCGATGAAAGACTTGCGCGATGGGCCGACGAGCAGCGGAAACCCGATGGCGCGCAGCTCGGGCAAGCGCCGAATGATCTCGAGGTTTTCATCCCGCGTTTTTCCGAATCCGATGCCGGGGTCGAGAACGATGCGCTCGTCGAGGATGCCGGCCGAGCGCGCCAGCGCGACGCTCTCGAGGAGGCTGGCTGTGATCTCACCGATCAGGTCGCGGTAGCCGCCGCCGGGATGGTTGTGCATCAGCACCACCGGCACGCCGAGGCCGGCGACCGTGGCCGCCATCGCCGCGTCGCGCTTGAATCCCCAGACGTCGTTGACGAGGCTGGCACCGGCAGCCACGGCGCGTTGCGCCACGCTCGCTTTGTACGTATCGATCGACACCGGCACCGCGACCGCCGCGGCGACCTGCTCCACCACCGGAAGCACACGCCGTAGCTCATCGTCGGCTGCGAGCCCCGGACCCGCCCAGGTTTCCGGGCGCGTCGACGGAATTCGTGCGCGCCGATGCGGGTCACACCCATCGTGGCCGCCATCGGCCTGAGCGTAGCATCATGTCGTTTCGGTGACTGGTATCAGGTTGAGCCGCCTCCTCGAGGGCGTCTCGGTGCTCGAAGCGCCGCCGACCGACCCCGAGGTGAGCGGCCTTTGCTATGACTCCCGCCGGCTGAAGGCGGGCGATTGCTTCGTGGCGATTCCGGGCACGCATACCGATGGACA
>VBJI01000202.1 GCA_005880875.1 Chloroflexota bacterium
AATACCGGCAGTTCATCGACGGCAAGTGGGTAGCGGCGTCGAACGGCGCCACCTATGCGGATCACGACCCGTTCACCGGCCAGCCGATGGCCACCATCCCGGCCTCGACCCGCGAGGACGCGAAGCGCGCGGTGGAGGCAGCGGCCAAGGCCTTTCCGGCCTGGTGGAAGACGCCACCCGGCGCCAAACAGAGCCTGTTTCTCAAAGCGGCCGACATCCTCGAGCGCCGCCAGATGGAAGTCGTTGGCCTGCTGGCGTCGGAGACCGGCTGCACCTTCGGTTTCGGGATGTTCCAGACGATCTTTACCCCGAACCTGCTGCGCCAGGTGGCCGGGCTCGTGTATCAGCCGATCGGCGAGATCCTCCCGGCCGACCTGCCGGGCGCGTTCTATATGGGGATTCGCCAGCCGGTCGGCGTCGTCGCCGGCCTGGCGCCCTGGAACGCGCCGCTGATTCTGTCGCTGCGTTCGATCGCGACCCCGCTCGCCTTCGGCAACACCGTGGTGCTGAAGCCATCGGAAGAGTCCCCGATCACGGGAGGCATTCTGTACGCGGAGATCTTCGAAGAGGCCGGCTTCCCGCCGGGCGTCGTCAACGTGGTCACCCACGCGCCCGGCCAGGCCGAGCCGGTGGTCGACGAGTTCATGGAGAATCCGAAGGTCCGGCGCATCAGCTTTACCGGCTCGACCAGGACCGGCCGGATCCTGGCCGAGAAGGCGGCCCGCCATCTCAAGCGGATGGTGCTCGAGCTCGGCGGACAGAACCCACTGATCGTGCTCGCCGACGCCGACCTGGACTACGCGGTCAACGCGACGGCCTTCGGCACCTTCCTGCACCAGGGCCAGATCTGCATGTCCGCCCGCCGGATCATCGTCGAGCGCCCGGTGGCCAAGGAGTTCACCGAGAAGCTGATCGCCAAGACGAAGAGCCTCAAGGTCGGCAGCCCGACCGAGATGGACACGATCATCGGTCCGCTGATCAACAAGCACGCCCTGGATCAAGTCCGCTCGCGCGTCGACGAGGCGGTGAGCCACGGCGCCAAGGTCTTGACTGGCGGCAAGGTCCAGGGTGCCTGCTACGAACCAACGCTCCTCAGCGACGTCCCCAGCGACCTACGGCCTGTCGGCCGGCATCCTGACGCGCGACGCGGACCGCGGGCTGGCCCTGGCGGAGCGGATCGAGGCCGGGATCGTGCACATTAACGACCAGCCGGTCAACGACGAGCCGCAGGTCCCGTTTGGCGGCGTGAAGGACAGTGGCTACGGCCGCTTCGGAGGCGGTGAGGCGAGGCACGAGTTCACCGAGATGCGCTGGGTGACCGTGCAGAGTCAAGGGAGGCCATTCCCGTTCTAGCCAAGACCGGCGACGCCATTCGCAGTGAGGTCATCGGCAGTCTGCTGCGCCCGGCCTACCTGAAGCTGGCGCGCGAACAGCGCGAGGCCGGCACCATGGCCGACGTCGATTTCAAACGGATCGAGGATAGGGCGGTCGATGAGGCGATCGCCCTACAGGAAACGGCCGGGATCGATGTGATCACCGATGGGGAGCAGCGTCGCTACGCCTTCTACGGTCATCTGGTCGACGCCATGGACGGGTTCGACAGGGAAGGTGGCTGGGCGATTCCGTTCCGGGATGATGCGGGCGATCAGCTGGTCCTCAAGCGCCCCGTCGTCGTCGAACGCCTTCGCTGGCGCCGGAGCATGTGCGGCGAAGAATGGGTCTATCTCCGCGCCAGGACGTCGCACCGGGCAAAAGTCACGCTGATCAGCGCCCAGCAGGCGGCGGCCTACTACGATCCGGAAAAATCCAGGGCCGCCTACCCGACTCGGGACGCCTACCTGGCGGACATCGTCGACCTCAGCCGGCGGGAGGTCACCGAGCTCGGCCGCTTAGGTTGCACCTACGTCCAGATCGACGCGCCCCAGTATGCCGCGCTTCTCGATCCCGAGCTACGCGAGGGATACCGCAAGCGGGGAAGCGATCCGGACAAGCTCATCGACACCTGCATCGAGCTCGACAACGCGATCATCAGCGACCACCCCGGGATCACCTTTGGGATGCACATCTGCCGCGGGAACAACCAGAGTCGCTACTACGCGCAGGGCGGATACGAACCGATCGCCAGGATTTTCCAGCGGACGAAGTTCAACCGCTTTCTCCTGGAGTATGACGACCAGCGATCCGGCGGATTCGAGCCCCTCCGCCACGTGCCCCACGATCGGTTCGTCGTGCTCGGGCTGGTCACCACCAAGAAGCCGCGGCTGGAACGCGGGGATGAGCTGGACGCGAGGATCGACGAGGCATCGCGGTTCTTCCCGCGCGAACGCCTCGCGCTCAGCCCCCAGTGCGGCTTCGCCTCGACGATGGCCGGCAACCGAATATCCGAAGACGATCAGCGGTCGAAGCTCGAGCTCGTGGCCGCCACGGCCCGCCGAGCCTGGGGATCCCCCGCCGCGGCGACGACCCGCTAGCCAGCTTCCCTCCCCCGCTCCGGGCCCGTCGGCCCACGCGAGCGGCGCTTTAGTGCCACGCGAGCGTTTGAGACGTTCGGGTCGATGGTGGCGGCGTGCAGCGCCCGGGCGACGTCACGCACCGTGCTGACCCAGCCGAAGAAGGTGGTCACGTTGTAGACGGTGGCCTGCTGAATCTCCGGAGTGCCGGCGGGCATCGTCGCGTCCTCGATCATGACCGGCCAGTACTCGTGGAAGTAGGCATCGCGTAGCGTCGACTCGACGCAAACATTTGAGGCGATGCCGGCCAGCAACAGATAGCGAATCCCGCGCTCCCGAAGCACGGCGTCGAGGTTTGTCCCGGCAAAGCCACTGTATCGCGTCTTCGTGATCACTGGCTCATCGGGCCGCGGCCGCAGCTCGTCGACGATCTGAAAGTCCCAGGTGCCGTAGGTCAAGAGTTTGCCCATCAGCTCCGGACGCTCACGCATCAGGCAAAGCGCGAGCTCCTTGCGAGGATTCGGTGACTCCTCGCCACCGGTGTTTGACTGGTCTGGCGCGTAGCCCATGACCAGATAGATCACGGGGATGCCGGCAGTGCGGGCTGCATCGGCCAGCACCCGTGCCTTCTCGATGGTGCGTCCGGCGGGCTCCACGTCGATCCCCGCCAGGTCGAGCATCCCGCCCTTGCTGGCAAACGCGTTCTGCATGTCCACCAGAACGCAGGCGGTTCGCTCACGCGTGATGGCGAGCGGTTCGGGCTGCGCTGGAAGCACAATGTCCACGTTGGCAGGATAGTTCAGGTCGATGGCTGCCGACTTTCACGCGTCGCAGCTCGAGCGTCTGCCGGCCGGCGCTGACTCGTTGCCGCAGGGAAATCTAGCACGCTGCCATGCTCGGACGCGATAATGATTTGATGGCGAATCCGGTCTTTGATGCCGTTCGTACGGTCATGGCGATCCGCGACTACCAGCAGAAGCCGATTCCGGCGGACGTCATCACGAGGATCGTCGATGCCGGGCGGCTTACCGCCAGCGCGTCGAACCAACAGGAATGGCATTTCGTCGTCGTCCGCGAGCCCGAGAACCTCCGCGCGCTGGGTTCGTTGGTGAGGACCGGTCCGTACATCGCGAAGTCGGTTCTCGCCATCGTGGTCGCCTA
>VBJI01000203.1 GCA_005880875.1 Chloroflexota bacterium
ACCTCGATTGGCATCCAGGTGGTCTGGCGGTATTCACCGCCGGCCGGCGTTTTTCCGCAGAACATGCGGATCGTTGATTACGCCGTGATGAAGGCGGCACCCCTACTTCAATGAAGCGCACACCGCGCGGTCCACGACCGGCGACGACCTTCGGCCGCCTGCGAGGCAAAGCCGGGCAGGCCATCGTGCTCCTGGCGTTGACCGGTACCCTGCTGATCGGCGGCGTCGGCATCGCCGTTGATCTAGCGGTCGGGTACGTGTACAGCATCGCGGCCGAGCGCGCGGCGGCGGCGGCCGCGCTGTCTGGTGTGGTCTTCATGCCGGATCAATTCACGCCCGCCCAAGCGATTCCAGTTGGCTCCCGTAACGACGCGACGGACCGGGCGATCGACGAGGCGAAGCGCAATGGCTTCGACCCAGCCGACGCCGCAAATGCCGTCTCCATCAGCCCCTCCGTGGTTCCTGGTCGTTCGAACCAGCTGCGGGTCACCGTGTCACGGAACGCGCCGGTCTTCTTCATGGAGATCTTCGGTTTCCAGCCCTATCGTGTTTCTCGGGCGGCCGTGGCCGCTTACCTGCCGCCGATCTCGCTCGGCCAACCAGGCAATCAGTTAGGCAGCACGGTATCGCAACTCGGCTCCGGCAACTCCAACTTCTACTTCATGCGCACCGAGGGCTGGGCCACCGACCGCGCGCAGGGCGACGCCTACACGCCCGATCCGAACGGGGGCGCGCTGGGCGCGTCGAGCGATGTGCACTCGATCAGCTACAGCAACGGCACCGAGCCACGCGACACTACCGTCAGCGATCGGGGCGGTTATAACTACCGGATCACGATCGGAAACGCCGGCGGCCTGGTCCAGATCTACAATGCTGCCTTCTCACCGGACGGGCAGAACTACTGCGAAAACGACAACAGTGTGGCCGCCAACCGCACCTGCAACGCGAACCGCGGCAACTATCACCTGCACGAGGACGACGGCGGCCCGTTCAACTACGGCACCCTCGCCAACTACGCCGCCATGCGTTACAGCCTCTACCGGGTTACCAACAACTTCATTCGCGGTGGCGACGTCCTGCTGGCTCAGTTGACCGTCCTTCCGATCGATGCCCGGAACTACAGCCAGGCCTCGAGTCAATACCGCAACGTGAACACGGGCGGGACGATCACGCAGGTATACGGCGGCACGACGCCAACCAACATGCTGATTTATCACAACTGGGTTGAGCCGACGAGCTATGCCGGCGCGCAGGACGGCGGCCTCGTCAACTTGCGGACCACGCCCCAACTGGCGAACTACCTCATCGGCGGATCACTGACGGAGGGAACCTACCGGTTGCGAGTGGACACCCTCAACTACAACGCCTCGATCCCTGCAGGGGGCAGCCAGGCGGGTGCGCACAAGGCCTACGCGGTGCGGACCGTCAACGACGACCCGGGTCGGACGGCCTGCGGGAGCTGCACCGTCGCTGCCTGGAACGACATGGCGTTCTACACCCCGATCAGTGTGAGCGGCAGCGGCCAGTTCCCCATCAAGCTCTTCGAGCTCGGGCCGCAATACGCCGGGCTGACGGTGGCCATTGACATCTATGATCCAGGTGACATCGCCAGCACCAGCGGACGCGTGGTTCTCAACATCCTGGATCCGACCGGCGCCACCGCGACCTCACCCCTGGGGGTCAACATCTACGACCTCGGTGTCCAGCGCTCGAACCTAAACACTGGCCAGTACGCCGTGATCGCCAGCGCCCAGAACGGCAACCAGGCCGCGTCCTTCGTGGCCACCGATACCAGCAAAGGCACCACCTGGAACGGTCACTGGGTGCACATCGAGCTCCCAGTTCCTGCCAACTACAACCCTGCGCCCGGGAACGACTGGTGGAGCTTGCAGTACGTGGCCGGCGCGGGCACGACAGCGACCGACACGGTGACTGTTGCTGTCGGACTCAAGGGCGGCCCGGTCCACCTGCTGCCCTAGCCCCCTCAACGGCGCAGCTATGATCCGGTCGTGCGTGGGCTGAAGGGCAAACGCGTCGTCGTGACCGGCGGCGCCAGCGGGATCGGTGCCGCCACGGTTGCCCGATTCCTTGACGAGGGATCCCGGGTGGTGGTCGTCGACCGCGATCCACGCGGCTGCAAGCAGATCAAGACGAAATTCGCGTCGCTGGCCGACGCGATCGTCGCCGATGTCGCCGACGAACACGCGGCGGGACGCGCCTTCAATGAGATCGACTCACTGTTGAACGGCCTCGACGTCCTGATCAACAACGCCGGCATCAGCCTGCGTCATCGCTTTCTTGATCTCCCTTCTGCCGAGTGGTCGCAGGTGCTAGCGGTCAACTTGAACGGGGTCTTCACCATGGGGCAGCAGGCCGCCCGGCGGATGATCAAAGCCGGCGGCGGCGTGATCATCAACATGGGATCGACCAACGGCATCGTCGGTCACCCCCTCTACGCCGATTACAACGCCTCGAAAGCCGGCGTCATCGAATTGACCCGGACGATGGCGCTCGAGCTCGCTCCGACGGTGCGGGTGATCGCCGTGTGTCCGGGGTACGTGCTGACTCCGATGCAGGAAGTGGAGTACACCGCCGCAATGCTCGAGGAGGTCAACCGAAAAATCCCACTCGGGCGTCACGCGCGACCGGACGAGATCGCCGCGCTCTTCGCCTTCCTGGCGTCCGACGAAGCGCCCTACATCACGGGCCAGGCGGTTGTGATCGACGGCGGCGAAACCGCCGGCGGGCTCGCCAGCCGTTAGCTATCGGCCCCGCTACCAGTAGCGCCAGGTGTTCGTGGGTGTTGTGCCGAACATCTCATTCCAGAGAACTGAGCCCAATAACGGTTGTTTTTGAATACATATTTAGGCGTCGGCTGGTGGTTTCGAATCGATTTGACCCACAATTTGACCCACAAGGTATGGCGCGGCGAGACCACGTCCCAGGGATCGAGCACGCCTCGCAGATAGGGATAGGTGGCGAGCGAGCCGCCGAACACATCGGACACATTCGCCGTGTGCCCGCCGTCGGATGCCGAGAAGAATGCCTCGATCACGCGTCCGGCGTACATCAACACCTGGCCGGCGGTCTGATCGACGGCCGTGTTCTGTGACCCACTCTCCGCATCGATACCCCGGTAGACCTGGAACTGTGTCGTGTCGTCGACGTCATAGAGGGCCGTGCTGCCCATGTGGGTCAACGCGTAGCAGCGGGCCGCGACGATCTGCGCCTTGATCGCCTCCAGCGGCCAGCTGGACGGCACTTCACCGAGACCGCGCAGATAATCCTCGATCGGCAACACGTTGATGATGTAGAGCAGGCCGCCGCTGGGCTGCGCCACGATCGTGCCCCGGTACGCGTGATAGCGGCCCGACGGGCCGTAGACCGTCAGCCGAGTGGCCGCCGAGGTCGGAATCACTTTCTGTACGCCTGCCGACGGTGAGAGGGAGATGGTCTGGCCTGGCGCCACACTCCTGACCTGCGAGCCGGCGATCAGCTGCGCCGGGCCACTGGGAACGACCCGGTAGGTGGCCGTCCCCCAGAGCACCGCGACATGGATCGGAGTGTTGGCGGTGTCGAGGCCGGCCCATGTCGCGCCGGTGTAGAAGTGCTGATCGATGAAGCGATAGCCGAGCCCGGCCAGTGCCATTCCCTTCGCGCCCCACTGCCCGAGCCCCACGCCGTGACCCCAGCCGTGGCCGCAGAACCGGACTGACCCGGCTGGCGCGGCCGGCGGACAGGTGGCGGCATATGCGGCGCCGCTTCCACGCAGGGCGGCCAGCGCGGCCTCGGTCTCGTAGGCGTCGAGCGCTGCCTGTAGTTTTCGGCTCTGTCCCTGCAAGCCGGCGAGACGGATCAAGGTCTGCCGCCGGAGGCTGTCGAGCTGACTGTCATAGCTGGCGACGCTGGCCACCTGGCCGGCGATCGCATCGGCGCGGGCTTGCAATGTCTGGAGCAACGGCGCCAGGTCGGCCTGCGCCTGGGCGAGCAAGCGTCGCTGAGCCTCGAGCGCGTCGCGCTCGAGTCGAAGCTTGCGTGCCAGCTGCAGCTCGCTGACCGAGATTTGCTGCAAATAGATGGTGCGATTCAGCAGGTCGTCGAAGTTGCGAGCCGAAAAGACGAATTCCATCCAGCGCATGCCCCCCAGCGCATAGAGCCTGCGGATGTCGGCCTGGAAGGCTCGAAGGTGCTGCAGGTAGGCCAACCGCGCGTGCGAGAGTCGCAGTTGCGCGTCGTCGATCTGCGCCTGGATCGCCTGCGCCCGGGCGGCGATTGGCGCGAGATCCGCGTTGCTCAGGGCGAGCTGCGCCTCGAGAGCCGCCAGGGCTTGCCGGACCTGGCTCTGCTGTCCCTGGAGCGCAGCCAGTTGCTGCTGCTGGCGAGCCTGCTCCTGCTGGACCTGCGCGAGCCGATCGGCGAGCGTGCTCGGATCTTCCGCCTGGGCTGGAATGGCGGAGATAAACAGCAGCAGCGCCGCCATGGCGCAGGGCACGAACTGCCTCAAACGCTCGGATGGCACTTACCGCGCCCCTCGCGTCGGCCGGCGGGCCGGGAACCGGACTATTCCGGCGGCGCTCCCGCCGAACCGGGCGTGCCCGGTTCGCGCCGTGGAGTAAAGCTGGGCGGGGTAAAGCCAGCGCCGCCAAACGGCGCCGGGGCGCCCTTCGGCTGCTTCTCCTTCTTTTTCTTCTTAGGCTCGCGCTTCCCCTTGTCGCGTGACTTCGCCATGGTTCCTGCCTCCCTGACTTAGTGCCGCGGCAATGGGAGTTCGCCCAGCCATTGATCAAGCGGGCCAGCTCCCGGTAGCCATCGGTCGTCACCTCCAGGCCGGCCAGCGGATCGTCCCGGTGCGCGTCGAAGCCGGCCGATACGAGCAGCAGCTCCGGTCTGAAGGCGTCCAGGGCGGGACCGATTTTCTTCTCCCACGCGCCGAGAAAGGCGCGGTCCGCAGTGCCTTGCGCAAGGGGTACGTTGAGGACGTTGCCATGGGCGCCGCGCTCGGCGGCGCTCCCCGTTCCCGGATAGAACGGGTACTGGTGGGTCGAGGCGTAGAAGACCTCGGCGTCATGCTCGAAGCTGTGCTGGGTACCGTTGCCGTGGTGGACGTCGAAGTCGAGCACCGCGATGCGCCGGATGTTCTTTGCGCGCGCGGCCACGATGCCGATGGCGACATTGTTGATGAGGCAGAAGCCCATCGCCTTTGCCTGCTCGGCGTGATGGCCTGGTGGGCGCACCACCGCGAGGGCGTGCCGGACGCGACCATCCAGGACAGCCTCGACGCCCGCCACCACCGCGCCGGCCGCGGTGCGAGCGGCGGTCATGGAGTCCGGCGTGATGTAGGTGTCCGCGTCGAGGTAGCCGCCGCCCGAGGCTGCCGCGCGATCGAGCACCGCGACGTAGCCCGGATCGTGGACCTGCTCGATCAGCGAATCACCCACCGGCGCCGCTGGCTCGGCGGTCACGCCGAGGTCGGATACCGCGATCGCCTCCAGAATGGCGGTGACCCGCTGCGGGCGCTCTGGATGGCCTTCGGCCTGGTGCCGGCTTTGCTCCGGGTTGGTGAGCAGCGCAATCATTCGAAGCTGCGTGCCCGAAAGCGCTCGACCTGCAGCGCGGCGTTTGGGTTGATGCCGGCCTTTTGACACGCTGCCCGCAACTGTTGCTCGGGAGTGACGATCTCCGCGATGCCGGGGAGCAGCAGCGCGTGCCGCTCGCCACAACGAACGACGATGCCGTAGCTTTCGGGGTTGAGCCGGGTGATATCGGTGATCGGCTCAGCCGGGTCGAGCAGTTGCACCCGGATCGTGAGCGCGGGCACCTCGTCCAGGCGAACGGGGTCGAACCGCGGATCGCGCACCGCCGAGGCGACCGCGTATCGAATCAATTCATGGGCGGCCGTCGCCGCCGTCGGCCGAGTGCTGCCGACACAGCCGCGCATCTCGCCGTGCTTGCGCAGCGTGACGAAAGCCGCAGAGGGCGCCCGCCACTCCATCGGAATGGGCTCT
>VBJI01000038.1 GCA_005880875.1 Chloroflexota bacterium
TGGCGGCCGAACCAGACGTCTTCGGACGTCATCGCCTCGCCTGGTCAAAGGCAACGGGCCACTGGGCTTCGATCGCCATTCACGGCGGGACGGTGACAAACGCCACCCAACTGATCCAGGCCAATATTCACGTCGCGACCTTCTCTCCGCACCCTCGCCACTACATCCTGGTCCAGCACTACGATCGCCGGCACGCCGAGTGGTATCCATGGAGCTGGTTCATCCCATCGACCGACTTCGCCCGGCTGGCCGCGGGGAAAGGCGCCTACCTCCTCTTCACCACTACCCTGAATCCGCAGCGGGTCAATCGCTGGATGCCTTATCGGATTCCCACCACCAGCGCCGCGTCCGCATTCCAGTCCGCACTCCACGCCACGGCCTTACGTCGCGCCGCCTAATCACGAGGGATTTCCCTCCCCCGCTTGCGGGGGAGGGCAGGGTGGGGGCTCGAGCGAGGGATCGCCAGTGCAAGGATTAACGCGAGAACCCCGAGAACACCCCCGACCAATGGTCGCAATCCGCCGGCGCCAACCTTGAGATGAATGACCGTCAGCCCGAGGTTGCCCACGGCGACCAGTCCCGCCAACCCCAGGGTTGCCGAGCTCGCCCCTCGTCGCTCGCCCCGCGCGTATCGCGTCGTCGCGATCCCGAGGAGGGCCAACCAGAGCGCGAGCCCGACCACGGAACCCGCCGCTCGGCCCGGGGCGTCCGTAAACATCGCGGTCCGGGTCGCCAGGAACTCGGCCACGTCAGCGGTCCCGGCGAGCGAGACGGCGATCAGGGCAAGGAGCGCGGCCTTCGTCGACCGACGCTTGCCTAGAACGATTTGGGCGGTGCTGCGGAGAAGAGGGAGATCGCCTGCTTCACTTCTTTACTGCCGCACTTCGGGCAGGCGTGTTCTTTTTCACGCTCCGCGTAACTACCCGTGACCTCGAATCGCTCGCCGCACTTCGAGCAGTTGAACTCGTAGATCGGCATGTCGCCTGTCCTCCTGAATCCGACCGTTCTGCCGGCTACACCTGACGTTAGACCCGAATCGGGCTAACGTCAACGGTATTTCGACTACGTGAAAGTGACCGCGCACCCCTTCTCGTTGTAACGCCGCCCGGGGACACAACGCGGACCACTCAGGCCCGGTGGGCTGCGGCGCCCCCGGCACCCCGCTTACCGCTGCTTCCTTCCGGACCTGACGGGGTTCACGGAACCAGGTCGCGCAGGACCAGGCCATCAACGCAGTCGCACGAAACGCCACTCCGGACAGCGCACCCCTCAAAGGGGAATTCGACCCCGCTAAAGCGGATTGCGGGTACAGGGCACCGCTGGCTCCCCGTCTAGCGCGATCGACGTCATTCTACCCATGCAACCGGCGACTGCTTCGGCGCCAGACATCCCTGATGTACTCGGTCAGGGCGTCCAGCGCGGCCGTGATCAGACCGAACAAGAAGTCGATCATCAGGCTTTAGGTTCGCGGGGCGGACGGAAGCGCAAGAGGGACCAGGCACCGAGCCAGCCGATCAGGGCGCCGAAGATGATCGCCAGCGCGAGATGCAGACTCAGGTTGAGGACGAGGGTCCCCGTGTCGGAGGCCGCCCGCTGGTCCGCGGGACTGAGCCGGTTGAAGGCCGCCTGGCCGATCGGCAGATACGAAAGGATGATGGCGGCCACAACGGTCCGCATCAGTTCACTGAGACCGCCGGCGATGGCGCCCATCTGCAGGCCCGGGGTCGTCTCATGGGTAGACTCGGCCAGCTTGCGTGCCGCACTACCCACGATCAGCAATCCCAGGGCGGACGTGACGAAATCGGAAAGTGGTGTCGGCGTCACGTCGTTCGTCGCGAAGACGGCCACCAGCCGAACCACCAGGGCAAATGCGCCGGCGATCAGGCCGAACACCAGCCCTTCTCGAAGGACGAGGGCGACGCGGGACACTAATTCAGCCGGCTGATCAGCTGACCTCGCAGCTGTTTGATACGAGCGGTGTCCTCGGGCTCTGGCCGCACGGCGAGATAGCGGCTGAAGTCTTTGAGCGCCTCGCTATCGTGCCGCAACTGAAAGTGGATCATTCCCCGGTCACGCCACTCCGACGTCAGGTGCGGATCGGTCAGCATAATCCGATCGCTGGCGGCCAACGCCCGCGCCAGGTCGCCGCGCGATAGGTACAGGCTCTTGAGATTGTTGAGAATGCGCGCCAGGATCTGGCGCTTGGTCGATGGCTCGAGTAGCGCCGGCCGCATCTCCACCGTCCCTCCGTACATCTCCTCGAGCATCTTCGCGCATTCCTTTCGACTCAGGGAACGACCATTGAAGGCGTCGATAAAGACCTCGCCCGTCGAGGCGGGCGCGTACTTCACCAGGAAGTGCCCCGGCATGCCGACACCGCGCACCGGCAAGCCGGCCCTCTCCCCCACCGCCACATAGAGAACGGCCAGCGTGATCGGGATCCCCACCCGCCGGTCGATGACTTCGTTGAGGAAGCTGTTGCGCGGGTCGTAGTACTCGTCGCGATTGCCTTTGAAGTGCAGCTCCTCGAAAAAGTAGGTATTGGCTCGCTCGACCACGCGCTGCGGCTCGACCTCGGTGCGAATCCGCTGTTTCAAGTCGCTGCTCATGCGGGCGATCTGATTGAGATAGACCGCTGGACGCAGGTCGGGATATTCTTCCGCGGCGATCAGGAGGGCCGCTTCAGCGAGGTCGAG
Source organism: Chloroflexota bacterium (assembly GCA_005880875.1). Taxonomy (GTDB): domain Bacteria; phylum Chloroflexota; class Dormibacteria; order CF-121; family CF-121; genus CF-13. Next base: position 2,697 of record VBJI01000038.1, read on the forward strand.
CTCCGGCTCCGGCGTTTGCAGCAGGCGCGTGAACGCGTCGCGTGCTTCGGCCGGCGTCATGCCCACATAGTCTAGTGACCATATGCTGAAGGGATGGATATGCCGGAGCGCGTCTTCGTCGTCGTGGTCGAGTCGGAAGCCGCCCGCGATCCCGACGGCATGCCGGTGCTGAGCCGGAACACGCAGGGCGGGGCGCGGCTCGCGCCCATCTTCAGCAGCATGCTGCTCGCCACCACCTTCCTGGCGCGCGCCCAGCAGCTCGGCCATGTCGTCAGGCTCGACTACATCTTTCCCGCCGACGGCCGGCGGCTCTCGGAAGACTTTCCGGACCATGAGTTCGCGCTGGACCCCAGCCCGGAGGCGTTCTTCGGAGAGCCGAAGCCGGATTAGGCCGGCACAAGCTCTTCGCCGCCCCGCACGTTACATCCGCGTCATATGCCCGGCTTCCGCCATCCGCTTGCGCTGAAGATCGTGCTTCCGTTCGCCGCCCTGACGCTGGCGATCGGCGCGGTTGGGACCCTGACCGCCACGAGCCAGCTGAGCGCGCGCAGCCAGGAAGCCTTCGACAACCAGCTGATCCACGACGGCTTTGTCGCCCAGTCGATGGTCCAGGCGTCGGACGCCGACCGGCGCGCGATCCTTCGTCTTCTGACCGCCGGCCCAGGGCTCAGCCAGAACTGGTCCAAGTCCCCGGCGCTCCAGGCTTGGCTGGAACGGGCGCTGGCGATTCATCCGAACGTCGTCGTCGAAACGGTTGACCCGTACGGCCGCGAGATCGTTGGCGTCGTCGGTCACGGAGCGATGGCCGACACGGTCACCCAGAATCGGGATCTGAGTGGATGGCCCGGCCTACCCTACATGCTGGCCGGCGGCAGCTCCACCGTGGACATGGTGGCGGCCGCCCCGCGCCCGGCCGTGTTTAGCGGCCAACCCGTCCGAAGCGCCAGCGGCGGCCTGATCGGTGCGGTGCTGGTCGGCGACTATCTCGACGACCGGGCGGCGGCGATGAAGGCGTCCTTGCACGATGACACCACCTACTACGACATCAATGGGCAGGTGCTCAGCACGTCCCTGGGCGTTGCGCCGGGCGACTGGCCGGCGCTCGGGCTCGACCCGAGCACTCGGAGACGGGTGACGGCCACCAGCGTGGTGGAGCTGTCCCGGACATCGGGCGGACCGGCGACCGAGCTGATCTCGCCCTGGACGGTGCATGGCAGCCATCTCGGCTACGTCGGGACGATCGCCTCCACCGCCGGCCTGCTGGCGGACACCAACCAGCTGCGGATCATCCTGGTTACCCTGTTCCTCGCCGGGGTGCTGTTCACGCTCGCGATCGGGATCTGGCTGGCGCGCCGTATCATCCGGCCGGTGCAGCAGCTGGTGGACGCGACCCGCCTGGTCAGTGCTGGCGACCTCGACCACCGGGCGGTGGTGACCACCCGCGACGAGATCGGCGAACTGACCGTATCGTTCAACCAGATGACCGAATCGCTGAAAGAAAAGAGTGCCTCGCTGAAGGCGACCATGACCCAGTTGCAGGACACCTACCTGATGACGATCGAGGCATTGGCGGCGGCCGTCGAGGCGCGCGACCCGTACACACATGGCCACACGCAACGGGTCGAGGAGTACGCGGTCATCATGGCCAAAGCGCTGGGGTGCGACGATGCGGAGATCGGCGCACTGCGACGCGCCAGCGTGCTCCATGACATCGGCAAGATTGGCATCGAAGACCTGATCCTCCGCAAGCAGGGCCGGCTCGAGCCGGATGAAGAGATGCGGATGCAGCGGCATCCGATCATCGGGGTGGAGATGCTCAAGGGCATCGACTTCCTCGATCCGGTATTGCCGCTGATCCGTCATCACCACGAGCGCTGGGATGGCAACGGTTATCCCGATCAGCTTGGTTCCGACGAGATTCCCCTGGGCGCCCGGATCCTCGCCGTGGCCGACGCCCTCGACGCGATGACGTCCGACCGATCGTATCGAGCGGCGCGGACGTTTGAGTACGCCAAGACCGAGATTCTCAAGGGCTCGGCCACGCACTTCGATCCGGAGGTGGTGACGGCCTTTATCAAGAGCCAGCGGGCGATCGAGGACCTGCTCCGGCGATCCGCCGAGGACGAGGGCCATCACCCCGCTGCCGACGACCTCGGTGGCTGGCGCCTTCACGTCGTCGGTCGATAGGTCTTCCTCACGCCAATGCCGGTGATCCGGATCGAAACCCGGATTGCCGCCACTCCGGAACGTTGCTTCGACCTGGCTCGCGACGTTGACCTGCACCAGCGATCGGCGGCCGCCTCCTCGGAGCGGGCGATCGCCGGCGTGACGTCCGGGAAGATGGGGCTCGGCGATACGGTCACCTGGCGGGCGACGCACTTCGGGGTGCCGCTTCGGCTCTCATCGCGCATCACCGAATTCGACCCTCCCCGGCGCTTCGTCGACGAGATGGTCGAGGGACCGCTCCGGCGCCTACGGCATGTCCATGCGTTTGAGGCGATACCCGGCGGCACCCTGATGGTCGATGTCTTCGATTACGCATCGCCGCTCGGCATCCTCGGCGCCGTCGCCGACGCCCTCGTCCTCCGGCGCTATCTCCAGCACTTCCTGGAGCGGCGAAGCGCCTTTCTCAAGCGGGTCGCCGAAGCGACTGCCTGAACCGGCCCTAGCTGTGAACCAGCCCGACCCGCACGTTCGTCGTATGGCCGGGCTTGATCGTGACCGACTGGCTCTGGGTGAGGTAGCCCGGGGCCGACACGGTGAGGGTATAGGTGCCGTTGAGGACGATCCCGTACGAGAAGTTGCCGCTTAGGTCGGTGACCCGAACCAACCCGTTGGACAGGGTCACGGTGGCCGCCGCGATGGGAGCCCCGGACGCGTTGTTCGTCACGGTTCCATTCAGGCCTCCGAAGGAGGTGCTGCTCACCAGCTTGAACGCGAGGGAGGCCTTCTGCCCGCTGGCGACCGTCACGGTCTGGCTCGCACTGTTGTAGGTGGACGCGCTGACCGTCACGGCATAGGTCCCGGGGCTGACCCCGAAGCTGAAGTTTCCGTTCGCATCGGTCAGTGCCGTCGCCCCGCTCGGGTCAAGGCTCACGGTCGCCCCAGGGATCGGCAGCTTGGTCTGACTGTCCGTGACCTGGCCGCTGATGCTGGCCGGCGCCGCCGTCGCCGTCGGCGTCGGCACTGGAACGACCGTGGTAGGGATGGGGAGCGGCGTGGCGGACGCTGATGGCGAGGGCGTCGGGGCCGGCCGGGATCCGGAAGCGCGGCTGGGCGCGACCGTGGGCGTCGCCACCGGCGAGGTCGAGCCGGATCCGGCGCCGTTGTTTTGATCGAGCTGGGCGTCGGTCAGGACCTGCAGCGAGAGCGGCGCATGCGGCTGACCAGCGTCGCGGGCGAGAGGCAGGCTCAAGCCGTGAACGTTGACGGCCATCACGAGCACGTTCGGGATGCTCGAGGCGACGACTGCCGACAGCCAGAAGAGCAGCCCGAACAGCGGCAGCAGCGCCACGAGGCCCAGACTCCGCAGCCAGCGCCGCCCGGTCATGCGGCCTCCGTTTCGGCTCGGTGTGTCCCGGGCTTTCCCAGCGTTCTGAGCGCCGCCTCGATCGCGGAGCGCCGGCTGAGAAAGGCGGTCACCACGTCGGGGTCGAACTGCAGGCCGGCCTCGATCCGAATCGCAGCGTTCGCGGCATCGAAGCTCAGCCCCTCACGGTAGGGTCGGTCCGAGGTCAGCGCATCGAAGACGTCCGCGACCGCCAGGATGCGCACGGGCAGCGGGATCGCGGTGCCGCGGAGACCGGTCGGGTACCCGCCGCCGTCCCAACGCTCGTGGTGATAAAGAATCCCCGGCAGGCTGGCAAACAGGAACGGCAGACCCTTGAGCATGTCGTAGCCAATTTGCGGATGCTCGCGCATGTCATCGGCCTCAGCGGCGTTGAGCGGGCCCGGCTTACGCAAGACTTTGTCCTCGACGCCAATCTTCCCGATGTCGTGGAGCAGGGCGGCCCGCCGAAGCGCCTCGCGATCCTTGTCCGTGAGCGCCATCGCCGCGGCGATTTCGAGGCTCACGGCGGCGACCCGGGCTGAATGACCGAAGGTCGAGGCGTCGCGGGCGTCGATCGCGCGGGCGAGGGCTTCCATGCTGGCGAACGCCGTTTCCTCGAGTGCCACCGTCTTCCGTTCGAGGCTGGCCGTCACCTCATTGAAGGTCCGGGCCAGGTAACCGATCTCATCGTGGGAAACCACCGTGGCCCGGTGCCGTAGGTCGCCTTCTGAAACGGCGCGCATCGACCGGACGAGCAGGTCGACGGGGTGCGTCAGCAGTGACGCGGTGGCCATGCCGACCAGCAGGGTGAGCAGGCCGGCGGCGGTGAAGAGCAACGTCAGGATGAGGCGCAGCTGGTTCTCCGAGCCGACGAGCGCGTCGGCATGCGCCTGCACCGCCAGGAAACCGAGCTGGCTGCCGCGAACGATCCAGGTGCTGAAAAGGGCGCCGTACGCGTGTCCATCCCGGCTGTCGTCGACTCGGACCGCGTTATCGGCCTTCACCGTGTTCCGAACCAGCGCCGTCAGGACGGGCGGGGTGGGCACACTGCTCGCGAGTTCGACGCCGGACATGTCATAGAGTGCGGAGCCCTGGACGTTTGCCAGGACCTCGTTGAGGGACTCGCCGGCGAGCATCGCGCCGACCACCTGCCCATTGGCGGCCCGTACCGGTCCGGCCCAGTAGAGGATCGACGGCGTCGGCTGGCCGAAGAGAAAGACCTGACGGTCGGGTGCGTTGCCGCCTAGCACGTTGAGCACCGCGGGATCGCTGGCGAACTCGGCCGGCTCCGTGACCACGCCTGAGCTCGGCCCAGCCCGGCTCCCCTGGATGCGAAGCATCTCCCGACCATTCCGGTCCAGAACACGCAGGTCGATGCTGGCAACCGTCACGTTCCCCGCCACCGGCGTCAGCAGCCGGGTGAGTCCCGCGATATCCCCGGCATTGAGCGCATCCGCGACGCCGACGGTGTCGGTGGCGAGCCGCAGGTCGGACAGGCGGGCCGCATCCACCTGCACCAGCAACTGGTTGGCGACCAGGCTGCTATGCAGCAGGTTGGCGTCAAACGGCACCACGGCCGCGTTCGTCAGCTGGGCCGTCGCGACCCCGTTGCCGATGACGCCCACGAGGACCAGCAGCCCGGCAAAGGGCAGGATGATCTTGTACCGAATTGGAAGCCGCATGGCACCGACTGGGTCTGTTAGCCGGACCCGCCGCCCTTTTGCCGGCGGGCTTCCCAGAATGCCAACCCGCCACGCAGCCGCTCCATCTCCGCCTCCAGGAAAGGGATGTCGTTGCCGGCGAGTTCCGGTTTCATGGACGGGACTTTCTCGATCTCCGACCGGGTCTCGGCCATCAGCCGCTCCTTGAAGCGGATCATCTCGGCGTACACGGAACACCAGTGCGCGATGTCGTCGGGATCCGTGCTGTCCCGGTCCTCCCCATCCATCAATCGGCCGAAGTTCACGATCCGCTTGATAAAGTCTGGCGGCTCCACCAGTAGCCAATGATACGGCGTTGTTTGGCGGCCTCGAGAATGGGTACGACCCAGCAAATGGTTTCGGACGTCGAACTTCTTGACGCCTATTCGCGCGCGGTGATTTCCGTGGTCGACACCGTGGGCCCGGCCGTCGTCGGCGTCAGCGGCGTCGGGACCGGAATGCTGATTACGCCTGACGGCTACGCCCTCACGAACAGCCACGTCGCCAGCGCCGTAAAAGCCTATGAGCTCACCCTGCGCGACGGCATGACCCTGAAGGCGGAGCTGATTGGCAAGGATCCGCATACGGACCTTGCCGTGCTGCGCGCGACCGGCGCCAGCCTACCCCACGCCCGGCTCGGCGATTCCAGCCAGCTGCGCGTCGGCCAGCTGGTCGTCGCGATCGGCCATCCGTTCGGTTTTCAGTCGACGGTGACCACCGGCGTGGTGAGCGCTCTGGGCCGCACCATGCGAGCCCAGAGTGGCCGGACCATCGATAACATCATTCAGACCGACGCGGCCCTCAACCCGGGCAACTCCGGCGGGCCGCTGGTGGACACGCGCGGCCAGGTGGTCGGCATCAACACCGCGATCATCGCGATGGCGCAGGGGATCTGTTTCGCCGTGCCGAGCAATACGGCACAGCGCGTCGTGTCCCTCCTGATCCGGGATGGCCGCGTCATCCGCTCCTACCTGGGGATCACCGGCGAGCCCTGGCCCATCCACCGCCGGATCGCGCGCTACTACCATCTCGACCAGGACAGCGGCGTTCGGGTGGTCCATGTCGATCCCAACGGGCCGGCGCAGCAGGCTGGACTGAAGAAGGAGGACGTCGTGATCGGCCTCGCCAATCACGCCATGAAAGGCGTGGACGACCTCCAGCACTTCCTCACCGACTGGCCGGTCGGGATTCCCGCGGAAGCCCAGTTGCTGCGCGGCACCGAGCTGCTGAAGCGCACCATCATCCCCACCGAGCTCAAGTCATGAGGTGTCCCTCCCCCGCCTGCGGGGGAGGGTCAGGGTGGGGGCGCATTCGCCTCGACCAGGAGATTCCACGAGTTCCGGACCCCGATCAGGAACAACATGATGAACCAGCCGACCCCACCCTGATCGAGCACCGCCGGATCGGCCGAACGGAGTTGCTGGAGGCCGGCGAGAGCCAGCAGGGCATAGGCCACGAGCGGACCGACCAGTAACCAGGCCGTCTGCCAGAGTCGGAATTCGACGCGCCCCTGCAACTTGTCCGCCCAGACCGGGATCCAGGTGCGAATCGCGCGAAACGCGCCCGCTGCGGCGGCGGCGATCACGACCAGGGCGCGGACATTGCTGGGCTGGTTCGGGAGCAGCAGGTACAGCGAGAGCGCGAACAGAATCGCGAAGATCGTGAAGGTCGATCGAGCCATCGCGTGGCGCCGGCCGATCGGCCCGGCGCCGATGAGGGGCGGTCCGATTTGCACCGCCACGAACAACAGGCCGACGAGGGTCGCGGCTGCGGCCGAGCTCGCCAGGTAGAAATTGGTCACAGCGACTGAAGACTAATCAATGCGCCGAAACCTACCAGCACGAGGCCTGAGGCGATGCCGATGGCGCGGGTGGCCGGCGCAGTCAGCCGCTCGCGCACGAGCGACACGACGATCGTCAAGACCACCCACCACAGGGCCGAACCCAACATGACACCCGCAACCAATCCGAACGGTTGCCAGCCCGAGCCGACATGCACGCCCAGGCCGGCAAAGACGGCCGTGAACGACAGGATCGTCGCCGGATTGCTGAGCGTCAGCGCCACCATCGAGGCGTACTGCCTCCCCCGCATGCGGGACGATTCTTCCTTCTCCCACTCATAGGGCGATTTTTCCTTCTCCCACTCATAGGGCGATTTTTCCCTCCCCCGCCTGCGGGGGAGGGTCAGGGTGGGGGCCCTCGTTTCCAACCCCCGGAGCCCAATCAGCACCAGGCCGATCCCGCCCACCAGCCCAATCCAGCGGCGCTGGCCAACCAGAACGTTGGTGACGGCGGCAACGCCAAAGGCAGCTACCGCCGCATAGATGGCATCGCCAGTTGCGACGCCGAACCCGGAGACGAGTCCGCTACGCCTGCCGCGCGCGAGGGTGCGACGGAGGACGAGGAAGAACATCGGGCCCGGCGACGCGGCGATGGCGAGCCCGACGAGGAAGCCGAGGGCCAGCGTCCTGGTCATCCGCGTTCACGCCGCCCATGCTATTCGAAAACGACGGCGCCGGCAAAAAGGAGAGGCCGCGCCATCCGAGGCGCAGCCTCTCCCTTCGTCGGTTACGGAACCGCGATAGTCGCGATCACCTGTTGCTGGTAGTGATTCGAGTTAGAGCCGTCGTTGTAGGTGCTGGTCGACGTGGTGTAGTCGCTCAAGACACCAGCGCCGTTCACGCCGGTGACGTTGCCGTAGTAGTCCCCGATGAACCCCTCGGGTGAGCCGATGCGGCTCGGCCTTGGCTCATTCAACTGCGGATCCCAGGTGCGTTGGCTGATGCGAACGTTGTGGCCGATCGGGGTCAGATCAGGCCTATAGAACTGGATGCTCGCGTTGACGCAGTAGTTCAACGCGCCGTACGGCGGCAGCGAGCCGCTGAAACGATCGTTCACCTGGTCGAGAGCTAACCCAGCGCCGACTGCTTCCGGCGTACCCTGCGCTGGGCAGGCGAGTCGCCGATCGTAGAATGCCACGCTGACCGTGCCGTTGGCAGCGGCGGTGAGGTTGGGTTGGAAGGCGTCGACTGGGGTCGCGTTGTCGTTCACCTGGATCGGTGCCGACCACGTCTTCCCTCCGTCATACGACGCGCTCAGAATCAGATTGCCAACGCCCGCGCTGTAGTCCTCCCAGCTGACGTAGAGCGGGTAATTGCCTTTGACAAGATTCGGGCCAACCGTGAGCGTGTTCTCGATGCCATCGCGGAATCCGGTATTCGCATAGAGCAGCGGCGGCGAGGTGACGTTTCCAACGACGGTCGATATCGATTTCCAGGTCACGCCGCCGTCGGTCGACTTGTCCAGCGTGATGAAGACCGCAAACGAGCGTCCCTGCGGCGTGAAGTTGGTGAGCGTCGTGTACAGGACGCCGCTTGGATCCACATGCGGCAAGAGGTACGTGGCTCCTTGTGGCGTGTTCGCGGCGAAGGGCAGCTTGTCGGGTACCGACCAGTCGGTATGTGTTCCGTCGGGTAACGCCTGCGCGTACGACACGAACGGTTGTGGCGTCGCGTGATGGAAGTCGACCCACATCGTGTAGACCCGGTTGTAGAAGGGACTCTTGGGATTGTTGTCGATGGTCAGCCACTGCTTGTCCGGCTCGTTGCCGATGGCGTCATAGGTGGCGACGTAATCCGGATGGCCGTTGTGCGTGGTGAGCCACTGGGTCGCCGTCGTTGAGCCATGGGGACGGACCGAGATCGACACCGCCTCCGCCGGCACGACCGGGTTTGGCTCCTGGGACGTTCCGATCTTGTAGTTGTGGCTGCCGTCGGCGTTGTAAAAGAACTCATAGGGCAGGTTGAACTCGTAATAGTTGCCAAAGCCGTCGAATTCGCCAACGGGATCGGTGTTGTCCGTCCACCCCTCGTAGCCGGGAATGTGCCCCTGCACCGGCCATGTCTTTCCACCGTCGAAGGATTCGTAGAACCCCAGGAGGTGGTTGTAGCCTTCGGCGCTGACCACCCATTTGGACGAACCGATCAGATGCTGCGGATTCGTTGGATCAACGCGGATATCCGACTCCGAATGGTCCTTGACCAGCATCGGGGTCGCCGCCGGGGAGCCCGGGTTGCTGCCGGCCTGGGTCGGATACGGACCGAGATCCTCGCCGGTCGTCGATAGGGTCCGGCCGCGCTTGTTGACGCACGCCGATTCACCCGTGTAGCCATCATTGGGCGCAAGGCTGGCCGAGTACGGGACCTCCGGCGTGTAGCAGCTCGTTTGCTGAGTGGTTGCGAAGACGTTCGTGACGTTGTGAGCCGCGTAGCTGTTGGCGTATGTCCAATTGTCCTGCGTCCCTTGCGGGACACTGCCCACTCCTGCGCCGGTGGCCGCCGAGGCCGGGGCGGGACCGTAGCCGATGGCAACCAGAACGGGAACGAGAAGCGAAGCCAGCCTAAGGCGTTTCAAATTTCATCCCTCCCTGAAACCGAGCGCGCCAGACCTGCGGGCGTGCAGAATCGACCATAACTCAATGAAGGTTCGGAAAACAAGCCCGGAACGGCTGCACAGGTCTGCCGGGCTCGGGAAGGCAAAGCCGGCAGAACCTGCGCAAAATTGAAGCGACCTATCGTTACGGTTGATAACCCGCCGGTGTGACCCAACGAGCCCTTACCGCCGCCCAGTCCGCCCGTTTCCGAGAGGACCTTCGCTCCGTACTAACCGAGTCCTTGCGGGCCCGGGGTTCGGGGGCCGACCGATGTCGTTTCCTTCATCGGCTGGCTTTCTGACAGGTCGCGGGCGTAAGCGTAAGGGTCACGGTTTTCAGCCGCAACTCCGAACTGCGGTTCGCAAACGCATGCTCGATGGTCAGTACTTCGACGCCTCGTAAAAGCTGCCGCAGGCCCGGCACTTGCATTGCATCGTCATCACCTGGCTGCCGAACAGCGAAATGATTTCGGTATCCGTCCCGTGGCAAAACGGACACGTTGGTGATTTCAGGTCGTCCTCCGCCTTCGTGCTAGCCACCCGTGGGCATATACCTCTTTTCCGCCAATCCCTGCAGCATCTCGAGTGTTGCCTGGTCGATGCCGCCCGGTTCCATTCGGCGCCGAACCCGATCCCATTTCGCCCAATCGATATCGGTGGCCGGCGCCGAGCTCCCGACTCGCTCTTCCAGCAGGCGACGCAGCTCGCGGACCCCGTAGGCGAGCTGGCCTTCCCGATGAAGCTGGTCGACGTCGGCATTCTCCGGACCGATCCATTCCAGTGATTCACGCCAGACCCGCTCGAAGGCGCTCGCCGCCTTCGCTTCTCGCATCCAGCTGCGGCCATGCAGGTAGTGATAGCGCTCTTCCTGCAGCATCTTTTTGAGCCGGCTGCGCAACACCTCGACATTGCCATTGGCCAGCGCCTCGATCATGAGCGTGAACGCGCTATCCAGCACCGCGTTGGCGGCCACGAACTGGGCCCAGTCGGTCCACGGCTTGTCGAGGTAGGGCACGTTCGCGTAGGTCCCCTCATCGACCCCGTCCGGGGTGCCCAGCTCGCGGAGCGATCCGTAGAGCACGCGGCTGTGCCCGATGTCGTCCAGCCCCATCGCCGCCGCCGCGATGTCGGCCTCCAGGCTGGGCGCGGCGATGCACCACTCCGCGTAGCGCATCCCGAGCAGCTGTTTGTTGTCGGCCAGGCTCCTGACCAGCGAGTAGAGACTCAGCTCTCTGACTCTCCCGGCGCCCAGAGCCGGATGACGGCGTCGCGGGGCACGATCATCATCTCCACCCACCGCTCCTCGTCATAGGTGGCACGGGCGTACGCCATCGCCAGGTCGTCGTCGGGCGCCACCACGCTGCCAACCTGGCGCAGCGGCTCGACGCGGGCCTTGCGGGCAAAGACGTCGTACTCGCGGACGCTGGCGTGGACCCGGCTGTATCCCATCAGACTGAGAGTCCCCACGAGCGCAACGCCTCCCGTCCCTCGGGCGTCAGCCGCTCTGACGACCACGGAGGATCCCAGACGACGTCGATGACGACGTCGTCGACGCCGGGTTCCTTGAGCAGCTGCTCGCGGATGTCCCCGACGATCATGTCGCTGGCCGGACATCCCATCGCGGTGAAGGTCAACCGCACCCGCACCACCCCCTCCCCCACCTCGACGCCGTAGACGACGCCGAGGTCGACCAGGTTGATCGGCATTTCGGGGTCGTTGATCTCGGCGAGCGCCGACCAGACTCGAGCCTCAAGGGGCCCCGCTCCGGCGTGAAAAAGCGGGGAGAAAGTCCGGCGCGTCATACCCGGACCTGGAACTTGGCGAAGCTTTCCTGGAAGAGAGCGACCATCTCGGCGTTTCGCGGGCCGCGGGCGCGCCAGCGGGCCAGCACGTCGTCCCATGTACAGGGATCCTTGAAATCCCAGCGCTTCGCCTCCGCGTCGAAGGTGGATGGAAACGGATAGTCCAGTACGAAATGACTGTTCTCCTTGTGCGCGGGAACGCGGATGCCAATCGATTCCATGAATGGGACCACCGTCGAGAGCCATTGCTGCCGCAGCTGATCGTTGGTCAGGCCCTTCAATCGGTAGTCCAGCTGAGCGCTGTGCTGTTTGAGGTTGTCCGGGAGGCCGAACCACTCAACGGTCAGCGGAAACATCCAGTCGACGGCGCGCTGCAGTTCCTCCTTGGCGGCTCCGCCGGCCTGGCTGATGCGCTTGGACCAGTTGCGCCCGTTACGGAGGTGAAAGTTCTCCTCCGCCATCACTTTCACGAGTCCCCTCTTCCACGGACCGTAGGAGCACTGCTCGTGGATATCGCCCAGCAGGCAGAAGCCTGCCTGGTCGTACATCGCGTTGGCCACCACCAGCTCGGTCCAGCTCTCCAGCGGCACATCGAAGGCGTACGGATACCGGAACGCCTTGGGGTCCCGCTTGAAGATCAGGGCCTCCTGGCTCTCGCCCAGCGTCTCGAGGATGTGAAAAGCGATGTGGGCGTGGGCCAGCTCGTCCTGGATGATGGCGATCCCGGTCATGAAGGCGTTGACGCTCGGCGCCTTTTTCGCCGCCAGGTAGTAGGCCGGCGCCGAGATCAGTTCCGTGTCGCCCGACACGATCAAGGTGTGCTTCAGCTCACGCAGGTAATCCGGGGTCATCTCGGAGGTGGACTCGATCAGCTCCCCCCGCTTGAGCAGGGTGTCGAACGTCCCGGCGTTGGCGGGCTCCATCTCGCTTGATTCTAAGATCAGGCGCGGACAAGCCCGACCGGCCTGCCACGTTGCAAGGTTGATGCTGCTGGTTCCGGCCTGGCGGATCTCGACTAAACGCCTCTACGCGATCTGTGCCGTGGTCGGCATCCTGTCGCTGGCGTCACTCGGTCTCTTGCTCTGGGGAAAGACGCAGGCTGGGCCGCCCCCTGGCGGCCTGTCCCGGAGCCAGGCGACACAAGCGGCCTGGACCCATGTCGACGCTGGGGCCACGGCCGTCGCATCATCCGAGCTCCGTAAAGACTTCAACACCGGGTTTGACCTTCCGGTGCACCGCTGGACCTGGGTGGTCACGTTCTACGGACACTGGGAGCTTCTCTGCCAGGGGCCGTGCGACCGGACGACGGAGTGGGTGGCGATCGATTACTCCACCGGCCAGTGGATCGCTTCCGAGTACTCCTACCCGGTCAGGGGTCCGGCCAATGCTCAGACGCCCGGGAAAAAATAATGCGACCCGTCGTTACGGTTTACAACTCACCGGTGTTACCCAGCGAGCCTTCATCCCGCCGCCCAGTCCGGCCCTTGCGAGCTAGACCTTCGTCACTGACAGAACCGGTCGTCTTGCGACAACCGATTCCCCAGCCCTTGCGGGCCGGGCCCTCGAGCCTCACGGCTCGAGAGTGGGAACCTTGCGGTCCCCTCGACAGCGACCGACTAGAGTCGTTTCCTTCTCTAGCTGGCTTTCTGACAGGTCGCAGGGGTGACTCTATCGGCCGGTCCTCAATGCCGCAATACGGAACATTCGTTCCCAAACGCTTGCTCGTTTTCCTTCATCCGCCCGCGACTCGTTGAGACCCGAGTCGTAACGGGACCTGTAAGGAGCCGTGATCGGGAATCAAGATGCGCCCCATTACCGTTTGCGTTATCTGCAGTAGGCGTCTGGGCCATTGGACTGACCCGGCGCCAGGTAACGAATCCATGAAAACCAACCGCTGGCGTGGCCGCGCCGGGCAATCGCTGGTCGAGATGGCCATGGTATTGCCGGTCCTCGCCTTCCTGACCTTTGGCCTGGTCGACTTCGGCCGCGCTTATTACTTCCAGGTCTCGGTGACCAACTCGGCACGCGAAGGCGCCCGGGTCGCCATCCTCACCGTGTATACGGGACCCCAGAATCCGAACTGCTCGACGGCGGACAACTATCAAACCTGTCCGGTGCAGTTCGATACGCCGCCGTCCTGGGCGCCGAACGCGCCTTCCATCGTCGGAGCCGTCAACAACGAATTGGCCTACAGCGGGATCACCCCCACCTCGATTACGATCTGCCCGCCTCACGACGCAAGTCAATCGACAGCGGGCTGTCCCGACGGAAGTAACCGCGTGGATAAGTGGCTTTCGGGCGATTCGGCCAACCAGAACTATTACGTCACGGTGACCGTCAAGTACGACTTTCAGCTCTATACGCCGCTCATGCAGCAGCTCGTCGGTAACCCGATTCACATGAGCGTCACGGTGCAGATGAGGACGAACTACTGATGACCCGCCGGAAGTCCCGCGGCCAGGCGATGGTCGAGTTTGCGCTGCTCTCCAGCCTCATGTTCCTGATGATTATGGGAATCTTCGACTTCGGACGAGCGATCTCCGTCTACGTCAACATCGCGGAGGCGGCGCACGAAGGTGCGCGTCAGCTGGTCTTGCGAAGCAATTACTACAGCTCGCCGCCCGACTCGGTGGTCATCAACGCCACGCTGGCGAAGATCGGCGGCGGTGGCATGGTGCTCAGCGAAGATCCCTGCCTGTCGAATCCCATACCATGCACCTCTCCGTCCAACCCCTGGACGATGACGCCGAACACGGGCTACATCTGGATCACGCCGAACCGCACCCCGGGCAACAACAACGTCACCGTGCGGGTGACCTACCTGTTCGCGCCCATGACCGGCATGATCTCCAACCTGACGGGCGCCCAGTTCGTCATGAGCGCCGGTTCCTCCATGAGGTCCGAGTACTGATGATCGTGACCCGGCTTCGGCGACGGCGCGCGGGGCAGGCCATCGTGGTCATGGCGCTGGCCATGGTCGCCA
>VBJI01000039.1 GCA_005880875.1 Chloroflexota bacterium
AGCGGATGGCCGCCCTGCTCGACCTCGTGATGGACCAGGTCCAGGAAATCCAGGGATCGGCACGCAAGCGCGGCCGGGCCACGCGGCCGCAGTGGCCGATGATCGTGCTGCGGTCCCCCAAGGGGTGGACCGGGCCCCGGGAGGTCGATGGCCTGCCGGTCGAGGGAACCTGGCGCGCGCATCAAGTGCCGGTCGACAACATGACGAACCCCGAGCATCTTCGGATCCTCGAGCAGTGGTTGCGCAGCTACCACGCGGAAGAGCTCTTCGACGACAAGGGTGCGCTGGTTGCCGAGCTGGCGGCGCTCCCACCCAAAGGCCAGCGACGGATGAGCGCCAACCCGCACGCCAATGGGGGCGAGCTGTTGCAAGCGCTGCGCCTTCCCGACTTCCGCGAGTACGCGGTCAAGGCCGACAAGCCGGGAACGACGTTTGATGAGGCGACCAAGGTGCTGGGCGCCTTCCTGCGCGACGTGATCGCCAAGAATCCACGCAATTTTCGGCTGATGGGTCCAGACGAGACGGCGTCGAACCGGCTCAGCGCCGTGTTCGACGTCACCGATCGCGACTGGCTCGCGGAAATGCTGCCAACCGATGACCACCTCGCGCCGGATGGACGGGTCATGGAGGTGCTCAGCGAGCACCTCTGCCAGGGCTGGCTGGAAGGCTACCTGCTCACCGGCCGGCATGGAATGTTCAACTGCTACGAAGCCTTCACCCATATCGTCGATGCGATGTTCAACCAGCACGCGAAGTGGCTGGAAGTCACGAACCGGCTGCCCTGGCGCCGGCCGATCGCATCGTTCAATTACCTGCTGAGCTCACACGTATGGCGGCAGGACCACAACGGCTTCACCCACCAGGACCCCGGTTTTATCGACGTGGTGATGAACAAGAAGGCCGAGGTGGTGCGGGTCTACCTGGCCCCGGACACGAACTGCCTGCTCTCCATCGCCGATCACTGCCTCCGTAGCCGGCAGTATGTCAACGTCATCGTGGCGGGCAAGCAGCGATCACTCAACTATCTGTCGATGGAGGACGCGATCGTTCACTGCACGCGCGGCATCGGGATCTGGGACTGGGCGAGCAACGATACTGGCGAGCCGGATGTGGTGATGGCGTGCGCCGGGGACATCCCCACCCTGGAGGCGCTCGCCGCGACCGACCTGATCAGACAGCACCTTCCGGATCTCAAGGTGCGGGTGGTCAATGTCGTCGACCTGATGACCCTGCAGCCGCAAACCGAGCATCCACACGGCCTCTCCGACGCCGAGTTCGACGCGCTCTTCACGACCAGCCGGCCGGTGATCTTCGCGTACCACGGCTATCCCTGGCTGATCCACCGCCTCTGTTACCGGCGTCGAAATCACGCCAACATGCACGTCCGGGGCTACAAGGAGGAGGGGACGACCACGACGCCCTTCGACATGGTGATGCTCAACGACCTCGACCGCTTCCACCTGGTCATGGACGTGATCGATCGCGTCCCGGGGCTAGGATCCCGGGCCGGGCACGTTCGGCAGCGGATGATGGACGAGCGGCTGCGGCACCGGCAGTACACCCGCGACCATGGTGAGGACGAGCCGGACGTGCGCGACTGGACCTGGCCCTACTAACCTGCGCGTCCTCGTTCTGAATACCGGCTCGAGCTCGATCAAGGGCAGCCTGGTCGAGAGCGACGATTTGACGGCCATCGCCAAAGATGAGGTCTCGCTTGGAGCGGACGCGAGCCGGCGACGCGGCCTGGAGCGAACCATTCGCGACCTGCTCGACAAGCTGGGCGTAGCGGGCGACAAAACCGTCGACGCGGTCGGGCATCGGGTGGTCCATGGGGGCACCCGATATCGGTCAGCCGTACGGGTGGATGACCGGGTGCTCAGGGGGATCGAGGCGCTGGCCGAGTTCGCCCCCCTCCACAATCGGGTCGCGGCGGAGGGGATTCGCGCCGCCCGGCGGCTCCTGCCGAAGACGGCGCAGGTGGCGGCGTTCGATACGGCGTTTCATGCCAGCCTCGACGAGGACCAGTTCAGGTACCCGGTGCCATGGGGCTGGCAGCGCGAGTTCGGCATCCGGCGATTCGGTTTCCACGGGTTGTCGGTCGAGTGGTCGACCGGCCGGGCCGCCGAGTTGCTGGGCCGATCGGCTTCGCGGCTGGCTCTGGTGGTGGCGCACCTGGGCAGCGGCTGCTCCGTGACCGCCGTCCTGAACGGCCGGTCGGTCGCCACCTCGATGGGGCTGACGCCCCTGGAAGGCCTGATGATGGGCACCCGGTCGGGGTCCATCGACCCCGGCATCCTTCTATATATGTTGCGCACCCGGCGCGCCGGGTCGCGGCAGCTCGAGGCGGCGCTTGACCACGAGTCCGGCCTGGTGGGGGTCTATGGCCGGAAGGCCGGCATGCGCGAGATCGAACGAGCGGCCGCGAACGGGAACACGCGCGCCCAGCTGGCCGTCGACATGTTCGTAGGCCGGGCGGCCGCCGGGATCGCGGCCATTGCGACGGCCCTGCCGCGCCTGGATGCCCTGGTGTTCACGGGTGGGGTGGGCGAGCACTCGGCCGCGGTTCGCGCGGCCGTCGTCCGGCGGCTCGCACCGCTGGGCGTTCAGATGGTGCCGGCGACGGACGTGAAGAACGACGCTGTGATTAGCGAGCCCGACAGGGGCGTCGCGGTACTGCGGGTCGAGGCGCGCGAGGATGCGGTGATCGCTCGCCAGGCCGCGGAGCTGCTGACCGCGAACTAGACGGCGGCGTCCGCGGCGCGACCGCGCATCGCGCGCTGCATGTTGTCCTTGCCCTCGAGCAGGATGCGGCGGACGGGTCCCGGCACGTTCTCGTCAGCGAGGTAGCGGTCGGTCGCCGCGACCGTCTCCTCGCCGACCACGACGGTCGGGAACATCTGCCGGGCGAAGGCGAGCGCGATCTCGATGTCGCGTTCCTTCCAGACATTGCCAAGCGCCTGGAAGTAGCGAGCCCGATAGGGCTCGACCAGGCGCCGCTGGTCGAAGCGTTGAAAGCCGCCCATCATCGACCGCATCGTCGCCAGCGGTCGGGTGAGGTCCTCCATCAGCGAAGCCCAGACCTGCTCCTTCGCCTCGGCGGTGGGGTGCGCGGCGCGCGCGGCGGCGGCGTGGCGCTGCCCCTCGTCGGTCGGGTCGCGTTCGAGCTCGGCATCGATCAGCCCATCGTCGGCGCCCACCCCCGCCAGCGCTCCCACGATCGCCCAGCGCAGGTCGGTATCCACCTTGAGACCGGTGAAGACCTTGATGCCGTCGAGCAGGCCGCGAACGACGGACAGGTGCTCATTTGACCGGGCTGCATTGATGAACGCATGGGCCCATGACAGCTGCAGGTCGCTCCCGGCCGGGGCACCGTCGAGGGCCCGAAGCGCGTGATCGGCAAGGGTCGTGAGGGCGGCCTGCGCGTTGGTCGGGTCGCCATAGACCCAGATCGCCGAGGACGCCTGCGCCAGCAGATCCTGAACCACGCCGATATCCGTCTCGCCCCGGATGTTGTTGAGAATCAGCGGCAGGTAGCGGCGCGCCGGCAGCTCGGCATCCCGCAGCATGTCCCATAGCGCGGCCCAGGTGATGGCGCGGGCGAGCGGGTCGGATAACTCGGCGAGGTGCTCGGTCGCCGTCGAGAGCGAGCGCTCGTCGAGCCGGATCTTCGCGTAGGTCAGGTCCAGGTCGTTGACGAGGAGCAGGTCGGCCTGATGCTCCCCGACCAGCTCATTGACCGGCGTGGACTGGTCGGCGACATCGAGCTCGACGCGCCGCCGCAGCTGCAAGGCCGTCGACTGACGGTCATAGAGCCCGACGGCGAGGCGATGCGGTCGGATCGTGGGATGCTCGCGGGGCGCCTCTTGCTGGATGCTCAGCGACCCGATTGTGTCGCTCTGCGAGGTGGCAACCGGCCGCAGGGTGTTGAGCCCGGCGGTCTCCAGCCAGAGCTTCGACCAGGCTTTGAGGTCACGCCCGGAGCCGGCCTCGACGTCCGACAGGAAATCGGCCAGCGTGGCATTCGCGAACTGCCGCTGCTTGACGTAGCGCTGCACGCCCCGCAGGAAGGTGTCCTGGCCGACGTAGGCGACCAGCTGGCGCAAGACACAGGCGCCCTTGTTGTAGGTGATGGCGTCGAAGTTGAGGTAGACCGATTGGATGTCGGGGATGTCGGCGGCAATCGGATGGGTGGTGGGCAACTGATCCTGCCGCCGGGCGCCGGTCTTGTACTGGTTGGCGAAGGTCACCCAGCCGTTTTTGAAGCGAGTGGCCTCGACCTGGCACAGCACGGACATGAAGGTGGCAAAGCTCTCGTTGAGCCAGAGGTCGTCCCACCAGCGCATCGTGACCAGGTCGCCGAACCACATGTGGGCCATCTCGTGCAGAATCGCGTTCGCCCGATCCTCACGGACCGCCTCCGTGACTTTGGAGCGGAAGATCATCGATTCGTTGAAGGTGACGCAGCCGATATTTTCCATGGCGCCGGCGCTGAACTCCGCAACGAACAGCTGGTCGTACTTCTGGAACGGGTAGGGGTACTTGTACGCCTGGCCATAAAAATCGAGTCCCTGCTTGGTGACGGTGAAGATTTCGTCGGAATCCAGATATTGCGCCAGCGACTGGCGGCAGAAGATGCCGAGATCGATATCGCCGTGCCGATCGCGCACACCGTGATAGGGTCCGGCCACGATCGCGGTGAGATACGAAGACATCTTCGGGCTGGCTCCGAAGGTCCAGCGTTTGATGTTCTCCCTGCCGGAGACCTGCTGCGCCTGACCGGGGTTGTTCGAGACGACCACCCAATCGCTGGGCGCCAGCACGGTGAAGGTGAAGCTGGCTTTGAGGTCTGGTTGATCGAAACAGGGGAACATCCGGTGCGCGTCGAAGGTCTCGAACTGGCTGTGGAGGTAGATCTTGTGGTCCACCGGATCTTTGAACTTGCAGAGCCCCGCTCCGATGTTCTGGTAGTCGCAAGTTCCCAGCACGTGGAGCTCGTTCGCGTCCCGCAGGTTCTTGAGCGCAATCCGCGCCCCGTCGAAGGCCTGCTTTGGCACCTCTTCGCCGTTGAGCTCGCAGCTGTCCACCGAGGGCGCCAGGAAATCGACGAACGAATCCGCTCCCGGCTCCTGGCAGAGGAAATGGATGGTGGCTTCGCAGCTGAAGGTGTCGCTTTCCCTGGTGAGATCCAGGGAGATGTCGTACAGAGGGGTGTGGATCAGCTGGGCCCGCCGGCCGGCTTCATCCCGCGTCAAATTGTTCCCGGGGTGCATGTCCTTAGTAATGTAGCGGGTGCCGCGGGCTCACCGACTGCGCCTCCTACTTGAGGAGCAGCCGTTGCAGGCGGACCGCCGCCAGCAGTAAGGCCGCGCCGCCCAGGACCACAAGATAGACGAGATCGCCGACGAGCCCCGGCCCGATCGAGCCAGTCGTCAGGCTCCGGAGCAGGTCGACCCCGTGATACAGCGGCGTCAGCTGCACCACCAGCTGGAGCGCTCCGGGGTACAGGGTGATGGGATAGAAGGTCGCCGAGAAGAGGAAAAGCGGGATCATGACGATCAGAACCAGGTCGAAGTCCTGCCAGGTACGGACAAACGTGCTGGCGGCGGTTCCAACGGCGGCAAACGTAAACCCGATCAGCATCGCCGCCGGTAGGGCGAGGATCGCCCACGGCGACGCGATCAGGCCCAAGCCGGCCATGACGATGAGGAAGCCGAGCGCGTAGAGCGTGCCGCGAATCAGCGCCCAGACGATTTCGCCGAGCGCGACGTCGGCCACGCCGAGCGGGGTGGCCAGAACCGCGTCGTAGAGCTTGACGTACTTGAGCTTGTAGAAAAAGTTGAACGCCGTTTCGTAGACGGCGCCGTTCATGGCCGAGGTCGCCATCAACGCGGGGGCGACGAAGGCGGCGTACGGAATCGGGTGTCCGTTGAGAGTGACTGCCGATCCGACCAGCGAACCGACGCCGTAGCCGATCGCGAGCAGGTAGAGCAGCGGCTCGAAGAATCCGGAGACGATCAGGCTCCACTCCCGCCGGTAGAGGATGGCATTGCGTTCCACCAGGTGCGAGGCGCGGCGGGCCGCCGGCACCTGGGCGGGGCGGCGCCCGGCGAGGATGGCGATCATTGAACCAGGCGCCGGCGCAGCGTGATCCCGGCGGCCGCGATGCCAACCACGACGTAGGTCGCCGGCACGGCCAGGTGGATCGCCGCAGATCCATTCGAGCCCCCGATGGCGAGGCTGCGGGCCAGCGCCACGCTGTGGGCGAGTGGCGTGAGCCAGGCGATCACCTGGGCGAGTTGGGGGAGTCGTTGAATCGGAAAGAAGACGCCGCCCAGAAGGAACAGGGGCGTGATGATGAAGCGGCCAATTACGGGAAAGCCTTTGTCTTTACGCTGGGTGGCGCTGAAGGCCATGATGGGCAGACCAAACGCGAGCCCATTCAGGACGGCGACCGGGATCATCAAGACGGCGGCGACGGAGCTGACCGTCCCGAAGATAACCAGCACGATGAAAAAAGTGATGGCGGTGATGGCCTGGCGGACCGCCAGCCAGCCGATCTCACCGCCCAACAGGTTGCCGATCGTGAGCGGCGTCGCCAGCATGCCGTCGTAGGTCCGCAGCCACTGAAGCTTCGCCATGATCGGGTAGGTCTCCTCGACAAACGCGGTCTGCATCGCGGTCGCGGCCAGCAGCCCGGGGGCGAGGAACGCCAGGTAGGAAACGCCACCAACCGTGCGGACCGGGCCCCGCGCAATCAGGCTCCCCAGCCCGATGCCCATGGCGGCGAGGAACAGGATCGGTGACGCAAACGACACGAACATCCCGCCCTTCCAGGTGCGCCGGTACACCATCAGGTGGTGCTCGAGCACGCGCCAGGTGCCGATCATCGCCAGTGGATCATTCGATCAGGCTCCGTCCGGTGAGCCGCAGGAAGACGTCCTCGAGCGTGCTTCGGCGCACGAGCGTGCTCTCGGGCTGCAGGCCGCGTTCGTGAACCGCGGCCGCGGCGGCGTCGCCATCCTGGGTGTAGAGCAGTACCCGGTCGGGCAGGACCTCGACCCGATCGGCGATCCCTTCGAGCTTGCCATCGAGCGCCGGCGCCGCATCGATCTTGAAGCGCAGCTCGAGCACCTCGCGGGTGGCGTAGCGATCGATCAAGCTGCGCGGCGACCCGGATGCCACGATCTTCGCCTTGTCCATGACGACCAAGCGATCGCACAGCTGCTCCGCCTCGTCCATGTAGTGGCTGGTCAGAACGATCGTCACGCCCTGCTGCTTGAGGCGATACAGACGATCCCACACGAGATGGCGCGCCTGCGGGTCCAGGCCGGTGGTCGGCTCGTCGAGGAGCAGGAGGTCCGGCTCGTTGACCAGGGCGCGGGCGATCGTGAGCCGCCGTTTCATCCCGCCGGAGAGCGGCTCGACCTCGTCCTTCGCTCGGTCGTTGAGCTGAACGAATTCGAGCAGCTCCTTCGCCCGCCGGCGGGCCACGTCCCGCGGGATGTCGAAGTAGCGCGCGTAGGTGAAGAGGTTTTCGTCGACGTGTAGCTCCATGTCGAGCGTGTCCGCCTGGGGAACCACCCCGAGTCGGGCTCGAATCCGCGGACCGTCCGTGATGGGATTCATGCCCAGCACCGAAAGCGTTCCGGATGAGGGCGTAGAGACGCAGCCGATCATGCGCATCGTCGAGGTCTTCCCGGCGCCGTTTGGCCCGAGGAAGCCGAAGGCCTCGCCGCGATCGACGTCGAAATCGATCGCATCGACCGCGACGAGGTTAGCGAAGCGTTTGCTCAGGCCACGGGCATGGATAAGCGCTGTTGTGTCGGATGGGGAGATGGCCATTGAGGCGTCGAGACGATAGTAGCCATCAACACCCGGGCTTCGTGGTCGAGCAGCCATTGCTTTGTCGGCAGTCCGCCCGCGAATCCGGTGAGCTTGCCATCCGCGCCGATGACGCGATGGCAGGGCAACACGATGCAGACCGGGTTGGCGCGATTTGCGGCGCCGAGCGCGCGGGCCGCCGTCGGAATGCCGAGCGCGGCCGCCTGTTGCCCGTAGCTGGTAGTGCTGCCGAACGGGATCCGGGCGAGCGCCCGCCAGGCCGCGACCTGGAAGCGGGTCCCGTCGAGGTCGAGCGGGATCTCGAACGATTTGCGCGTGCCCGCGAAGTACTCGTCCAGCTGGGCCGCCGTTTGCTTCAGGATCGGATGGTCGGGGTCACGCCGGGGGCGGGTCGCGATGCCGGCACGGCGCGGAGATTCTTTCGGCCACAGGATGGCGCGCAGGCCGTGATCGGACGCGATCAGCGTCAGGTCGCCCAGCGGGGTTACGTGCGTCGTGCTGTACAGCGGTGATGTCGTCTGCATGAGGTCCTCCTTAATGATCCACCAGCGTGGCCCAGAGTTGATGGGTGGCGTAGGTCCGCCAGGGACGCCAGGCGGCCGCCGTTTCTGACATGGCGCGCGGGTTCGACCCGAGACCGAGTCTCGCGCCGGCTTTTTTGACGCCCAGATCGCTGGGCAGGAACGTGTCGGGATCGCCGAGTGCGCGCATCACGATGTAGCCCGCGGTCCAGTCGCCGATCCCGGGGAGGGCGGTGAGCTGCCGGTAAACCTCGGCGCGATCCGCACCCGGATCAAGCGAAAGCCGTCCACCGGCCACCGCCGTCGCCAGCGCTCGCAGCGTCGCCCGCCGGGTCGCGGGAACGCCCAGTTTCGACAGGTCGGCGCCCGCGATCCGGTCGGCCGTGGGGAAGAGGTGGGTTAGGGCGGGGTCAGCGATTTTTATGACATCGCCATGGGTGGTGACCAGCCGCGACGTCAGCGTCCGCGCGGCGCCGAGCGAGACCTGCTGACCGAGGATCGCCTGGATCGCGAGCTCCGTGCCGTCGACCGCGCCGGGGGCGCGTAAGCCCGGACGCTTCCTGACGATCGGCGAGAGCCGCCGGTCCTTCGACAGGACTTCGACCACGCTCAACGGGTCGGCGTCGAGGTCGAGCAGCCTCGCGACGGCGACGCCGGGAACGGCTCGGGCGCGAAGCCATTCGAACAACCCGTCCCAATCGAGGGGTGGGCGGTAGGGGAGACGCAGCGTCAGGGCGCCTTCCGCGATGTCGCCGCGACGCCGGCCGGCGCGCCGCAGGTCGGTGGGCGTGAGCGCGAAGACGTCGCGAACCGTGTCATTGAACTGCCGGATGCTCTCGAAGCCGGCGGCGAACGCGACGTCAGTGAACGGAAGGTCCGTCGTTTCGATCAGCGTTCGGGCGGTTTGCGCCCGCTGCGCGCGCGCGATCGCGAGCGGACCGGCGCCCAGCTCACTGAGCAGCAGCCGGTGCAGGTGGCGTTCGCTGACGGCGAGCCGCTTAGCGAGTCCGGCAACACCTTCGCGATCGACGATACCGTCGGCGATCAGGCGCATCGCCCGACCCACGAGGTCGCCGCGGACATTCCACTCGGGAGACCCGGGCGACGCATCCGGCCGGCAGCGCTTGCAGGCGCGGAAGCCGGCGAGTTGCGCCGCCGCGGCGGTCGGATAGAAGCGGACGTTCTGCCGCTTCGGACGGACCGGTGTGGGGCAGCTCGGCCGGCAGTAGATGCGAGTCGTCGTGACGGCGGTGATGAACCAGCCGTCGAACCGGGCATCGCGGCTCTCGACCGCCCGGTAGCAACGCTCGAAGTCGAGGGGTGCGGTCGTCACGACGGTTCATTCTGACGGGCGGCAGCCGATTGCGCTAGCGGGAATCGGACATCCAAAATCGGGGCCCTGGACCGGGGCGGCCGGCCGGCCGGAGCCGGGGCGCGAGCGTGACGCTCGCAACGGCGGCGAGTAACGCGAGTCCGAAGGCACCAGCAAGTCCGGTCGTCAGCGATGCGTGGAGGGCCAGCGCAAGCGCGACGCAGACGCCGCCCAGCCCACCGCCGAGCGCGAGCGCGAGACGCTCGGCGACCTGTTCGGAGCTGACTGCCGCTCCGGCGTCGGCCGCGGCGGCCCCCTGCATGATGACGAGATAGGCGGTGGGATACGCGATGCCCATGCCCACGCCGGCCGCGAACCAGGCGAGGTACGAGATCGCCAGCGGCGCGCCCGCGAGCGTCGCCATGATGCCGATGATCGCGATCGTCAGCATCGCGTGATGACGACGCTCGCCTCGGCCAGCGACCGGCCGCGGACGCCGGTCAGCATCAATGGGATGAAGTAGTCAGCACCGATGAAGGCGAGGATGAGCAGAAAAATCATCGTGATGGCGGCGGGCGCGCCGGGTCGAGCACGAAGAGAGCCGGCCGGCAGGATGTGGCCGAGCGCGGACCAGGTGAGCCAGACGCCGACGGCGACGAGCGGCAGGCTGAGCCAGGTCAGCAGCGACAGCCCGCTGACGAGGGCCGCGACGCCGGCCGCCAGCACGAGTGGCCAGCGAATCGACAGCCGGGTCGCCTCACCCGCGGCCGGTAAGCCTCGCAACACGGGCCAGGCGAGCGCGACGGCGATGACGGAAAGGGGAATGATCGAGAAAAACGCCCACCGCCATCCGAGGGTGCTGGCCATCAAGGCGCCGTACGATGGGCCGAGCAGTCCGGGCACGATCCAGGCGCCGGCGAGCAAGGCGAGCACCCGGGCGCGGCCGGACTCCGGGTAGATCCTGGTGACCGCGGCCAGGGCCACGGTGTAGGCTCCCCCCGCGCCGGCTCCCTGAATGACGCGGGCGACAGCCAGCAGCGGCATCGACGGAGCGAGCCCGCAAAGCAGGGTGCCGGCGACGAAGAGGACGCCGAACCACAGGAACGGTTGGGCCGGACCGCGCCGGTCGGCCTCGCGTCCGGCGATCGGCGAGAGCACCAGCGCCGCGAGCGAGAACCCGGCAAAGACGAGCCCGTAGAACTCGAGCCCGCCGAGCTCGTGCCGAACGGCCGGCATGATGGCGATCACAACGAGCGCCTCGACCGCAACCAGGAATTCGACGAGCAGGATGCCGATGGTGAGGCGGGCGCGGCCCTCCTGGAATAACTCGCGCCAGCGCAGGGGCGTTTCCATCCGAATATCCTGCGCTCTCACGGCATGCGGGCGCAGGCGAGAATGGGGCGTGCGCCTGATCATGCGACCGCCCGCTCAGGCGATTCGCCGTGCCCTGTCGGAACATCCTGAGCGCGACCGAATCGATCCGGATCGGGCGGCGCGCGAACACGCGGCATACGGGCAAGCGCTTCGGGCAGCAGGCGTGGCGGTGACCGTGTTACCGGCGGAGGCGGAGATGCCTGACGCGTGCTTCACCTGGGATACGCTGCTCGCGTTTCCGCGATGGGGCGAGGATGGAACCGCATTGCTGGTTGCCGCGCGGCCAGGTGCACCATCCCGCAGACCAGAAGTGGCGTCGGTGCTGGCGTGCGCGCGGCAGCTGGCGCCGGCAGCCACGGTGGTGGAAATCAACGAGCCCGGCACGCTGGATGGCGGCGATGTGATCACGTACGGCAGCCGGGTCGCGATTGGCGTGTCCGCCCGGACGAACGTCGATGGCGCCCGTCAGCTGGCCCGGGCGGTGCAGCGGTTTGGCTATCAGGCCTATCTGTGTCCGGTCGCCGATCGCCTGCACCTGGCGTCGGCGGTGTCGCCGATCGGGCCGCGGCGGCTGATTGGAACGCGCTCAGGCTTTCAATCGCTGGATTCGGCTGGCCCGGCGGTCGCGCCGAAGGAGGTCGAGCGCTTGTTAATCCCGGATGATGCCGTCGCCGGCGCCAACGTCCTGGCCGCCGGTGGACGTTGCTTTGTCGCCCGGGGATTTCCGGCAGCGGTGCAGGCGCTGACCAAGGCCGGGGAGTCCGTCGTGGACGTCGAGCTGGACGAGTTCCTGCGAGCCGACGGGGGACCGACGTGTCTCGTCGCGCCGGTGCCGTAGGAGGACCGCGAGCTCATGCGCTACGACCGCTGGCTCGAGGCTTGACACGACGCTGATACAACCGTATGGTTGTATCAGTGCCGATCGCGCCGCCGGGCTTCGACCCCGTGTTCGCCGCCCTCGCGGACCACACTCGCCGCGACATCGTCCGCCGCGCGATCAGCGCCGAGGAGGGCGTCCTCGAGCTGGCCAGCCATTACTCGATGAGCTTCGCGGCGGTCCAGAAGCATGTCGCGGTTCTCGAGCGCGCCGGCCTGATCACGAAGCAGCGCATCGGCCGCCGCAGGGTCGTCCGCACCAACCTCGAGGCGCTGCTCGTTGCGCGCCGCCTGCTCGACCAGTACGAGGAGCTGTGGCGGGCTCGGATCGACCGCATGAACGAGCTCGTCG
>VBJI01000198.1 GCA_005880875.1 Chloroflexota bacterium
GCGGGTGAACGTGACGCGGCCGTCGTAGGACCTGAACGGGTAACCGATTTCAGGCAGGTATGGCCCGGGCTGGGCTGCGAGTCCGTTCATGTCCGACCCCCAGCCGAAGCCGAACGAGTACTTCGGCTCGCTGACAGCCCTGTCGTTCTTCCAGGTTTGGACGAATGCACTTCCCGGGCCGACCGGTGGGTTGACGTACCCGCCAATCGCGTAGATCCGGTGGAACAACTGCGGTGAGGAGCAGCAGTGGGCGGACACGACGCCGGAGTAGTGGTGCTGCTCGGCGATCGCCACCGCGGCGTCCGCGGTCTTGCTGCTCATGTGGTCGGTCTGGATCAGGAGATGCTGCTCGATCATCTTGCGGATCAAGTACGCGCCGAGTGCGGTCAGGCCACGGACGTTGCAGTGCGGCGCCGGCGGATACACGGGCAGCGGGCTCCCGTGCAACAGCGATGCGAGCGGACCGTTCAGGAGGTTCGCCGTCGCGCCGGTCGCGGGAATCGTCACCTGCTCTGCGTCCTGCACCTGAGCCGGGCAAGACTTGACGGTCCAGAAGCTGCCGGTCTCGTCCCGGTTGCCGGCGTTGACGACCGCGCCGACATCGCCCGCGATCATCTTTGTCCCGCCGAACGCGTTGTCGAACTCGTGCACGGGGAAGAACGTCCGCACGCCGAGGCTTCGGACTTCCTTCAACCCGGCATCGATTTGGGCCTGGTTGCACTCGGGAACGTCATAGTGCTCCCCGCAGCCCAGGATCCGCGAGACCTCGATGCCTTCCACGACGGCCAGCTTCCCCTGGTTAATCACGCGCCGGGCCTGGAAAGGGTCCGTCACGATCCGGAACCATCCCTTTCCGGGGCCGCCAGACTGGGCGTCGATGTAGTCCTGGAGCGCGTGCAGGTCGCGGCTCTGGATGTGGACGCTCGACATGTCGTTGCACGGGTTGTGCTTCTTGGTCATCACCGAGCAGAGCGCCTCGTTGTCGACGAGCTGGGTGACCATCACCCGCATGCCGGCCTTCCACGCCCGCTCGATGGCGGTGTAGTAGTCGCCCTCCTCGGCGAGCCTCGTTGGGCCCGGCCACTCGCGGAAGGTCGGCCACCCGTGCATGTCGCTCGGCCGGGTCGGCCCGCCGAAGTCCAGGAACGCCTCGACCGCGCCGTTGGCCCCTTGCTGGTACGGGGAGCAGTCGGCGGGGAGCGCAGACGGAGCGCCGAACGGGTGCCACGGCCGTCCGCAATGCCAGTCGCCGCCGAAGAGCTCGAACGCGGTCACGTGCGCGTGACCTTCCATGGTGCCGCTCACGGTGGCCCCTGGGCTCGGACCGCCGGGCGGCGTGCCGGCGGCGTCGACCTGCGCCTCGGGATACGTCGCGCACCCCTGTGCCGGGACGAACCTGACGGGCAGCGTCGTCTGGGTCGACAGGTTGGCGATCGTGAACCCGCTGCGAGCTGTCCCGAGGACCCGCCATTCCGCCGCCGTGCTCGGCGAGCTCTCGCCCGCAAGCGCTCCGGCGCCCTTGTCGGTCACGTACTGGTTGCGCGGCCCGTAGAGCAGATAGATCCCAAGCGCGGCGGCCTGCATCCGGAACGGGCCTACCGTCGGCGCGATCGCACTACCGGATGCAGTCCGCGAGTACAGCCGGTAGCAGCCATGAACCAGCGAATACCGGGTAAGCACGCGAGTGTTCGTCGCCCCGTCAACGATGCTCGATGCCGAGGCGCCGACCGCCGCGAGCATCGCGGCGGCGATGACCACCGAGCGCAAGCCGCGCTTGCTCACGCCTCTCATCTGCCGCCGACTCTACTTGGCCGATGGAACGCTCGCGGCGCTTAGCTCCACCGCCGACAGCACCGTCTTCGACGGCCAGAAGCCCATGGCGACCTGCATGATGTGGGATGGATCGACTTCCACTCGCGACATGCCTCTCCCTCGTCTGGGTGCCCGGTCTCGATAGTCCGGCCTCTGTGGCGACCATAACTCCAAACCCGCGACCGGTGGCGGGATACTCCAGGGCCCATGTCGGTGGAGCGCATCCAGCTCGTGCGACGCGCCTACGATTTGCGGAACTGCACTGGGAGCCGCACGAGTTCATCGACCTCGGTCATGCGATCGTCGTCGAGACGAAGCTCGCGGCCGTTGGGCGCGGCAGCGACGTTCGAATCGAGGCCGACGAGACCGATGTCTTCTGGCTTCGCGACGGAGTGATCGTGCGGCTTCAAGCGTTCCCCACCGAGGCAGCGGCACTCGAAGCCGCGGAGCTCGTTGAGTAAAAGTCGGACGCTCGCGATCGGAGTCGCCTCGATTGCGTTGTCCGGCTGCGGGTCGTCGCACCACGCGTCCGGGACCGAACGACGCCTGCCCGAAGCAGGTCGGCAGGTCTTCATTCGCGCCGGCTGCGGCGGCTGTCACACGCTGGCAGCTGCCGGTACTCACGGGACCGTTGGTCCGGACTTCGACACGAGCGAGACGCTCA
>VBJI01000040.1 GCA_005880875.1 Chloroflexota bacterium
TCTTCGATGATCCCGAGGACCGTGATCACCAGGATCGCCGTGATGATGATCTCGGTGCCGGCGCCGACCCACCAGGGATCCTGTTGCAGCGCCGCCGCGTTGTGGCCGATCAGCAAGGGATGCGGCCAGTTGGCCGAGAAAATCAGCCCGCTCTCGATGCCGTTCGAGCCGCCGCGGTCGATCACCGGCTTGGCGGTGTGCTCGTAGTTATAGATGAGCCCATTCCAGACGAAGGAGACGCCCGCCGCGGCCAGGAAGGCGCCGACGACCTGTGCGCCGATGTAGCCCGGGACCCTCGCCCACGGAAAGCCGCGCCGAAGGGCCAGCGCCAGCGTGACCGCCGGGTTCAGATGTGCCCCGGAGACCGCGCCGCACGCGTAGATCGCCAGCGTGACGGCAAATCCCCAGAAAAATCCTGCGCCCAGCAGCCCGGCCAGGAAGCCGTTCTTCCCACCGGCGACCGCATACGCAACGAAACTATCGCCGAGAAACACGAGGACGAAGACGCCCAGCACTTCGCCCAGGTACTTTTTCGTCCAGCTTTCTTCCGCTACCGCCATGTTTCCTCCTCCTTTGACTGTGTCGCGCGTCGACAGCTGGCTGTTTGTCCCCTCTCGATCCCACCTCCTTGGGCCGAGCGCGCAATAAAAAAGTCCTAACCTGCACGCTCCATTCGGAGCGCATAGGTCAGGACTTTTCCTTTCAGTATCCCGCCAGTCGCTGCACGTGTGTCATAGCACAGGTGCGGGACGCTGTCAATCGCGAACTGGGATACGGCTGAACTCGCGCCAGAGCTCGAGCCTGCCGCTGGAGACGACGTCCGCCCCCGCCGCCAGCACCTCGTTCGCCTGCTCGGCAGTGGTGACGAAGCCGGTCCCCCAGATCGGGGTGCTCGTGGCGGCCCGGATGGCCGGCATGACCTGGGGGACGGCAACCGCCGGGGCGACCGCGATCGCATACGGTGGTGGCGAGACGATACTGTTGAGCCCGGTTTCGAGCCCGGTCGAATCGAGCGCGTGAATGCGCTGCACAGTGCGCAATCGAAACCGGCTCGCGTCTTTGAGCAAATGCGGCTTCACGGAGAGCACTCCCGAGAAACCCAGATCCGTCGCCAGAAAGGCCAGCGCGGCGCTGTCCGGGGCCAGCCCTTCCACGGCATCGAGGTTGACGAAGATGGCGATTCCCTGCCGAGCGGCACCGGCCAGCGGTCCCACCATGGCGAGCAGGCTGCCGCGTTCGATCAGCACCTGCCGGTAGCCAAGATCGAGCGCCTGGTTCAAGGAGGCCCCGTCACGAACGGCCGGTAGCATCGCCCCGATCACGCCGGGCGTCCTCATCGCCAGAGTTCAGCCGAACTGGTGCTGATCGCCAGCGCGCCGCGCTCGAGCGCGGCATCGCGTTGCGCCGGCTCCCTTACGAACCCACCGACGATCATCGGGAGTGAGAGGCGGGCACGGATCTGATCGACAACCAGGGGAAAGATCATGCCCGGGAGGATTTCGACGATATCGGGACGCGCATGGTCCAGCGCCGACAGGGCCGAGGGCAGACCCAGATCGTCGTACAGAAGCAGCCGCTGCACGGCGATCACCCGCTCGGCGCGCGCCGCCGCCACCAGGCCGCTGTGCGAGGTGATGATGCCGTTGACGCCGATCTCACGAGCGAGGAAGGTGACGCCAGCCCGATCCTTGCCCAGGCCGGCGATCAGGTCGACGTGAACGAAGGCCAGCTTGCCCCGGGCCTGCACTGCCCAGACCAGCGGTCCGAGATGGAACGCCGGAGCGCGCAGGAAGAACACGGCGGGAACCTGCGAGGCCAGCGCCCGGGGAAGATCTTCGGCGCGGCGGATGACCGCGGCCACCGGCACGCGACCGAATGCCTCGTTAAGGCGCGTGACCGAGACGTCGACGCGACGAACATGGGCGGGCGGGACGATCGTCCGAGTGGCCATCGCCACCACCTCCTCGATCGTGTGAATTCTACCGAGGCCCGTCGTTTCGCACGCACGATTTGCAGCCAAGCTTGACCGAAACGGTTGCGGGTCGCAGACTACGGCCTAGAGGAGGAGGAGTGGCCGCGAGCACCGAGCGTCGACTCACCATCATGAACAAGGTCGGCCTGCACGCCCGCCCCGCCGCGCTCTTCGTGCAGACCGCCGCGCGTTTCAAGGACACGCGGGTGGAGGTCGTCAAGGACGGCGCGGTCCGCGACGCCAAAAGCATCCTCAGTGTGCTCACGCTTGGGGTAGGCCAGGGAACCACCATCACCGTTCGCGCCGAGGGACCTCAGGCGGAGGAGGCCGTGGCGGCGCTGACCGACCTGGTCGACCGTGACTTCGGCGAGTAGCGCATCTCGCATGCGGCTGCGTGGGATCGCGGCCGCGCCCGGCCAGGCCTATGCCCCGGCCTGGCGCTGGGGGGAACCGCGGATCCACGACTCGGGTGTCGACCTGAGTGGTGAGGCGGGGATCAACCGGCTGCAGGTGGCCATCAAAGAGGTCAAGGCTGCGCTCGCCCAGAAAGCCGCCCGGCTCGAGGCCGACGGCGCGGTCCCCGAAGCGGGCATCCTGGAAGCGCAGGCCCTCATGCTGGAGGACCCGGCGCTGCTCGACGGCGCCTCGAGCGTGATCCGAAAAGGCGGACTCGCCGACGCCGCCGTCGCGCAAACAATGGCGCCATTCGCGGAATTGCTGCGTGCCTCGTCTGATCCGGTCTTTCAGGCGCGCGCCGCCGACCTTGAAGACGTGGTCGAGCAGGTCCGGCGGGCGCTGCACGGGGTGAGCGACATGCCTCCGCCGCCCGAGCAACCCTCCATCGTGGTGGCGCGTGACCTCGCCCCCTCGCAAACCGCCGGGCTCGATCGCGCGCTCGTGGTCGGCTTTGCCACCGAGCAGGGGACGGCGACCGCGCATACCGCGATCCTGGCGCGTGCCCTCGGATTACCCGCGGTCGTCGGCGTCGGTGGTCTGGTGGACGCGGTCAAGAACGGTGAGCCCGTGTTGCTGGATGGTGATCGAGGCATCGTCGTCATCGATCCACCCGCGCAAGACGTCGCGCACATCGCCGGGCCAGCGCCACTGACGGCCGATGCCGAGCCGGCGTCGACCCGCGATGGTCGCCGGGTGGAGGTCGGCTGCAACGCCGCCAATCCCGATGATGCCCGGCGCGCGGCCGCCGCGGGTGCGGATGGCATCGGCCTGCTCCGCAGTGAGTTCCTGTTTCTCGGCCGAGAGCGGCTGCCCGACGAGAACGAGCAGGTGGCGATACTGGAGCAGGTGGTGGCCGCGATGGGCGACCGTCCGGTCATCTTGCGCACGCTCGACGTCGGCGCCGACAAACCGCTGCCCGCCTTGCCGCAACCGGCCGAGGCGAATCCTGCCCTTGGCGTGCGTGGCCTGCGCCTTCAACTGCTCCGTCGGCCTGACCTGCTGTTGGACCAGATGCGGGCGGCGTTGCGGGTGGCCTCGACGCATCCGCTGCGGTTGATGTTTCCCATGGTGTCGACCGTCGATGAAGTCCGCCAGGCCAAGCAGCTGATCGCACAGGCGACCCGTGACCTCCACCTGCCGTCCGGCGCAGCCCCGATGCCGCTGGGGATCATGGTCGAAGTTCCGGCGGCGGCGATCGGCGCCGATCAGCTGGCCCAGGAGGTGGACTTCTTCAGCCTGGGGACCAACGACCTGACCCAGTACCTCTTCGCGGCCGACCGGACCAATCCCGAGCTGGCGGTACTGGCCGACAGCCTGCATCCCGCGCTCCTTCGAATGATCGATCAGGTCGTCAGCGCGGCGCATCGTCACGGTCGCTGGGTCGGAGTCTGCGGCGAGATGGCCAGTGACCTCTGGGCGGTGCCGCTGCTGGTCGGGCTTGGCGTCGATGAGCTCAGCGTGCATCCGCCGCTGGTGGCGCGCATCAAGGCCGCGGTGCGCCAGCTCGACGGCCGCGTGTGTGCGGCGGTGGCGCAAGCGGCACTGACGCTCGAGAACGGTCAGGCCGTCAGGCGGCTGCTCGAAGAGCACGCTCTCGCGCCGGCAGCACGACCTGACTGACCGACCGGCCACGCTCGGTTCCATTGATCCGGAGTGTGCATAATGCGTGCGTTGCGTCCTGCCCGCCGGTTCGCCGGTCTCGTCCTCGCTTCCGTCTTGCTCGGGCTGGTCCTCCCGGCGTGCGCCAGCCCCGAGGCCGCTGCGGAGCTGGCGCCCACCTTGAGCTTCAGGACGATCGGTGGCAGCCGGATCGCGTTTCAGAACGGCATCCCGGTTCCCACCTTCGCCTACCAGCCGCGCCGTCGGCTCGACCTGAGCGGTCGGTGGCGAGTCGAGCAGATGC
The DNA here is from genome assembly GCA_005880875.1 of Chloroflexota bacterium. Lineage (GTDB taxonomy): Bacteria > Chloroflexota > Dormibacteria > CF-121 > CF-121 > CF-13. The sequence goes on from VBJI01000040.1 coordinate 4,332, forward strand.
CGATGGACAACGACCTCTCGCTGGCGGTGCGCTCCGGCGCGCTCTCGCGCATCGTGGCGGAGGCCACCGGACGGCAGCAATCCTCCTACGACGACACTCGCTGGTCGACGATCGACGTTCCCGGCTCGTACGATCCGCCACCCTCGCCACCGGGCGAGGGGGCCTGGTACCGCAAGGACTTCGATGTCCCACCGGAGTGGCAGAACCAGACCATCACGCTGAAATTCGGCGCCGTCAACTATATCGCCGACGTCTGGCTCAACGGCCATTACCTCGGCTATCACGAGGGTGGTTCCACGCCGTTCGCCTTCGACGTCACCAGTGCGATCGTTCCCGGCGACGTCAATCTGCTGGCGGTTCGGGTCGACAATCCGCCCTGGGGCACGCGGCAGGACATCGTCCCCTGGGGACTGACCGACTGGTGGAACTACGGTGGGCTGACCCAACCGGTCTGGATGGAGGCGACCCCGTCCGTCTACGCCGCACGCGCGGATGTGGTGCCGCATCTCGATGGGGCGGACGTGGCGGTCACGCTGCATCAGCGCGGTGGCGAGAGTGCCCCGGTGCAAGTTGGGCTCGACCTCCTGCCGGCAGCGGTCGACCCGACCAATTTGACCAATGCCGATCCACTGAGCCTTGTTCCCGCGGGCGCCGTGCCGATCGCAACCCAACGTGTCGATGCCGGCCAGCTGGGCCGCGATGGGACGAGCGAGGTCCACGCGAGTTTTTCGCTGGCCAACGCCGACCTTTGGTCGCCCCAGTCGCCCGCACTCTACGTGCTGCAGGTGCAGGTCTTCTGGCAGGAGCGGCTGGTCGACCAGATCTATGAAAGCTTCGGGCTGCGCCGGATTGCGGTCGATGCGAAGCTGCCACGGCTGCTGCTCAACGGCGACCCGGTCGCCTACGCCGGCGTGGCCCTGCACGATGAGCGCGTCTATCCGGCCGTCAATGGCCGGCCGCGTGGCGGCCCAGTGGTGACGCCCGACGACATCCTGATCCTGCTGGAGAAAGCGAACGCGACCAATATCGAGCTCATCCGCGCCGACCATCATCCGGCGAACCCACTGCTGCTGATGCTCGCCGACCGGCTGGGCTACGCCATCTGGGAAGAGATCCCGCTGTATCACTACACCCCGGCCACCTTCGGCATCGCGATGGACCGCGGCATTCCGCAGCAGATGCTGGCGGAGATGGACCTGCGCGACATGAATCACCCATCCGTCCTGTTTCACGGCCTCGCCAACGAGTCGACGGGCGGGATCGAACGGGAGCAGGCGCTCGCCACCCTGCACAATCTCGATCGCGCAGTCGACGGCACCCGGCTGACCGGCCAGGCCGCCTACGGCAACCAGCCCGACGACGGCACGAGCCGGCCGCTCGACGTCGCCGGGTACACCACTTACTATGGCGTCTTCTATGCACCGGACGCCGGCCCCGGCACGGCCCGGGCGCTGCAGATCGCTCATGCCACCTTCCCGCGCAAGCCGATCATGATTCTCGAGTACGGTCGCTGGTCGGACAGCCTCAGCGACCAGGCGGAACAGCGCCGCATCCTCACCGACACCTACCAGGCCGCCGCGCCGTATCTCGACACGACGCCCTCGGGCTTCCTGGGGGCGGCGATCTGGTGGACCCTCGACGATTACTGGACGCTGCGGCCGGGCGTGAAGATCGAACACTTCGGTCTCTACCTGCCGAACGGCGATCCGCGGCCGGCCGGAGTGCAGGCCGCCGAGCTGTTCAGTGGGGGGGCGGGGCAGGGCGCCAGGCAGAAGATCGTGTCCACCGCCACCGGCCAGCCGCGGCAGCCCGCCGTCCAGGGGCTTCGCTTCCTCGGCTATCTGGCGTATGCCCTGGTCGTCGCGCTCGCCATCCCTACCAGCCTTCTGCTCGTGATGCTGGTCCTGATTCGGCGTTCGCCCCGGCGGGTGAGGGTCTCTTGATCCACCAGGTGAGCGGCCGGGTGGTCACGGTCTCGGTGCGGGCGGCGATGATCGCCGGGGCCTGGATCGGCTTCGGCCTGGGGGTGGTCACCGGCTGCGTGCTGGGGGCGACGCTCGCCTGGTTCGCCGGCGCAATCCTCAACTGGCAGCGGGACCTGGGCCTGACCCTGGGGGTGACCGAACAGCTGCTGCCATTCGGCAGCCAGATCCCGGTCCTGCAGCGACTCCAGTCGGACTGGTTCATCGTGGTCCCGTTTGCCGGGGTCCTGGTCGGCATCTTCGCGGCGCTGGTCGGCGGCCTGATCGGCGGCCTGGTCGCCGCCTCCTACAACCGATCGCCGTTCGGCGTCCAGGTCGTGGTCGAGGTCCCTGACCAGGTGCCCTGACCCGTTACCGGCTCGTTAGCGACTTGCCGCCTATCGGTCAGTGGATCGGTGCGACTTCTCATGGCCCTCACAGGACTCGTGCCTAACTTGAAGCTCAACCATGAGGGGTGGCGTCTTCGTGCTCGGCGTGATCTACCCGCTCGGGGTCGCCCTCCTGATTCCGGTCAGCAGCGCCGCGTACGCCAGCGGCGGCGTGAACCCGATCCCGGCCACCCTACCCCGGCAACCGTCGGCCGTCGCTCCGGCTGCCGCCCGCCCGCTGCAACCGGTGACGACCGTGCTGGCGCCCTCCGCTCTCGACCAGCTCTCCAGCGACCTGGCCTCGATCGCGGCGCAGAGCGGCGGACGCGTCGGGATCGGCCTCCAGGAGCTCAGTGGGCCCCGGCGGACCAGCCTCTCCATCAACGCCGGCCAGAGCTTTTACGCGGCCAGCGCCTACAAGGCGCCGCTGCTGATGGCGGAAGCGCAACAAATCGCCGCCGGCCGGGTCGGCCCGTCGGACGTCCTCTGTTATGACCCGAGCGACGCGGAGGACGGCTGGTTTACCGACTACAACCCGGGCAGCTGCTTCAGCCGCCAGGACCTCGCCGTCCGTGCGGGCCGCTACTCGGACAACACCGCGGCCCACATCCTGGTGCGTTACCTTGGGGGTCCCAACGCGCTTAACGCCTACGCGAAATCGATCGGCATGGGCGGGTCGGCGCTCTGGATCCCGAATACCACGACACCAAACGACCTGTCCCAGGCCTGGGTCAACGAGGCGCTCGGCCGGCTTGGTGGCGCGCCGGCCAAGGGCTGGCTCTATCCAATCCTGACCCATACGGCCAGCGAGCAGGGGATCCCGCCCGGCGTCCCAGCCGGTGTCGCCGTGGTGCACAAGGTGGGCAGCATGTACGGCACGGAAAACGACTCCGGGTACGTCACCGATGGGCGGATCGCCTACGTGCTGTCGGTCGCGGTCGACGGCCCCGACGAGGTCAGCGGCTTCGGCGTGATCGCGCGCGTCTCGGCGCGCATCTGGCAGTACGAACGCAGCCGTCCCGACTACGTCGCGCCCATCATCGCGAGCCCGGCGCCGCCGGTCTGGCCCGACCGTCACCACTAGCGGCGGATTGGAGCTCGAAGACCGGCCGCCCCTGGGCGGCAGCGTCGGGATCGGTGATGATGTCCCGCGCGCCCAGCATGCCAAGAATCAACCCGCCGAGGGGCACCTTCTTGACATAGGGCCCCACCACCTCACGGAAGAAGCGGGCGCGGTCCTCGGGGGAGAGTTCGATCGCCCGCACGCGTTCCGTTCGGCGCTTGACCGTGACGGTGGCCTCACCGGCGGCCCTCAAGTTGCGCGCCCAGTTGACGTCGCCGAAGGTGGCGATGATCCAGCGGCGGCCGTCGACCTCGACGAACGCCACCGGAGTCGTGCGTAACACGCCGCTGGTTCGGCCGCGGACGGTGAGCAGGGCATTGGGGCCCATCAGTCCCGCGGCGGCCAACCGCCGCC
>VBJI01000199.1 GCA_005880875.1 Chloroflexota bacterium
CCTTCATCTCGGTCCAGATCTCATGAGCCATGCGCGCCGGCGGCAGCTCGCGCGCCGTCTTTCCGTAGAGCCGGCCCGGTTCTCCGAAGTCTGCGATGTCGACCGACACGCACTCACGGACGGAGCCGTCGCCATAGTCGCGGTGGAAGTCGCGGTGACTCCAGAACTGCGCCTGGCTGACTGACGACAGCGCCCACGGCGAATCGACGTAGAGGCAGTGGCCGTGCACGATCGGGACCTGCTCGCGCAGGAAGAACTGGAACCCGTTCATCCACCGCGTTTCGAGGTGCTTCGTCATCTCGAGTGCGGGATCCGCGGCGAGAACGCGACGGTCCCAGAGCCGGCGCGCACGCTCCACCGGCAGGGCGCACACGTACCAGTCGGCGTCGATCTCCTCGCGGCCACGGGGCCCGTGGGCGATGGCCGACGCGATGCGCCCGCGCCGCATCTCGAGCCCAGTCACCGTCACCGGTCGCCTGAAGCGGACGCCCAGCTTGCGCAAGCGACGAACCCACGGATCGATCCACACCTCGTTCGTCGGGGCGTTCAGAACCTGGTCGAAGCCGCCGTTGCGGGCGCGGCCCGAGTATGCGTACAGCCCGATCTCCCAGACTCGCCCGACCGTGCGCGCGCACGCCTCGCGCGCCTTCGCGGCGAGGACGAAGTGGGGCACGCCCTCCACCCAGGTCTTCCGGTAGCTCTCGGAGAGACTGTCCGCATGCGTGAACTCGGCCCAGGTCATGTGCTCCCATTCGCCGAACCGTCGGGCTTGGCAGCTCGTCAGGAAGACCATGAGCCTGTCGACGAAGTACGCGGTCTCCTGCGGCGGAGCCTGTCCCGCGAAGAGGGAGAGCAGGTTCCGGCGCACCTCATCCGCAGTCCAATGGCTCGGGTCTGGCGAGTAGGGGAGAATCGTGTCCTCGCGACCGCCCGAGCGGGAGACACGCTCCTGCGTCGCGACCACGATGTTTCCCCGGTAGCGGCCGCCGCTCGCCATGCGCGGTGTGCGGGACGGGGATGCTCCGCGCCTTCCCGCCCCAGGCCTGCTTTTCATACACGGTCACGCGGAAGCCCCGTTCCACGAGCTCGTGCGCAGCCGTCAATCCTCCGACCCCGCCGCCCAGCACAGCGACCTCACGGCGCGCGCGCCGCGTCCGCCCCGGCAGCGCCGCGGCAACCGGGGCGGCACCGGCAGCGAACGCGGCTGCCGACCCGCCGGCGAACGCGGCATCGCGCAGGAAATCGCGCCGTGTTGTCGCCGTCACCTTTGCGACCCCCTCGAGAGAGCGGTCCGGAAGAGAGCCGTCGCCGCATCGACGAAGAGCTCCCGCAGCTCGTCCGGGGTCAGCTGACGCTCGTCAATCCAGCGAAGGCTCGTCTCGATCACGAACGCGAGCCAGCCGCGCACCACGAGCTCGAGGACGGGCTGTTCGCCAGGCTTCAGCCCGAGGTCCTTTAAGAGGCGGCCGATCTGGACGCGGCTGTAGTCCTCCACGATCGCCCGCACCTCTGGATCCGCGCCGATCGCGCCGCGATGGACGGCGGCGAAGCCGGCCGGGTGCTCCTGGAGGTAGTCGACGTACGCGGACATAACCGCCTCGAGGCGGGCCCGTCGTGGGAGCTTCGGATCCGGCTTGGTGCGCTGCAGAAGGGTGTGCGAGGCCTCGCGCACGACGGTAACGTAGAAGTCGCGCTTACTCGGGAAGTAGTGGTAAAGGAGGCCCGTCGAGACGCCCGCCATCTTGGCGATGTCCTCGATCTCGATCTCCTGGTAGTGACGCGCGCCGAGGAGCTCGAACCCCGTCTCGATCAGGGCGCGCCGGCGGTCCTCGGGTGCCATCCGGCGGCGGACCGGCTGGGGGGTGATCGTCTCCGGCACGGCTCCGCAGAGCTTACTGAATTATGATTCAACGAGCAAGGTCGGCCTGACGAAGGCTCGCGGGGTCGTATCGTGATTCTCGCCCTGCCCTGCGTGGCGATCCTCGTATTCGCCTGGATCATCAGCCCCGGCGCAGGCCTGATCGCAACCGCGTTGCTGTTGTACCTGGCCTTGATTGGACACCTGAAGTGGCGGCGGTTCGCACAGAGGTCGACGCCCGGGCGGTCCACAAGCACGACCCGCTCCTCGTCCCCACCTTCAAGCTCCACACGGGCGACAACCGCTTCAAGGCCAAGCGGCTCGCGCAAGGAAAGAAACTGAAGCCCCGCCGCTACACGATCCGCGAGCTGTACAAAGGCAAGCGACTCGCGCAAGGCGTCGGACGTGATGACCGTCAAGTCCTGACTTGCGTCAGGTCAGTGCCGCTTCGGTGGGCATCCGACATGGAGCGCTGCGCTGTCGCTCCGGGCGAAAGCGGAAGCGCCGCTCGTCGGGTGTTTCCGGCGGGTTCGAATAGTGTCTCCTTAGTTCTTCGTGCCCTTGGTCGCTCGATCGGTTTTCGCCGCCGCCGCACGGCAGAACCGTCCGATTTACGTCCATATGGCCTGTTCGAAGACACCGGAATTGCTCTCAGCGATCACTCCTTTTCGGCTTGTTTGCAGGTAATTCCAGCCACAGATCCTCGATCGCCTGCCGAACCTCGGGGTTCGAGTAGTGTCTCCTTAGGGGCATAAGGAAGCAACCATTTGGGGTACGGCGGCCGCGCTGCCGCTCTCGGAGATAGCGGCACGGGGCGCGTCTTAGCCGGGCTGGTCGCTCGATGTCGGTTCAATCGAATTGCAGGAGCGAGTCGTTGTCGTATCCATGCGGTTACAACGCTTCAGTGCCAGGCGCGGCCCAGTGCTCGCATCAAGCCAGGCGCGCGGCGTGCTCCGGCGAGCATCGCCCGATCACGGGGGCGCATCGTCTCGCGGGGGCCCGGGGTGAGCGCCGCGGTCTCGGGGTCGACCTCGCTAACGGGGCGGGCATCGGTACGGCCGTCTCCACTAACCGCATAAAGCCGCCATTCGCCGGGAACGCCCTTCAGTACGTGTGCCCCACGCTCCGCGAACTCGAGGCCCGAGCCGAGCACCAGCTCGCGCACGGTGCTCGATACCAGCACCTCCGACGGGCTCGCGAGAGCCCCGATCCGCGCTCCGACGTTAACCGCAACGCCGGCGAGATCCTCACCACGCAGCTCGCACTCGCCAGTGTGAACGCCGGCGCGCAGCTCGATCCCCAGCGGCCTGACCTCGGCGCAGATCGCCCGTGCACACCGAATCGCCTTTGCGGGACCCTCGAAGGCGGCGAGGAAGCCGTCACCGAGCGTCTTTATCACCCGCCCCCCGTAGCGCTCGAGCTCTGCCCTCGTGATGTCGTCATGGCGCTCCACCAGCGCCCGCCAGCGCTCGTCCCCGAGCTGCGCGGCGCGCTCGGTCGAGGAGACGACGTCGGTGAAGAGGATCGTCGCGAGCGCGCGGTCGGGATCGGCCCGGTGGCGGGCGCCGGTGAGGAACTGCTCGATCTCGTCGACGATCGGCTCCCAGGCCCCAAACCAGACGAGGTGGTCGTCACCCGGGAAAACGGCGAGCTTCGCCCCGTCGATCTCCTTGGCGAGGTAGCGGCCCAACTCGACTGGGACGGCAAAGTCACCCTCCCGGTGCACGACCAGGGTCGGCGCCGAGATTCGCGGCAGTGCTTGGCGGGCGTCCAGCAATCTGGCAGCGCGTAGCACCGCCTTCGCCATCCCCGGGCTGGCGCAGATGCGCTCGGCGCTTCCCGCCGCTTGCGAGAAACCCGGAGCAGAAGCTGCGCTTGGCGCCCACAGCGCGAATACTCGCCCGTCCCCCCAATGCTCAGCGCCGGCCAGTTGGAGGTCCCAGATGCGGTCCCAAACGGCGTGCAGCGCGGGAAGGTAATCGGGCGCCCAGTCGAACTTCGCCCCCGTTTCGAGCAGGACCAGCGCCTCACAGCGTGTCGGGTGAGTGGCTGCGAACAAGGCTGCTGCAGCGCCGCCCTCGGAGTAGCCCAGGACGGATGCCCGCTCGACGCCGACCGCATCCATGACGACGCGCACGTCCTCGACTCGCTGCTCCACCGATGGGGGCCCGGCGACCGGGTCGGAGAGCCCTGTGCCGGGCTTGTCGAACAGGACCAGCTGCGAGAACGAGGTGAGGCGACGAAGCATCGCGCTCGCCGCGGGATCGCTCCAGAAGAGCGCCATGTGCGAGACGATCCCGCTGACCAGAACGAGGTCGACAGGACCCTCGC
>VBJI01000041.1 GCA_005880875.1 Chloroflexota bacterium
CGAAGCTGGGCCGCCTTCAGTAAGGCCCTCAATCACTTGCTGAACGGGAGGAATGGTCATGAGCGCTAACGAGCAAGCGGACGACGTCGCTGCCTACGCCGCCAAGGTCCGAGCTCAACTGGCGGATCTACCCGCTATTGAAGCGGACGTGCTGCTCGAAGACCTGGAGCAGCACCTCGCCGAGGTCGCCGCGGAAGGAGACGGCACCCTCGTCGCACGGCTGGGGCCGCCCGAGGCCTATGCGGCGGAGCTTCGCGCCGCCTACAGCGCGGGCCATCCACCGCCGCAGACGAATGGTGCCCATCTTGTCGAGAACCTGCGGGCGGCGTTCGGCCGGCTCACCGAATCCAACTGGTTCCAGCAGGTTCTCGGATTTCTTCCCTCACTCCGACCGGCCTGGTGGGTGCTACGGGCCTATCTCGCTGTGCTCATCCTGGCGGCGGCATTCAGTCCGGGATACGATCTGGGGCCGCTGCCATCGCCGTTCAGCAAGCGCGGGCTCGCCCAAATCATCGCGACCGGCGTCGCAATCTGGCTCTCGGTTCGGATCGGGCGGCGCAACCGACCGCTTCCGCAATTCGCTGGTTTCCTTACCCTGTCGGCAAACGTCCTGGTTGCCTTCGTTGCGCTGCTGATCCTGGGGAACATGCATAGCTTTCCCAGCGCGGAGAACCTGGCCAACTCTGCTGCGAACCAGTCGCCGGTTGCGTCCGCGTTGGCGGACGGTCCGGTAACCAATATCTATCCCTACTCGCAGGACGGCAAGCCGCTGACGAATGTCCTCCTGTTCGATCAGGACGGCCGCCCCGTCACGGTCCAACAGGGAGAACCGGAGACGAATTACCCGCTCGGCGAGGATGGCAAGGCCATCACCAACGCCTACCCGCTGACGCAGCGGCACGCCAACGGCGATCCCGTCGTGGCGCCGCGCGTCGCCTTCCCGCCGTGGCCGGCGCCCAGCGGAAGCCCCTCGGCATCGGCGAGCCCAACCGTAAGTCCCAGTCCGAGCCCGAGCCCGACGCGTTAGCGGGGCGGTCGCGTCACGGCGCCTTCGCTGGCCGAGGACACCAGGGCGGCATATTTGGCGAACACGCCGGTCGTGTAGCGGGGTGCCGGCGGCCGCCACCCGCTCAGGCGCCGCTTCAGCTCCGGCTCGGACAGGTCGACCTTGAGCTGGCGCGACGCGACGTCGACCGTGACGACGTCGCCATCCTTCAACGCCGCGATCGGGCCGCCGCGCGCGGCTTCGGGCGCCACGTGTCCGACCATCAGGCCGTGGGTCGCGCCGGAGAACCGGCCATCGGTCATCAGCGCGACGGTACCGCCGAGCCCCTCACCGACGAGCGCCCCGGTGACGGCCAGCATCTCGCGCATGCCGGGGCCGCCGACCGGGCCTTCGTAGCGAATCACCACGACATCGCCGGGTTTGATCAGCCGGCCCTTGACGGCGGCGAACGCCGCTTCTTCACTGTCGAAGACGCGGGCGGGCCCTCGATGCAGCAGCCGCTCGTGGCCGGCAAGCTTGACGACGCAGCCCTCCGGGGCGAGATTTCCGCGGAGGATGGCCAGTCCGCCCGTTGCCTTCAGTGGTTTTTCGAGCGTCACGACCACCTTCTGTCCGGGCGTCTCTTTCGCGGCCTCGGCCACCTGGGCCAGCGTGCGCCCGTCGACGGTAGGCGCCGAGCCATGGATGAGTCCGCCTCCCGCCAGGCGCTGGGCGACGAGCGGAATCCCGCCAGCCCGGTGCAGGTCGGTGGCGACGTACTCGCCGCCGGGGCGCAGGCTGGCGACCAGCGGGGTTTTTGCCGAGATCCGGTCGAAGTCGTCGATGGTCAGGGGCACGCCGGCCTCGTGGGCGATGGCGAGCAGATGCAGGACGCCATTGGTCGAGCCGCCGGTCGCCGCGACCGAGGCGATCGCATTCTCGATCGCGTCGCGGGTGAGAATCTGCCGGGGCCGGATGTCCTTCCTCAATAACTCCATGACCAGCCGGCCGGTGCTCTCGGCGATCTCATCCTTCTTCGGGTCGAGCGCCGGGATGTCATTGAAGCCGGCCGGGCTGATGCCGAGGAACTCGATCGCGGTGGCCATCGTGTTGGCGGTGAACTGGCCGCCACAGGCGCCGGCGCCCGGACAGGCATGCTCTTCGAGATCGCGAAGCTCGGCGGAGCTCATCGTTCCGGCGGCCACGGCGCCGATCGCCTCGTAGACATCGCCGACGGTGACGTCGCGTCCGCGAAAGCGACCTGGCTCGATCGTGCCGCTGTAGAGGGCGAGTCCCGGAAGATTCAACCGAGCCAGGGCCATCACGGCGGCCGGAATCGTCTTGTCGCAGCCCACGATCAGCACCAGGCCGTCGAACAGGTGGCCGCGGGCGACGAGCTCGATGGAGTCCGCGATGACCTCGCGGCTGACCAGCGACGCCTTCATGCCCTCGGTGCCCATCGCCACGCCGTCCGACACCGCGATGGTGTTGAACTCCATCGGCGTGCCGCCCGCGGCCCGGATCCCGGCTTTGACCCGTTCCGTCAGACGCCGGTGATTGAAATTGCACGGCATCGTCTCGATCCAGCTGTGCCCGACGCCGATCAATGGTTTGGCGAGATCCTCGCGGGTGAAGCCGATCGCGCGCAGCATCGACCGGGCACCGGCCCGCTCGTCGCCTTCGGTGAGGCGCGCGCTTTCGCGTTTCAGCGGGGACCCGCCGTCGGGATCCGGCATGGCTTCACCCTCCTCCTCGAAGTCTCCGGATTCTAGCGTGTACGATTCGACGACACAGGAGGATTGCCGGGACCCTGGCGATGAGCATTGCCGCTACCGACACGACCCTGGTCGACGCCGGGCTGCGCGCCGAAATCCGCTTGCTCGGCCAGCTGCTCGGCGAAACGCTGCGGGAACACGAAGGGCCCGCCCTCTACGAGCTCGAGGAATCCATCCGGCTGCAGACCCGCGCGCTGCGCCAGGACTACGACGCGGCCCGCGAAGGAGCGCTCGTCGAGCAGCTCGACGCGATTCCGCTCGAGGACGCCGCCCGGCTGGTCCGCGCGTTCGCGACCTATTTTCAGCTGGTCAACCTCGCCGAGCTGGAGCGGCAGGCGCGCGCGGTGGCGGGTGGGAGTGACGGCGGGTCGGCGCTCGCCAGCTCGATCGCACGCTGCGCCGATCTCGGGGTCGCGCCCGACCGGGTCGCCCGCGTGCTCCAGCAGCTCGAGGTCCGGCCGGTTCTGACGGCGCACCCCACCGAAGCGGTGCGCCGCAGCATCCTCGATCACCAGGACCGCATCGGCGAGCAGCTGGCGTTGCTGCGGGCGCCCTTACCGGGGCCGGAGCGCGAGCGCGTGCGGCAGCGGATCGCCACCCAGATCGAGGTGCTCTGGCACACCGATGAAGTCCGGTCCGTCCGCCCGCGCGTCCTGGATGAGGTCGGCAATGCGCTCTTCTACCTGGAGCGGACGTTCTTCGATGCGATTCCGGAGGTGCAGGAACAACTCGGTGAATCGATCGCGCGCTCCTACCCGACGGTCACGGTGCCGGGCGCCTCCCCGATCCGTCTTGGCTCGTGGGTCGGCAGCGATCAGGACGGCAACCCCAATGCCGACGCCGCCACCCTGACGCAGACCCTTGGCCTGCAACGCCGGGCGCTGCTGACGCGATACCGAGAGCGGGTCCGCGCCCTGGCGCGCGACCTGAGTCTGTCCACGCGCCTCACCACCATCGGCCCCGAGCTCGCGGCCTCCATTCAGAAGGATGAAGCCGAGCTGGCCGATTATGCCGCGTCGCTGAATGCCGGCACCGTCGAGGAACCATATCGACGGAAGCTGTCCTTCGTCTGGGAGCGGCTCGGCGCCACGCTCGAGAGTCAGGCTGGCGCCTATGCATCCGCTGACCAGCTGCGCGCCGACCTCGACCTGCTCGATGCCAGCCTTCGCGGCCATCACGGCCAGGCCGTCGCGGACGGCGATCTCCTGCGGCTTCGCCGGCAGGTCACCGCCTTCGGCTTCGTCGGCGCGCGCCTCGATGTCCGACAGCATCGAGCCGTCATCAACGCCGCGGCGGCGGAGGTCTTCGACCGCCTCGGTTCGGGGTCCCCGCAGCGGCACGCTGCCACGCTGACCCCGCCGCCGGTTTCGCTGGTGGCGGCGCGATGGTCGCGCGAGACTGGAAACCTGCTGGCAACCCTGGCGGCGATGGGGGAGGCGCAGCGGACCGCATCCGGAGCGGCGCAGACCTTCATCGTCAGCATGACGACGGGCGCGAACGACATCCTCGACGCGCTGTTCCTCGCCGGGCTTGCCGGCCTCCACGACCTGCGGGCCACGCCGCCGCGCAGTGAGGTCGACATTGTCCCGCTGTTCGAGCGAAGCGATGCCCTGGAGCGCGCGGCGGCAACGCTGGAAACCCTGCTCGCCGACCCTGCGTACGCCCGACAGCTCGATGGGCGGGGCGGGATCCAGGAGGTGATGCTCGGATATTCCGATAGCAACAAAGAGGTTGGCTACCTGTGCGCGGCCTGGGCGCTCGACCGCGCCCACGAGTCGATCGCCTCCGTGGTGGCGCGACATGGCCGGACGCTTCGGATCTTCCACGGTCGTGGCGGCACGGTCGGTCGCGGCGGCGGCCCGACGCACGAGGCGATCCTGGCGCAACCGCCAGGTGCGCGAGACCCCAAGATCAAGATCACCGAGCAGGGCGAGGTCAGCCATCGCAAATACGCTCGCCCCGAGACGGCGCGGCAAAACCTCGAGCTGGTGCTGGGCGCGACCCTGGAGCACGCGTTGATGCCGGATGAGGTACGGCAGACCAAAGCGGCGTGGCGCGAGGCCATGGACGTCATGGCCGAGGACAGCCGCCATCGCTACCGCGCCCTCGTTTACGAAGACCCGGGCTTCCAGGCCTATTTCGAGCAGGCCAGCCCCATCGAGGAAATCGCGCAGCTCAACACCGGCTCCCGCCCGGTCAGCCGCGGCGGCACGCTCGCGATCGAGGATTTGCGGGCGATCCCGTGGGTGTTCGCCTGGATGCAGAACCGCCACCTGCTGCCGGCGTGGTATGGCGTCGGCGGCGCGTTGCAGAACGTTTCTCGCGAGCAAACCGGTCTCGAGTGCCTGCGCGACATGTACCGCAGCTGGCCGTTCTTCCGCTCGCTGCTCGACAACCTGCAGATGGTGATCGTCAAGGCCGACCTGCGGATCGCCCGACACTACGCGACGCTGGTCGACGATCAGCGAGAACGCCAGCGCATCTTCTCGATGATTGAATCCGAGTTTCAGCGCACGCACGCGGCCGTGCTGGAGATCACCGAGCAACGCTCCGTGCTGGAGCGGCAAGCGCAGCTGCTCGCCAGCCTGCGGCTACGCGATCCGTACCTTGACCCCATGAGCTACCTGCAGGTGCGGCTCCTGCGCGAGCTTCGCGGCCTACCCCGAGACGACCCGCGCCGGGCAACCCGCCTGCAGGCGGTGTTGCGGACGATCAACGGCATCGCCGCCGGCCTTCAGAACACCGGCTAGCGGGTCCTCGGAGAACAGGTAACGCAGCCCAGGCTCTGCATTAGTGCCCTTATTCACGATCTTGTTTTCCGGTCCTTAACCCCTTATCCTTCCTGAGGACGTTCGAAATCACACGTAGGGAGGGAGCTTTTGAGAGTTCGAAGCCGTGTTCTCACCATGGCCGCCGGGCTGGCGCTGCTGGCGGGGGCCGCATCGGCCACCACCGCCGGAGCCGGGGCCGATACTCGATTGACCAACGACGACCCCGGGTCCAACGGCTATACGTATTCGGGCGGTGACAGCCCCACCTACACGGATGAGGTGCTCACCGCCTGCTCGACCGACCGCGAGCGCCAGAACGAGCCGGCGGTTGAGGCGGATCCGCGGAACTCGAGCCTGCTCCTGGGCAGCTCGAACGACTACTGCCCGGTGCTGGCGCCATCGCCGCAGAACCAGAACATCTGGCTGGGCTATTACCGGTCGCAGAACGGCGGCTCGACCTGGCAGAGCAGCCTGGTTCCCGGCTATCCGGGCGACACGTCGCCGGCCTCCACCCGCGCCCAGGTCAACGCGGCCAGCTCGGGCGATCCCGTGATCGCCTGGGACACGCACGGCAATGCCTACTTCGGGTCCGAAGCCTCCGGCGTCGCGGCCGACAACCTGTCCAAGAAAACGAACGGCGACATCTGGGTCGGCCGTTACAAGAATCCCGGCGGTGACAATGGGAATCCAGCCCGGGACGCCAGCTACTTCGCGTATTCGCGCACGATCGCAAATGGCTCGCAAGCACCGAACCTGCTCGGGAAATTCAACGACAAGACCTCGATCGAGGTCGATCGCACCGGCGGAGCCTGCGACGGCGTCGTGTACTTTGCCTACGCGAGATTCACCGGCAACGGCACCCCCGGGATCTTCTTCACCCGCTCGACCGATCGCGGCAACACCTGGTCGAACCCGCACGTGATCTCGAACACGCTCAAGGACGTCCAGTTTCCCGACATCGCCGTCACCCACGACGGGACGGTGACCGTCACCTGGCGGCAGATCGAGAGCAAGCGTGCCGGCGAAACGGACGCGGTCGTCTACAAGGTCTCGAAGGACTGCGGCCAGACCTTCCTCAACCAGCCACTGACGCTGGCGAACTTCGTCCATTACGACCTGCAGGACGTGCTGGGCGGCTCGAGCGGAACACCAATCGATAGCGGTGTCCGGGGCGAGACCGGGACGCCCGATGCCGGCAGCGGAAGCGCCCGCGACTGCGGCGACGGGCGCGATGCCTGCCTCTCGGGATACACCTTCTTCCGCCAGGATAGCCAGGTTCGATCGACGGCGGACGAGAACGACCTGAGCAACACCGTCTTCGTCGTCTACAACGCGACCAAGCCGGGCACGGAAACGTCCACCGGAACCACATATGGCACGGTCGCGAGCGGGACCGGCAGCCAGTCGGCCACCTATTTCACGACCATCAAGAACGGCGTCGGCCAGGGCGACGGCACGATCGTCGACGACCAGCCCAGGGGTCACCAGTTCTTCCCGGACGTGGCGGCCAAGCATGGCGTCCTGCACCTGATCTGGTGGGACTCGCGCAAGGACGCGGGCTACAGCCGCATTCGGCCGCCTGGGAACTTTGCGGACAGGTCGAACTCGGGCGATGCCCTCAATGTCTACGCCACGGCCAAGCCATACGGCGCGGCAAGCTTCCCGTCGGCGACCCGAGTCAGCACCCAGGGGACAAACGGCAACTGGGAGCAGTTCGACGGACGCCGCGTGCCCTTTGGCGGTGACTACCTCTGGGTCACGGCGGTCGATCAAAACGCCTACGTCGTCTGGACCGATTGGCGCAATACCGTCGCGGGTGCCGATCCCAGGCCGTTCGAAACGTCCGAGACCGTACCGGATGGCTTCGACGTGCACCAGTGCCGGACGGCCGCGGACAATTACGCGAGCGACACCTGCCAGAACGCTGGCGGCAAGGACCAGAACATCTATGGGAACAGCGCGCCGTAGCTGAGTCGGGTTCGAAGCATGAGGGCGGCCGGCGTGGCCGCCCTTTCATTTACGGCTCGGCCGGGGAGCGCCGCTTTCGGCTGCGGCGCTTGGGCGGAGCCGACAGCGGAAGCGCACGCGCGTAGGTGCCGAGCACCTGGAGAAAGGTGGTGGCGTGCCGCGCCGCCCGCAGTGCTGCCGCGACCGGCTTCTCGGATCGGCCGCCGTCGAGGTCGAGGTAGAAGAGGTACTCCCACGGCGGATCGCGGCGGGGCCGAGACTCGAGCTTGCTGAGGTTGACGCCGAACTCGTTGAAACAGGCGAGCAGGCGATGGAGGGCGCCCGGCTCGTTGGGGACGGCGCACACCAGGGAGGTTTTCTTTCCGTACCGCGGCCGCTTGATCCGTGGTGGCCGGGGCCGTCTCGGTCCGCGACGGCTGATCAGGAAAAAGCGGGTGATGTTCTCCTGCACCGTCTGGATCCGCTCGGCGTCGATCGTCAGCCCGTAGAGCTCGGCGGCCCGCCGCCCGGCGATGGCGGCCTGATCGGGCCGGGCCTCCTGCTGGACCTGACGGGCGCCGCCGGCAGTGTCGTAGACCGGGATCGGCTCGAGGCCTTCGCGGACGATGAACGCCTCGCATTGCGCCAGGGCCTGCGGGTGCGAGAGGACGCGCTTCAACTGCGCGCGCTGGGCACCGGGCACGACGAGCAGGCAGTGATCCACCTGGAGCGCCACCTCCGCGACCACCAGCGCGCGATACTCGAGCAGTAAGTCGTATGTCTCCAGCACACTGCCGGCCTGCGAGTTTTCGACGGGCACGAGCGCGAACTCGACCGTCTGATCGGCGACCCGATGGAAGGCGTGGCGCAGCGTTCGAAAGGCCCGCGGTGTCGCCGTCGGAAAGGTGGCGTGCAGGGCCTCCTCGGAGTAAGCGCCCGGTTCCCCCTGATAGCCGATCGTGATCTCGCTGGCGATGCTCGCCACTTTAATACGCTGTTGGGATGAGCCAGGTGAACGTCATCGTCATCCACGTGCGAGCCAAGCAGGCGGCTGAGTACGAGAAGCTGTTTGTCGAGCGGCAGCTACCCCGCTGGCGCGACTACCATGCCCGGGGCAAGTTCATCAGCGCCCGGTTCTTTCGGTCGCAGTTCGGTTCCGACGAGCGGCGGGCCGTCGTCAAGTACGTGATCGTGGTGACTGGTGATACGAAGGGGCGGACGACCGCCCCTTCGTTGCGTTAGCTAGCGGCGAACGGCGGCCGGCGTCAGAATCTCAGTGAACGCAACCTCGAAGACTTCGACCTTGGGGCCTTTAGCGCCGACCTTGTCGGCAATCTGCTTCCGGATGCCGCCGACGGCCGCCTCACTGTTCTCCAGGTCTTTCTCGGTGTCCCAGAGGGTGCCGGAGAAACTCCGTCCGGCCTTCCGGTCCACCAGGAGAATCGCCGCCCGAGCGCCGGGCTGTTGTCGGACGGCCGGGACGGCAGACGATTTGTAGTCGGCGATGCCGGTGTCGACCTTTGATGGATCAGCCTCCAGCGTCGTGAGGCGAACCCAAACATTGGCTTTCGGAGGCTGGAACCGCTCCATGACCGCGACCTCGCATTCGTTTTCCTCGACGATCGCGCCGCCGAGCGAGGCCATCGTCTGCTGCGCTTCCGGCCGAATCTGGCCGCGGGACTCCTTCATCGCCTGCTCTGTTTCCCAGTAGGAAACCGACAGGCCGTCACCCGTCTTGCGGTTCGTCAGCAGGGAAACACCCGCATATCCCTTCTGCTTCTTGATCAGTGGCTGAATGGACTGGGTCCAGAGCTTGATCGCCTCGTCGGTCCTGTTGGCGTCGCCTTTCAATCGCACTACGCGGCTGAACATGCTCGCCACCTCCTTATTGAACGAACGCACCTCCCGGGAGTAGACCGGGCAGGCGAGACCACCCTACTCCAGTGCCGACGAACGGATGTATGGGTCGGCTAATCGAGCGACTTGAGCGTCGACCAGGCCTGGTCGAGGCGGACCAGGGGGTCGCGACAGATCCAGATCGGCTGACCGTACTCCTCGTTGTGCAGGCCGTACGAGTTCGCGATCGTACCGGCCAGCTCGATATTTCCGAAGAAGGTGGCCAGGTAGTCCTGCGGGTAGCCGAGCACGATCACCGTGGAGGGGGCCATCTGCGCCGGCGCCCAGTAATAGTAGGTAAGGTGTGCCGACACGACGGGCGGCAGTCCGCGGCCG
>VBJI01000042.1 GCA_005880875.1 Chloroflexota bacterium
CGGGCTACCCGCTGCGGCTCGTCGACGGCCATCAGCTGGGCGACGCCGCCGCCGATGTCATGGCCGGCGACCGCGGCCTGGTGCACCCCGAGCGATTCCATGAAGGCGACCATGTAGCGAGCCTGCGCCGCGATCGACAGATCGGCGTCGAGTCGCTTGTCCGAATCGCCGTAGCCGAGCAGATCGGGCGCCAGCACTTCAAACGTGCGCGATAGCGGGTCGATGACGTCACTCCAGAGATAGGACGAGCTCGGAATGCCGTGCAACAGCACAAGTGGCGGCCCCTGTCCCTTTCGCAGGTAGGCGATATCGCCGGCGAACGTTCGGATCTTGCGCTTGGTCTGGGCGATGGGCGCCGCACTGATGAGCTCGGTGGTCAGGGGAGGCGACACGGTCGGCGTGGGGGCGCGCTCGAGTGGCGATGGCGGAGCGGTGGCGGGCATCGAGATGGCAGGGGTGACCGCCGCCGGCGTGGCCGGCTGCCGAACCGCGCGGCGCTGCAGGATCAGGTTGGTGGAACTTGCCCGGGCGACCACCTGATTCTGTTGGTCCAGCACCTCGGCCTCCGCCACCACGACCTGCTGGCCTCGATGGACCACGCGACCGACCGATCGCAGCAGGCCGGTGTCAGTGGTCACCGGCCGAAGGAAGTTGACATGCAGTTCGGCGGTGGTGAAAGACTCGCCGGCGGCGAGCGTGCTCATCACCGCGAATCCCATCGCGGAGTCTGCCAGTGAGGTGATGGCGCCGCCATGGACGACGTTGTTCGGGTTGTAGAGATCCGACCTGACGGGCATCTCGAAGGTCGCGCTGCCCTCGGATGCCGCGGTGAAGCGCATGCCGAGGAGATGGGCGTATGGTGGCGGCGGCACGCTGCCACGCAGTGCGGCCTCGAGCAGGTCACGACCGGACATTTCCGCCGGTTCGGACATGGCCCGCATTGTACGGCCCCATCAGGTGGCCGCCCGGTTTGGTTACGCCCCCTCCGTAACGGCTGGGTCACGGTCATGTGATAGCTCGTCGCGCCGATGCAAGCCAGCCACCGCATAGGCAGTTTGTCCTGTGTAGGCCGCGAACGGCGCGGCAATTGAGGAGGGGAAAGGGGGACTCGGTCTGAAATACGCTGCGCCACGCTTTGCGACTCACTCGGCCGTGCTGCTGATGGCAGCCGCGATGCCGTGGGTGGTCCTTCATGTTCCGGTTGGCGCGTCGCCGGCGCTGGCCGGGGGAACGAATCCGGGCGCCGCGCTCGCGGAGGCTCCCTTCGGTCGCGCCGTCGACGGGATTGGCTGGTCCATGAGCGGATCGTTGGTGCTGCCGGCGCTACCGGCCACGCCAGCGGCGGAGAAGCATCGCGACATCATTCATTACCAGGCGGTCGACGGGGACACGCTTCGCACGCTTGCCACCAGGTACGGGCTGTCCGTCAATACCTTGCTCTGGTCGAATCCGAAGCTGGTCGACAAGCTGACCGCCGGCCAGGAGGTCTTGATCCCACCGGTTGACGGCGTGCTCGTCAAGGTCGCGGCGACCGACACCGTGACCGCGCTGGCGCAGAAGTACCGCGCCGAGTCCGACGCGATCATCGAGTTCAACCTCCTGCGCCACCCCGAGACATTGCCCGTCAATGACTACCTGATGGTGCCGTACGGGGTTGGCCCCGAGCCCCCATCGGTGCCGCAGCAGAACGCGCACACCGTGGTGGTGGGTAAACGGTCCTGGTACGTCACGCCGGTCTGGTCGTCGGGCGGCGGGCTCTATCCCTTCGGGCAGTGCACCTGGTACGTCAACACCCGCCGGCCGGCGCCGTGGGGTGGCAATGCCTGGCAATGGTTCGGCCGCGCCAAGGCCTACGGCCGCCCGGTCGGGGCAACCCCTCGGGTGGGCGCCATCATGGTCACCTGGGAGTCACCCTACTGGGGCCACGTCGCCTACGTCGAGCAGGTGTACGCCGATGGCAGCTGGCTCGTCTCGGAGATGAACTATTACGGCGACCCGGGCGGCGGCTGGGGCCGCGTCAGCTACCGGCACGTGATTCCGGGGTCGATTCCGCTGATCGGCTTTATCTACTGAGCCAGCTCTTCGATCAGCCGACCCACCGCCAGCACCCGCGCCTCGTCGTTCCATTGCCCGACCAGCTGGACGCCGACCGGCAGCCCGCCGGCCAGGCCACACGGAACCGACAGCGCCGGCAGGCCGGACAGGTTGAAGGGTGAGGTGAGCCGGACCAACGCGCCGTCAACCGGCTCCGCCACGCCGCGCCATCGAACCACCCGGTCACCGATGAGCGGCGCCGTCATCGGCGCCGTCGCGAGCATCAAGATGTCGACGTCGCTGAACGCCTGACCGATCGCCTCCCGGATTCGGTGCCGGGCGCGTTGGGCGACCACGTAGTCCGCGCCCGACACCAGCGCGCCCAGCTGCAAACGCACCCGCACGTCCGCGCCGTAGGACCGCGGTCGGCGACGAATCCACCGGGCGTGGACGGCGCTGGCCTCCGCTCGGAGCGTGACCAGCTGCGTCGCCACGGCCCACTCGAGCTCGGGGATCCGCACGTCGCGCACGCGCAGCCCCGCCCGGCGAAGGGCGCCGCTGGCGGCCTCGACGCGGGCCCGCACGCCGGGCTGAATCCGCGTGGTCAGAGGCCCCCGCACGACGCCGACTGAAAGCCCTCGGGTGCGCACGGGCCGAGGTGCCGGCCGGCCGGCGAGGACCTCAAACAGGAGCCCGGCGTCCGCCACGGTCCGCGTGAGCGGGCCGGCATGATCCAGCGACCAACCGAGCGGGAACACGCCGTCGAGGGGCAGCGCCCCACGCGTCGGCTTGAGTCCAACGCAGCCGCACAGCGCGGCGGGGATGCGGATCGACCCGCCGGTATCGGAGCCCAGGGCGGCCGCGCACATCCCGCCGACCACGGCGATGGCGGAGCCCCCGCTCGAGCCGCCCGGACTGCGACGGGGGTCGATCGGATTCTTGGCGATCCCCCACCAGGGGTTGGCGTTGGTGACCCCGTACGCAAATTCGTGCAGGTTCGTCTTCCCGAAGATGATCGCGCCGGCCTGGCGCAATCGGGTGACCAGGGCGGCATCCCCGGTCGGGACCCAGTCGCGCAGGATCCGGGATCCGGCCGTCGTTCGCACCCCGCGGGTGGCGTAGAGGTCCTTGAGCGCGATCGGCACCCCGAGCAAGGCGCCGCGGTCCCGGCGCGCGAGCCGCTCCGCCGCTCGCTGGGCCTGCCGTCGGGCGGTCGCTCCGGGTGGCGTGATGTAGGCTCGCAGATCGCGTCCCGCCTCGATCCGGTCCCGGTAGGCGTCGACCAGTTCAACCGGGGACAGCGTCCGGCCGCGCAAGGCCCGGACGATCGCGGTCATCGACATCTCGGCCGGGTCGTCAGTCATCGTCGTCCATCGGGTCGGGTGCCACCCGAGTCCGGAGGTCGTCGACCAGGGCGCGGTACCGCTTCCACGCCACAAGCAAGTGGTCCAGGTCCTGGCTCGCCAGCCGAAGGCCCGCTGCGCGCGCCGCGGCGGCCAGTTGGTCCCTCTCCGTCACCGGCACAGTATGCAATCCGTGATGACAAGCCGGTGATCGGCTCCATCACCACTTGCGAGTGCGAAATAGTTTGACAAGACGGATTCCTGCGCCCTAAGCTGCCACTGCCGCCAACCGGCTCGTGGGGAGGCGCGGGTGGCGGAGGCGCTGCCGTTCACCCATTTTTGATTGCTGAGGAGCCGGAAATCATGCTGCTTGTGGAAGTCCGCCGCCTGGAAATTGCGCCGACCAACGACCAGTTCTGGACGATCGTCTCCCGCGTCAACGGCCCAGAGTTTATGGGCGTTCTTTACCGCGCGCGCGAGGCGATCTTCGATAGCGCCGGCATCAGCTTTACGATCGACCTGCTGAACAAGTTCTTGCAATTCGACGTCACCAAAAGCTGGTCGGCCGCTGACGAAGGCGAGCTCTTCATGGGCCAGGCACCGGTGGTCGGTTGGTTGCGGGTCCGTCGCCCGGGCTCGGCGACGCTCCGCGAGCTGCGGTCCGACGACATCCACTTCATGGAGCTCGAGCACGCCGCCAAGCCGGCCTTCGTCGAGGTTGGCGTGGCCTATCGCGCCGGCACCGAGAAGGTCCGCACGGATTTCCTCAAGCGGATTCGCACCGCGACCCAGGAAGTGCTGGGCCAGGAGGTCGGGACGCCGTCATCGTGGCCGATCCTGGCCCCTGTTGGCAGCCACAACTTCGACGCCATCCGGAAGTCCCGCCAGGTTCCCTCCGAGGCCAGCGCCGAAGAAAACCAGGCGATGGCCGCCTTCACCACGCCGGAGATCCGGGCTCTGATCCGCGACCTGGAGCGGGTCGGCTCGCTCACGGTTTCGGACCTGCCGAAGGTCCTCGGCGAGGCGCAGGGCACCGCGGTCGCCGGCCGGCTCGGAGAATTGCGAAGCCTCGGCCTTATCCAATCGGAGTACGTGATCGTCTGCTCGCGCACCGGCAATGCGGTCTTGCGCACCGACGATCCGAACAAGCTGCAGAAGATGGCGCCGGACTGGATGAAATGCGCCTGTGGCCGGGCGCTGAACGAGGAGCGGGTGGACCAGGTGATCATGCCCACCGACCGCGCCACGGCGCTCAACGACAAGGGCCGCTGGATGATCACGCTGGCCACCGCGATTCTTCCCCGGCTCGGCATCGGCCGTGAACAGATCATCATCGAGACCAGTCCGCAGGGCACCGATATCGTCCTCGACCTGAGCGGCGACCTGGTGCTGGTGGTGCTGAAGGACCGGGAGTTCAACCTGGCTGACGCGTACGCGTTCAATGCCAAGGTATCGCGCATCAAGGCGGCCGAGGGTGTGATCGTTAGCAACGAGGGCCTGTCCGGCGACGCCAAGAAGCTCGTCCAGGAAGAGCTGGGTCCGCAGCGCGCCCGCATCGCCGATCCCTTCCGAGTTTCCTTCGTCGAGGGTGGCGTGCAAGGGTTGGAGCATGAGCTCGGTCGCGTGGTCGAGCGGCGCCGGCGGCAGTATTTCCTGCGCGCGCTTGGCGATCTGGCCACCATCCAGGGCCTCAACATCGGACAGCTGGCTCTGGCGAAGGTCGAAGCCGGCGGCCGGGCTGGAAAGGAGGTCGTGGCGCCCGAGGCGGTCGCCGCGGAGGCCTGACCCTCGCGCGATAACGCTGATTCGTTCGGAACCGGCTGAAACCTCGCGGCGTACTGTAATAACGCAATGCGTCTCGGCAGCCTGGTGCTCGGGGTGATCGGCCTGCTGGTCGGCGCCGTCTGGATTCTGCAGGGCGTCGGCGTACTGCCGGGCAGCTTCATGAGCGGGCAGCGGCTCTGGCTGGTTATCGGCGTCATCGTCGCGGTCATCGGCCTGGCCCTCACCTACCGCGGCCTCCGGCGGCCGGCCGGATCGTAGCTCGAGGACCCACGGCTTCCCCCTCCACGCCGCCGCGCCCGCTCGTCCTCGGCCTGAGCGCCGGCGCGCTGGCGCTTGGTGCCGACTACCTCGGCCATGCGCTGTTCAGCATTCCGCTGCTGCCAGAGCAGGCGGGCAATGTCCTGCTCAAGATCCTGCCGCTCCCGGTGTTCGAGAACCTGCTCAAGTCGCTGGGTGTCCTGGCCCGGCCGCTCTTGCTGGCCGGCTCGAGCGTGGTGATCATCGCGCTCTACGGCGTCGCGGCCATGCTCATCGCCCGGCTCTGGCCGCGCATCTACCCGGTGGGGCTGGCCGCCCTGGCGGCGGTCGCGACGATCGTGGTCGCCCTGCTCTCGATGTCACCGAGCGACTCGACGATCGGGGTGATCATCGAAGTCATCGTCCTGTCGGGCACGGTGCTGCTGGTCGACAGCTTCGCCCGCGAGCTGGCGCTGTTCACCCCCGTCGACAACGACCGCCGCGTGCTGCTCCGCAATCTCTTTTACGGCGCGGTTGGGATTGCGCTCGTCGGGATCGGCTACGCGAATGTGCGACGGCTGACGACGGCGCTCGCCATGCGAGAAGGGAACCGGGCCGACACCGAGATCACTGACGTCAACGACTTCTATGTCGTGTCCAAGAACCTCGGCGGCGACCCCGTCGTCGATGCCTCGAGCTGGCGGCTGAACCTGCCCACGAGATCGCTGACGTACGGCCAGCTGCTCGCCGTCCCGGCCCAGCAGTTGGAGCTCACGCTCGAATGCATCAGCAATGACATCGGCGGCACGCTGATCAGCAATGGGATCTGGCGAGGGCCGCGCGTCACGGACGTCCTGGCCCTGACCTCGGTTCCCGGCGATGCGGTCTGGATGCTGCTGGAGAGCGCGGATGGGTATACGGAGAGCTTTGCCCTGCATGAGTTGACCCCGGATCATCTGCTGGCCACTCACCTCAACGGTGCGCCGCTCACCCCTCCTCACGGGTTTCCCGCGCGCTTCATCTTTCCCGGTCACTACGGCATGAAGCAGCCCAAGTGGGTGACGCGGATTCGGTTCTCGGCCAGTGATCAACCCGGCTACTGGGAGAACAACGGCTGGGATGAGCGGGCCATTGTCAAGACGATGTCCCGCATCGATCGGCCGGCGGACACGGCGACCCTTACCGCTGGGTCCGTCATGTTCGGCGGCATCGCCTTTGCGGGCGCCCGCCGCATCAGCGGGGTGGAGCTGAGTTGGGACCGCGGCAGCAGCTGGCACCCGGCGCAGCTGCAGCCCGAATTCTCGCCCTACGCCTGGCGCTTCTGGGAGCTCGCGGCCAACCTGCCAGCGGGGCAGTATCAGGTCAGCGTCCGCGCGCGCGACGGCGCTGGCAGCCTGCAGCCGGCGAAGCCGGCGCCAACCTTGCCGAACGGCGCGGACGGCTACCACACGATCACGATCGATCTCGCGTAGCCGCTCTCAACGGCTTCTCAGGAGGCCCTCAGCAACCTTACGAGCGTCCCTCCTACCGTAAAGGTCGCGAGGTCGCTGGAATCGATGAACCACCCCGTTATACCGGCCAGGGAGAGGAAGATGTCCTCGAACGCGACGCTGAGGTGGGCGTCGGTGCTGGGCACGCTGGTGCTGGCCCTGATCTCGGGTGGCGTCGTGGCCACGGCGGTGAAACCCGCGGAGGCGCCGCTGCATCCGAGCGTCACGCTCCTGCCCAACGACGCCAGCGTCCAGAGCAAAAGCTATGTCTCCTGAGCTGGCGTCCCGACACTTCGATGCGCTCGGCTCGACCTGCGAGCTGTTGAGTCTGGGCACCGGCCAGGCGACCCTCGAGCGGTGCGAGGCCCGGGTGCGGGAGGCGGAGGCTCGCTTCACCCGTTTTCTGCTGGACAGCGAGCTGGCGCGGTTGAACGCCGGCGATGGCCGGTACCTTCCGGTAAGTCCGCAGATGTTCGCGATGCTGGAAGCGGCGCTGTGGGCATACCAGGAAAGCCAGGGCCTGGTCAACGCCGCCGTGTTGCCGGCCCTGATCTCCGCGGGCTACGACCGGCCCTTCCGCCAGGGGCTCAGCGAGCCGGCGCTCGCCGCAGCGGCGCAACTGCCGGCCTTGCCCGACGTCCTGCTGCTGGATGCATCGACCCGTTCGGCGGCCCTCGCCCCCGGAGCCGCGCTCGACCTTGGCGGAATCGCCAAAGGCGCGCTGGCCGACCTGCTCATCGATGAGCTCGGTGACAACGCCGTCTGCAATCTGGGTGGTGACCTGCGGGTCCACGGCTCAGGGCCGGAAGGTGACGGCTGGCACATCGGCCTCTGCGATCGTTCGGCGGTGGCCCTTACCGAAGGCGCCGTCTGCACCAGCGGCACGACTCGGCGGCGCTGGGGGCAATCCGCGCATCACCTCATCGACCCGAGGACCGGGATGCCCGCCAGGACGGACCTCGCGGAGGTCTCCGTCGTGACCGACAGCGCGCTTCGCGGCGAGGTCTATGCGAAGTGCGCGATGTTGCTCGGCTCGCTCGCCGGCCTCGCCTTCCTCGAGGCGCGCGGGGTGCATTTCGCGGCGGTGCCCGCCATCACGTCTGGTGATCGGGCGCTCGGCGCGGCCGCGTGACCGTCGACCAGCTTCTCTGGCTGACGTCGCGGGCCGCCGCGCTGACCGCATTCTTTCTGCTGGCGGCGGCGCTCATCACCGGCCAGGCGCTACGCAGCGCGCTCTTCGACGGCGCCGTCCGCAACCGCGACCTCTCTGGTTTGCATCGGTTCCTGACGGTCTGCTGGGTGCCGTTCGTTCTCATCCATGTCCTGGCCATGACGCTGGACGCGGTGGGGCGCATCAGCCCGATCGACGTCGTCGTTCCCTTTCGGGTTTCCTACGCCGTGCTCCCCGTCGGGCTGGGCACCCTCGGCTTCGATCTCTTGCTCGTCGTCGCCGCCACCAGCTACCTGCGGCGGCGTCTCGATCCCACGCTCTGGCGGTGGCTGCACCGGTTGTCGTACCTGATGTTCGGCGTGTTCGCGCTTCACGCGCTGCTGGCCGGAACCGACTTCGCACGTCCGCTCGTGCTCGCCCCCGCGGCGGGGGTCATCGCCTTCATCGCCATCGTCAGTCTTGCCCGCGTCGCCTTCGGCCGGATGGACGCGACCGCCCGCTAGACTCGTTCGGGCGGCTCGCGACGCCGTCGGGCAACCGCGGTTTTTAGGAGGACAAGGGCGATGCGCGTCATGGACGTCGTGAACGAGGCGAAAGGGGCGATGCGGGCGAGCGAGGTCTTCGGCACACCCTACGAAAAGGACGGAATCACGATCATCCCCGCGGCGAAGATCGCCGGCGGCGCCGGTGGGGGAGGGGACCAGCAGAATCCGCAGGCGGGCGGGGTCGGCTTTGGGGTCTCGTCGCGACCGGTCGG
>VBJI01000204.1:0-2340 GCA_005880875.1 Chloroflexota bacterium
TGTCGGCGTTTTGCTTCTGAAGCTCATCCATGGCAATCGCGAGCTCTTCCAGTCCGGCGGCCAAGCCCCGACCCCAACCACTGATCAAAATCGACATTCTCGTCTCGCTGTCTGCGTTCTGCAGATCCTCCAGCAGTTTGTTGGCCTCGCTGACCGGCGTCTCGATCGCCTCCCGGACGCGCTCACGTTGCCCCATTCGTTCCGCCTCCTCGGCCCCATGTCGTCGATGCGTAGAACAGTTGTCTTCTTGGCAGCGCTGGCGGCGACGCTGCTCGTGATTCGCCGCCCCGGCGGCGGCTGGGCCACCGTCGGTGACGATCTCGCTCTCGCGACCGAACGTCGTCTACGGCGGCACCGTCACCCTGTCAGGCAAAGTCTCCGATAACAAGGCCAGCCAAACGGTGGACGTGCTCGCCGAGCCGTCCGGCGCGACGAGCTTCAGCGCGCTCGGCAGCGTCAGCACGACCTCCGGTGGCCACTGGACGGACGTCCTCAAGCCAACAATCGAGACGTCCTACCAGGCGACCTGGAAGAGCGCGACCAGCCCGAACGTGACCGTCAAGGTGCGGCCATTGATCACGCTGGCGCTCGTCAACCTCTCCACCGGCAGCTTCTCGACCAAGGTGACCGCGGCGCGTTCGTTCGCCGACAAGTTCGTGCTCGTGCAACGGCTGAGCTCAACCGGCGTGGCGACGCTGAAGAAGGTGACGTTGAACGCCGCTTCGTCGGCGACCTTCCGCGTCCGTCTGCATCACGGCCGCAACCGGCTGCGCGCGGTGATGCCGACCTCGCAGACCGAGCCCGGCTACATCACCGGTATGAGCAGGGTACTCACGGTCAGCCGCTAACGCGACACCCGCGGCGGCCTTTTTCGACGCATAGCTTCTAGGAGATGCGCGGCTTGCTGACGGTGGAGACGATCCCCGCGGCAAGGTCGTGCAGCTTCATCCGTCGACTTCGAGCGTCCCGGCGCATCTTCTCGAACGCGTCGTCTGGGCTGATCATCTCTCGCTCGGCGAGGATGCCTTTTGCCTGCTCGATCACGATCCGCGAGTCGAGCGCGGTCTGGAGCTGGATCGTGCGCTCGAGCAGGAACGCGGTGGGATCGTTCGGCTCGCGAGGCGCGGCCGCGAGCAGCGTGTAACTCCTGTCGCCGAATCCGATCTGACAGGCATCGAGGCCGCCGTCGCGCAACCAGAGGCCCAGTGTGTCGAAGAGCTCGACCAGCATCGACGCCGTTTCGCTATCGGGGCGTAGCTCGACCTCGACCCTGCGCTTGCCTCCGTTCATCGTCGCCGGAAAGTGGCCGTCGAGTGAGGCGATCAGACGCTGCGCATGGGTCGTGCTAGGTGCCCGAACCCTGATCACATCCATGTTGTGTGGTCCTTCCCGTCGTGGCGCTGTCCGCGGATAAGCGGGGGCGAGCGACGGAAAGCAGGGTCATGGCCTCGCCGGGCGCACCGACCTAAGGGCGGCGGGTCGGACCAGCGTACCGCTTTTCGAGAGGTTCTGGGATCGGCGATTAGCTGCGCAATCCAAGCGGCGGCCGCTGCCGAAGCTGTCAGAGTCGTCGCGTGCAGATTCGCGACCTGAACTGGATGCAGCTCGAGCAGTACTTGCGCGGAGACGATCGCATCGTGCTGCCGGTTGGCTCGACGGAGCAGCACGCGTATCTCTCGCTCGAGACCGACAACATCATCGCGGAGCAGCTCGGGGTGGAAGCAGCCGAGCCGCTCGGCATTCCCGTCCTGCCGGTGCTCGCGTACGGGATCACTCCGGGATTCGGCGCGTTCCCGGGCAGTCCGACACTGCGGCTCGAAACGTTTGCGGCCGTCGTGCGCGACATCCTCGAGTCGCTGTACGGGCAGGGCTTCCGGCGCTTCCTGATCGCCAACGCCCACGGCGGCAACCCGCCCGGGGCCGTCGCCGCCGCCGAGTGGCGGCGAACGCACGAGGACGCGGCCGTCCTCTGGCACGACGTCTGGGAAGGCCGGCCGGACGAGCTCGCCGCGGCGATCGACCCCGACTTCGACCACGCCTCATGGTCGGAGAACTTTCCGTGGACGCGCCTGCCGGGCGTCGAGCTGCCGAGGGAGCGCAAGCCGCCGATCGAACGACCCGTTGGGCTCGGGCGGCCGGGTGCCTGGCGCGAAGCGCTCGGCGACGGCTCCTTCGGCGGCCTGTACCAACGGCCGGACGAAGACGCGCTCCGCCTGTGGGCTGCCGCCGTCGAGCAGCTGCGCGAGCGGCTCGAGTCGGGGTGGCCGGCCTAGCCCGGCGCCGGCGCTAGCCTCTGCGGACGCACCACGATCACGATCACCGGCTTGCAACCGACCGCCG
>VBJI01000204.1:2350-3221 GCA_005880875.1 Chloroflexota bacterium
CGGCGGCCACATGCTCACCGACGGCGCGGCGCTCGCCTTTGCGCTCATTGCGTCGAGGATGGCCGCGCGTCCGGCTGCGGGACGGTGGACGTTCGGCTACTCGCGGCTGGAGATTCTCGCCGCGCAGGCGAACGGCATCACGCTCGGGCTGATCGCCGTCTGGATCGTCTGGACCGCCGCCCACCGCCTGATCGCTCCGCGCGACGTGCACGGCGGTCTCGTGCTGGTCGTCGCACTCGGCGGGGCGCTCGTCAGCCTCCTCGCGAGCGCCGTGCTCGCGCGCGCGAGCCGCGAGAGCCTCAACGTGCGTGGCGCGTTCGTGCACATCGCCACGGACGTGGCCGCGTTCGGCGCGGCTGCACTGGCAGGCGGGTTGATCCTCGCAACCGGATGGAACCGCTTCGATCCGATCGCGAGCCTCGCAGTGGCGGCGTTGATGCTGTGGTCGAGCGCACGGTTGCTGCGCGAGTCGACGGTCATCTTCCTCGAGCGCGCACCGAGCGACGCCGACCCCGAGGCGATCGGGCGGGAGCTGGTGGCGGAGCGCGACGTCGTCGAGGTCCACGACCTACACGTGTGGACGGTCACGAGCGGCTTTCCGGCCCTGTCCGCGCACGTCCTCGTCGTACCCGACTCCGACTGTCATGCGGCCCGCCGGAGACTGGAGCAGACGCTGGCCGAGCGGTTCGGGCTCACGCACACGACGTTGCAGGTCGAGCACGCCGAGCCGGCGACGACCCGCGTCTCACTGGGAGACGCCAGCGCGCGCCGGACGCCCGTCGAGCGCCGCTAGTAGTCTCCCCCGGTGCCCAGCCTGGAGGGGAAGTCGGCGGTCGTCACCGGCGCGTCCAGCGGCATCGGCGCGGCCACG
>VBJI01000043.1 GCA_005880875.1 Chloroflexota bacterium
GGCGCCCTTGGCATCCGCTTCCGTGACGAAGCCGGCAAGGTGACCGGGGCTGGCGTTGAGGGCCACCTGTCCCGTCCGGCGAAGGCTGGGCAGCGTGTCCGGCGCGATCTCCGCGACGAAGCCGCTCGATGCGTTGACGGCGTAAACGAGCGAGTTGACCTGGTTGATGGCCAACGACCAGCGGAATTGTTCCTCCAGGTCCGTGGCCTTCTTGGCCGGAAGGTCCACGCACCAGGCCAGTGGCTGACCGAGCGGCAGGGCGTGAATGAACGGCCCATTGTCGCGGGCATAGACGGTAAAGACAAAGTTCCCCTGCGGATCGGCGACGCTGTCGCCGCGGATGCCGTTCATCGGTTCGTTCGGCTCCCGTTTGTCGACGATCGGCTGGGCCGCCAGCGACTGGCTGGTCAGGTCGTAGAGCCGCACCTGGTAGTGGTTGGGATCGCCCAGCTTCTGGACCAGGTAGAGGCTCCGGCCGTCGTTGCTGAGCGCATCGAAGACAAAGGTGCCGTTGAGACGGACAGTCCTGAATGGTGTTGACAGCGAGCTGGCGCCGACCAGGAAGCGGCTCGCGCTGCCGGTGCCGCTCCACAGCGCCAGCCATTGGCCGTTCGGGGAGAGTCCCGCGGTCGGCCCCTGACCGGCAAGGTTGGGCAGCTCGTAACCAATCGGGATGGTGGTCTGGGCCAGCGTCCGGCCCGAGGCCGGATCGAGGGCGCTGAGGCGCGATGATCCGCTCAACGGGGTCACCGTGTAGTACCGGGACCAGTCGAAGGCGGGCGTCCCGGCAGGGAGCTCCCGCTCGATCGCTCCGGTTCCGGCGTCGCGCACCGTAACCGATCCCTCACCGTTGTAGCCCTCTTCCAGAAACAACCGGTAGCCGGCGGCCGCCGGCGGTGCCGATGCGTAACGGCCGCAGGCGGTCAACCCGGCGACCGCGATGATCATTAGCCCAAGCAGGCGACGGCTCATGACAACACCTCCGGCTCTCATACCACTGAGAACCGCTATCGGTTCCAGGAGTTCGGCGGCTAGATGGGCCGCAAGCGGCAGGCCAGGCAGCGAGGGAGGCCGGGCGGCGGGCTGGAGGCGCGCCGCCCCTGGGCGGCCAGCGCGGCCAGGTGGCTCTGGAAGCCGGCGCCGAATGCCGTCGGCGTGCCGTTGTAGTCGCTGATCAGGGCTGGGCCGCTCGAACAGTCCCACGTATCCCACGTCCATCCGAGATACGAGATGCCCGCCGCATCGGCCCAGGCCATGTACCGGTCGATGTAGCCATGGCCGCAGTCGTTCTCGCCCAGCTCGCCGGTGACGACCGGCAGGTGCCCGGCCAGCGCAGCGACAGTCCCGCTCCAGCACGACGGATCACAGAGATTGAAGTTGTAGTTGTGAAACGACGCGACCAGGGCGTGCGCCGGGTCGGTGGGCGCATTGGCCAACCATCCACTGAGGTCGTTGGCCCAGGCGAGGCCGCCGACCATGATTGGCTGGGTGGCCCCGGTGG
Source organism: Chloroflexota bacterium (assembly GCA_005880875.1). GTDB lineage: Bacteria > Chloroflexota > Dormibacteria > CF-121 > CF-121 > CF-13. The sequence continues at coordinate 1,502 of VBJI01000043.1, forward strand.
ACCGCACCGCGTTCACCAGCGACTGCATGCCGGCGGTCGGCCAGCCGGGCGTCGTGCAGCCGCTCAGCCAGCACGACCAGCTCACGTCGTGCGGCTCGTTGTAGAGATCGAAGAGCACCGCGGGGTCGGCCTTAAAGGCCGAGGCCACCGAGGTCCAGAAGGCGGGGGCGTGATCGGCGTCGGGCATCACCTGCTGGCCGGTCGCCGGGGTGGATCCCGGCGCGTTCCAATGCAGGTCGAGCACCGCGTACAGACCGTACTGGTGAAGCAATGTGACGTAAGACTTGATCGCCGCCTGGTAGGTGGCGCCACCGTAGGCTGCGCTCACGCCGTTGATATTCAGCCAGCAGTCTTCGTTCAAAGGGACCCGCACCGCGTTGATGTGCCAGGTGGCCATGGCCGCGACCGAGGCGGCACCGTTGGGCCCATCGAAGATGCCCCATCCCTGAATGCACGCGTACTCCGTGCCCGAACGGTTTACGCCCAGCAGACGGATGGCCGCACCCGTCCCGTCGACCAGGTGATTGCCCGACACCGCGATCGAGAGCGGGGCGGCGGCAAAAGCGGTGGAGGCCGGCAGTGTCCCGGCGATCATGCCCGCCGCGACCGCCAGCTGAATCAGGCGCCGTCCCCTCAGTGCCATACCCTCAGTTAGCCAGCCGATTTCGACAAACGCAATCCGAATCCCGTCACCGAGCGGTAACGGTGGGTCCCGCCTGACTACGGAGCGCCCCGTAGACGATCTAGCCGGTGCCCAGACGATCGCGAAAGTAGGCGATGGTCCTGGTGAGCCCCTCGTCGAGCGAGGTGTGCGGCGCCCAGCCCAGGATTTTCTGGGCGCGGGTCAGGTCGGGCTGGCGCTGCCGCGGATCATCCTCCGGTAGCGGCTTGAAGACGATCTCGCTCGAACTGCCGCAGCGATCGCGAATGCGCGTGGCCAGCTCGACCATGCTGACTTCATCGGCCGTGCCGAGGTTGACGGGACCGTCGTAGTCGACCTCCAGCAGCCGCACGATTCCCTCGATCAAGTCATCGACATAACAGAGGCTGCGCGTCTGGGAGCCGTCGCCATAGACGGTCAATGGCTGATTGCGCAGCGCCTGCAGCATGAAGTTGGGGACCGCGCGGCCATCGTTGATCCGCATCCGGGGGCCGTAGCTATTGAAAATCCGAACGATGCGGGTCTTCATGCCGTGAGTGCGGTGATAGGCCATGGTGAAGGCTTCCGCGGCCCGCTTGGCCTCGTCGTAGACGGCCCGCGGACCAATCGGGTTGACGTTGCCCCAGTAGGTCTCGGGCTGAGGATGAACCTGAGGATCGCCATAAACCTCCGACGTCGACGCTAGAAAGAAGGTGGCGCCCTTGGCTCGGGCCAGGCCGAGCATGTTGTGGGTCCCCAGGGTCCCCACCTTGAGGGTGGCGATCGGATGGTCAGCGTAGTCGACGGGCGATGCCGGCGAGGCAAAGTGCAGCACGGCATCGACGGCGTCATCGAGGTAAAGCGGCTCGCTGACGTTGTGCTGAATGGACTCGAAGGCTTTGTGGTGTCGGAGGTTCGCGACGTTTCTCGCCGCGCCCGTCACCAGGTTGTCGACGCAGGTCACCCGCCAGCCGTCGGCCAGCAGTCGCTCGCAGAGGTGAGACCCTAGAAACCCCGCCCCACCGGTGACGACGGCGCGGAGGGAGGGCGAATTACGAACGGCCCACACCCCGATACACGAAGCCGCGATCGCGCATCGTCTTGGGGTCGAAGATGTTTCGACCGTCGACGATCACGGGCCGGCGCATCAGCCCCTTCAGCCGGTCGAGGTCGAGCTGCCGAAACTCCTCCCACTCGGTCACGACCAGGAGCGCATCGGCCCCGTTTGCCACGTCGTACGCATCACGGCAGTACCGGATGGAATTGAGCTGATTCTGGAGCACCGGCATGGCCTTTGGGTCGTAGGCGCGCACGTCGGCCCCTTTCTGCAGAAGATTTTCGATGACGTCGATCGAGGGCGCTTCGCGCACGTCATCCGTGTTCGGTTTGTAGCTCAGCCCGAGCAGGCCGATCACCTGCCCGCGCAATCCCCCCAGCACCTCGCGGAGCTTCTCGACCACGAGCGTGCGCTGGTCGAGGTTGATCTCCATGACGGCGTCGAGCAGCTCGGGGTGGTAGCCCATGGTCTCGGCCATCCGGGCGAGCGCCTTGACGTCCTTGGGGAAACAGGAGCCGCCGTAGCCGATGCCGGCGTCGAGGAAGAGCGGGCCGATCCGGCGGTCCATGCCCATCCCCTCGGACACGACCTTGACATCGGCGTCGACGCGCTCGCAGATGCGCGCCATCTCATTGATAAAAGAGATTCGAGTAGCGAGGAAGGCATTGGACGCGTACTTGATCATCTCGGCGGTGTGCAGGTCGGTGATCAGAATTTTTGTGTCCAGCTTGCTGTAGAGGGCGGCCACCGCCTGGGCGGCGGGCGTGTGATGCGAGCCGAAGACCAGCCGATCCGGATGCATGAAGTCGTGGATGGCGCTCCCCTCCCGCAGGAACTCGGGGTTGGACACCACGTGGAAGGGAATCTCGTCGCGCAAGTTCTCGCCGACGATGCGCGCCACGATATTGCCGGTACCGATCGGCACCGTGCTCTTGTTCACGATGGTGACGGTTTTCTTCATCGCGCCCGCAATGCCCTTGGCCGCCTGTTTGACGAAGACGAGGTCGGCCTCGCCGCGGCGGCCGGGGGGCGTACCCACCGCGATGAAGACAAAATCGGCCTCCGGGATGCATTCGCCGTAGTCACCGGTGAAAGCAAGCCGGCCGGCCTTCAACACCTGAGCCAGGAGCTCGTCCAACCCCGGCTCGTAGATCGTCGGTTCCCCGCGGCGCAGCCGCTGGACCTTGGCCTGATCGATATCGACGCCGATCACCTGATGGCCCAACTCGGCCAGGCACACGGCGGTCGTGAGGCCCACGTAGCCGGTGCCGATCACCGCGATTGAACTCATCCCTGCAAGAGTGTAACCAAGGTTTGAGCTCGAGCCTGCCATTTGCTCGAGCCGTTCCTATATGGTTGTCCGATCCGGATCCCCGGGAAGGCGCGCCTCACCTCGACCCTGTTGGTCGCCGCGATCGCGGCCGGGTTGAGCCTGCCAACTTCGGTCCCGGCTGAGGCGGCGAGCGCCCAGACGGGCGGCGTGACGCTCGATGGCTGGGGCGGTCTGCACCCCTTTGGCGGCTTCTCGCTGAACACGGCGAATCGCCCCTGGTGGCCGAACTGGGACATCGCGCGCGCGGTCGCCGTCCGCGCTGACGGCGCGGGCGGATGGACGCTCGATGGCTTCGGTGGGATCCACGCCTTCGGGAGCGCCGCGCCGATCAACACGCCCGTTTACTGGGGTCCTTCTTGGGACATCGCGCGCGCGTTCGTCGTCACCTCCCGCGATGCCGGCGGGCAGCTCGATGGGCGGCAGGGCTACCTGCTCGATGGCTTTGGCGGCATCCATGGGTGGGGTGGCGCTCCCGCGTTGACGGGATGGCCGTACACGCAGTACATCGAGCGATCACGATTCCCGGTATGCCAACCGCACCGGTGATGCAGCAGCTGCACGCGGCCGGCAATGGTGGCTTCGCGGTGGCGAAGCTGGGCGTGGTCAGTACCTATGGGAACGGCGTCTCGCCGTACTGGAATGGCTATGCGGATTGGAATCGTTGGGACATCTTGCGCGACATCGTCCTGGTGAATCCCACCAACCCCACGCCGACGGCGCAGCCCGTGAGCGCGGCCGCCATGGCGGATTACCAGGCGCGCGCGCAGCCGCGGGGTGGCGCGGTGCTCGATGGCTGGGGCGGGCTGCATTCATTCGGGGGATTCCTGCTGGACGCCGAAGGCGCCCCCTGGTGGCCGGGATGGGACATCGCGCGCGCCGTCAGCCTGCGCGCGGATGGGTCTGGTGGCTGGACGCTCGACGGCTTCGGAGGCATCCATGCGTTCGGGGCCGCCCCGTTCATCACGACCCCGGTTTTCTGGCAGCGCTGGGACGTCGCCCGCGCCTTTGTCGTCACCTCGCGCGATAGCGACGGGCTCGCCGACGGACGGCAGGGCTATCTGCTGGACGGTTTCGGCGGCATCCACGCCTGGGGCGGTGCGCCGGCGCTGACCGGATGGCCGTACACCCAGGGCCAGGACCTCTGGCGAGGGCTCGACATCCACTACAGCGCCAATGGCGTGCCCGACGGCGGTTGGGAGATCGACCGCTGGGGACACGTCGCCGCCTTCGGGGCGGCGCCGCCACTCACCATCAGCGGCCAGCCGAACGCGCCCGTGCTGCAGCAGCTCCACACGCTGCCCGGCGGCGGCTATACCGTGGCCCGCTGGGGGATCGTCACCACCTTCGGTTCGGGCATCTCGCCGTACTGGAGCGGATATGGCGACTGGGGCGGATGGGACATCGTTCGAGACGTCGCCATCGTCAATGCCAGCAACCCTCAGCCAACGGCGCAACCGTCCAGCGCGGGTGCGGCCACTCGGGTGGCCGGCGCCGCGAACCTCGCGTACACCAACGCGGTCCCGCTGATCGCGCAATCGCGAAACCTCGATTGCGAATCGGCTGCGCTCCGCATGGCGCTGCTGTTCAGGGGTTTCGATCGATCGGAGGACTGGATCCTGGCGCAGATGGGTGCCGACCTGCGCCGGGCGGTGGTCGATCAATTCGGGGACGTGCTCCGCTGGGGCGATCCCTACCAGACCTTCGTCGGCAACGTCAACGGCGTGGAGTACAACGCGTCCGGCTACGGCGTCTATTACCCTCCGATCGCGACGGCCGCCTTTCGCGGTGGCTACCGGTGGACCGTGGGCCGTGAAGGCTGGACGCCCCGCGACCTCTACGTCGAGGTTGCCGCCGGCAACACGGTCGTCGTCTGGCTGCCGGTCTATGGCTACTGGGAGAGCGCCGCGATGCGGACCTGGACGGCCTGGGACGGGCGTGCGATTCGGTATACGCTGGTCGAACATGCGATGACGCTGATCGGCATCAACGCAGCCGCGGGAACGGTCACCCTCAACGATCCGAACCACGGCGTGCTCCGGACGGTGCCGATCTATCAGTTCGAGGGCGCCTTCGCCAAGTTCAACAACATGGCGGTGGTGGTGGATTGATGCCAACCCGTGCCCTGCCACTGGCGCTGGCGTGGGGAGCGATCTTCATCTCCGGGTGTCAGCAGGCCGGGGCGCCGCCGTCGACCGGGACCACGGCAACCGCCGCCGCCCTGCGATCGACGGCCACCCCGGTGAGCACGCCGACGCCGGCTCCGGCGCTGACGCTCGAGAAGGTGGGGGCCGCGGCGTCGCCGAGCGGATTCATCGCGTTTGCGGTGGTCGACAACCCGTCGCGGGAGTCGGCGCTGGACGTCAGGGTGGAGATCGCGTCGGTCGACAGCGCCGGCCAGGCGCTGGCCCGCCGATCGGGGACCATCCGCATGGTCGGACCGGGCCAGCGTGGCGCGGTGGCGCTCGCCTTTCCCGTCGGGCGGTCACTGCCGGCGAATTTCACCGGGAGTATTACCGGCGCCCAGTGGAGTGCCGACGCCTCCCCGGAGATCGCGCAGGTGGACCAGGCCAGCTTTCTGCAGGACGCTCGAACACCGAGCGTTCGCGTCCGCATCGTCAATCACGGACATGGCGCGGATCGCGTCGTCCTGACGGCGGTCTGCTGGGACGCTGCCGGCAACATCCGAGGGGGCGGCGTCCGCACCGTGATGGTGGGACCGCAGACGGCGGGATCCGAGGTGACGATCCAGGTCGCGATCGCGACCGTTCCCACGCGCTGCGACGCCTTCGGCGTGTCAACCACCTAGCGTCCTCCACGGCCCGATCCGGACAAGTTCGACGGGAAACCCGCGTTTTTGCCCCATGGGCAAGCTCGGGATCGGCCGGCTGCTGGTGGCGGGGGGTGCGGGTTTCCTGGGGTCAGCCTTCGTCCGCGACCGGCTTCGGGCGGATTCCGAGGTGGCGATCACCGTCCTGGACGCGCTGCGCAGGCCCACGGCTGAGGAGGGGCTCGCTGACCTCCGCGACGACCGCCGGTTTGCGCTGGTCAGAGGCGATGTCGGCGACCGGCCGCTGGTCGAACAGTTGGCCAGCAACGTCGACGCGATCGTGAGTTTCGCAACTGACGAATTCGTTGGCCGGGACCCCGACGCCGCCAGCGTGGTGCGCACCGACGTGGCGGGAACCGCCACCCTCCTCCAGGCGGCGCGAAAATTCCGCCATCAACGGTTTCTCCTGGTCAGCACCATGGAGGTCTATGGCCCGCTAAAAGCGGCACCCAGCCGGGAGGAGGACGCGCTGGCGCCGCGCACGGTGCCGGCGGCGGCGCGAGCGGCGGCGGAACTCTTTACCCGCGCCTTCAATGGGCGGCAGGGCGTGCCGGTGCTGGTCACCCGGAGCGCCACGGCGTACGGCCCGCGGCAACCATTGGACCAGCCCGTCGCCAGGATGATCACGTCCGCGCTGCAGGGTCTGCCGGTTCCGCTCGAGGGGGACGGCTCGGCCTTGCGCGACTACCTGTTTGTCGATGACCAGGTTGGCGCCATCGCCCGGGTGCTGTGGAAAGGCGAGCCGGGTACCGTCTACAACGTCGGGGCCGGCGCCCAGCTCAGCTCCCGGGATCTCGCCGAAACCATCCTGCGGCTCTGCGGCCAGCCCGCCTCGTTGAAACGGGCCGCCGGCGACGGACCTGGATGGTCGTATGGGATGGAGACCAGACGGATGCGACCACTCGGGTGGGAGCCCCGCACCACGCTCAGCGATGGCCTGCGCCTGACGGTGGACTGGTATCGAAAGAATGAGGGCTGGTGGCGGCCGGCCGCCGCAGCCTGAACCGCGTCAGGCGGCTCGCCGGTCGAGGCCGCCCGCGCGCGATGCGTTGAGCAGCTGCCGGTAGGCGGCTGTCAGGTGGGTGGTGTGAAACCGCATGTCGTAGAAGCGCGCGGTTTCCAGCGCCGCGGCGCGCAGTCGCGCGGCCAACTCAGGCGATTGGCGCAGGCGCTCGACCGCGGCGGCGATGCCGGCCTCGTCGCCGGGTTCGACCAGCAGGCCGTTGACGCCGTCGCGAACCACCTCGGATGCTCCCGCACTGCGGGTGAGGATGACGACCGCCCCCGACTGAAAGGCTTCCACGATGGCGAGGAAGTCGCTCTCGGCGGCGGCCGACCGGATAACGACATGGTCGGTGGAGCGAAGCCGCGCGACTGGCTCGATGCCATAAGGCAGGATCTGCTGGATGGCGTCGCGGAAGAAGCCGCGCTGGAGGTGCTGATCGAGCAGATAGTGGGACGGGCTGATGACGAGCCCGACGGAGCTCGTCAGCCGTCGGTGAACGCTCGCAAAGCGGCCGAGCAGGGCCTGGTTGTGCAGGCTCATGGCAACCGGGATGCGCTGGTCGGCGGCCCAGAGAACCGCGGCGAGTGCGATGCCGCTCACGCCATTGACATGAAGGATGTCCGGCGGTTCTCGCTCGACGCGCTTCCGCAACGCCAGCGCCGCGCGCGCGATCTCGGTGAGGCCCGGTCCGATCGCGACGACGGCCGTGCGGTGGTCTTCGGCCAGCGCGGGGACCAGGCGAGTCACGTAGCTGGAGGCGGCGTCGGTTGCCGTGGCATCCTGCCGATAAATCAGGCAGAGCTTCACGCGGCCTCCCACAAGCCGGCCCCGCCTGCCCGGCCGGCTGCCTCGAGCAGCAGCGCGGCCGTCGCCTGCGCCGTCGCGTCCCACGAGTAGCGCTCGGCGGTCTGACGTCCGGCCGCGGCCAGTCGCGCCCGGCGAGCCGGATCGCTCAGCAGGCCGGCGATCTCGCGTGCCATGACCTCCGGCCGGCGGGGCGGCACCAGGACGCCATTCCGATCGTGCTCAACCAGGTCGCGGTTGCCACCGACGTCGGTCGCGACCACGCAGACGCCGCTGGCCATCGCTTCCAGCACGGCGAGCGGCATGCCCTCAGTCAGCGACGGTCGCAGCAGGATGTCCGCCCGCGGAAGCTGGGTCTCGAGATCATCCACGTGCCCCGCGAACGCGACCGGGGCCCCGGCGGCGCGCACCGTGGATTCGAGGCGGGCACGCATCGGGCCGTCGCCAAAGTAGACCGCGCGGAAGGGAACGCCATCGGCGTGCAGCCGCAGCAGGGCGGCCAGCATGACATCCGGTCCCTTGACCTCGATGAGGCGCCCGACGAAGGCGATCAGCGGCGGGTTGCCGGGTGGTGCGCCGAGCGGCCGTGGATGGAACCGGTCGAGGTCCACGCCGTTCGCGACCACACTCACCCGCTCGGACCTGGCGCCGACCCGCAGCAGGTTCGACCGCACCGAGGGAGAAACCGCGACGATCCGCGCGCTCCGACCCAGGATGAACCGGCCGACGGTTGCCTCATAGGCGCGGCTCACGGTTCGGCCCGGCTCGCTCATCATCTCGAGGCTGCCCACGTGGACGGTGGTGACGAGCGGCGTCCGGGTCGCGAGCTGAAGAACCGCGGCTGCCAGCGAGGTCTGGAAGAACAGCGTGTGCGCGTGCAGCACGTCAGGCCGAAACCTGGCGAGGGACCGAAGGCGGCCGAAAAGCGCGGGCGAAAAACCAACCTGGAGCCGGAGTGCCGCCGACAGGTCGAGCAGCGGCGCCGACTCGACCTCCACGCCGGCGAGCACCGCCGGACGCATCGAGGCCGGCATGGTGGTGACCAGCTTCACGGTCGCGCCGGCCCGCGCCAGCCGAGGGTAGACCTCCATCGCGACCCGTTCGGCGCCTCCCGACGAGTCGGGCGACAGGTAGTCGCAGAAGGCCAGCACGCGCAGGCCGTGCAGCCCCGATGTCACGACCGAGTAACGCGTCCTAAGGCAAGAGCCTGCCCCAGTTCGGTGGCCTCGCAAGCGGGAGAGGGAAGACCCGTTGCAACTTCGACAACGGCCGGCCATGGCAATCAGCAGACTCGATCAGGCTGGATCCGAGCCGACCCCCGAACTCCAGGCGGTCGAAGTCTCGATCGTGATGCCCTGCCTGAACGAGGCGACCACGTTGCCGGCCTGCATCGCCAAGGCCAGGGCCGCGATTGCCGAGCACGGCCTCGACGCGGAAATCGTCGTCGCGGATAACGGCAGCACGGACAACTCGCGAGGCATCGCCCGCGCCATGGGCGCCCGGGTGGTGGTCGCCACGGAACGCGGGTACGGGGCGGCCATCCGCTGCGGAATCGAGGCGGCGCGCGGCCGCTACATCATCGTCGGCGATGCCGACGACAGCTACGACTTCTCGGCGATCCTTCCATTCGTCGAGCGGCTGCGGCAGGGCTCAGACCTGGTCGTCGGCAACCGGTTCAAGGGTGGGATCGATCCGGCCGCGATGCCCTGGACGCATCGCTATATCGGCAATCCCGTACTCAGCGGCATCGGGCGGATCCTGTTTCGCGTCCGGATTGGCGACTTCCATTGTGGGATGCGCGCCCTGCGCAAGGATGCCTACGAGCGCATGGGACTGGTTGGCACCGGGATGGAGTTCGCCAGTGAAATGGTGATCAAGGCCGCGGCCAAGGGGATGCGGATCGAGGAAGTGCCCACCCGCCTGCACCGCGATGGACGCAACCGGCCGCCGCACCTGCGCAGCTTTCGCGATGGCTGGCGTCACCTTCGTTTCATGTTGCTCTTCAGCCCGCGCTGGCTCTTTGTGGCGCCGGGGGCGGCGCTGTTCCTGCTCGGGGTGCTCGGCTCGGGCTGGTTGATCACCGGGCCCAAAGAAATCGGCCGGTTTGGACTGGACATTCACACATTGCTGGCGGCGGGTTTCCTCTGCCTGCTGGGCTACCAGACGCTGATCTTTGGCGTGTTCACCAAGTTTTTCGCGATTCACCAGGGCTTCAACACGCCCAACGCCTTCCTGACCGGCGTGGGCAAGCGCATCACCCTCGAGGTGGGGCTCCTGATCGGCCTGGCCCTGGTGATCGCCGGGGTCGCCGTGCTGGGGTTTGCCGTAATCGGGTGGAGTGCGACCGGCTTTGGCGCCCTTGATCCGCGGGTGACGATGCGCGAGGTGATCCCCGCCTTCGTGTTGCTGGCGCTCGGCGTCCAGACGGTGTTCGCCAGCTTTTTCATCAGCATCCTGAGCATCTCGGCGCGGCGGCCCGCGTAAGCGAAGCGCTCGCCGGGAAAGGTTCGGCCTGATCTCCCCGTTACTCGTTCGTCATATGGCGGCTGAGCTCACCCCTGCCTTCTGGCAGGATCGTCCGACCCTGGTCACGGGCGCGACCGGGCTGGTGGGCGGCTGGGTCGTCCGCCGGCTGCTCGAGCTGCGGGCCGACGTCGTCTGCCTGGTGCGGGACTGGGTGCCGCAGAGCGAGCTGGCCCGCTCGGGGATGCTGGGGCGAGTCAAGGTGGTGCGCGGCGACGTCCAGGACCAGCCCGTGCTCGAGCGGGTGCTGGGCGAGTACGAAGTCGACACCGTGATTCACCTGGCGGCCCAGGCCATCGTCGGCATCGCCAACCGAAACCCGATTTCGACGTTCGAGTCGAACGTCGCCGGCACCTGGCGCTTGCTGGAGGCGTGCCGGCGCAGTCCGCTGGTCCGCCAGGTGGTGCTGGCCTCCTCCGACAAGGCCTATGGCGAGCAGACGGTGCTGCCCTACCGGGAGGACGTTGAGCTGCAGGGCCGCCATCCGTACGACGTCAGCAAGGCCTGCGCCGACCTGATCGCGCAGAGCTACGCGGCCACCTACCAGCTGCCGGTGGTGGTCACCCGCTGCGGCAACTTTTACGGCGGCGGCGACCTGAACTGGAACCGAATCGTGCCGGGCACGATCCGATCGCTGCTCCGCCAGCAGCGGCCGGTGATCCGGTCGGACGGCAACTTCATTCGCGACTACTTCTACGTCGAAGACGGCGCCGCCGCCTACCTGCTGCTGGCGGAGCGGCTCCACGCCGATCCCGGGTTGCGTGGCCAGGCCTTCAACTTCTCCAACGAGACCCCGGTGACCGTGATCGAGCTGGTCAACCGCATCCTTCGCCTGATGGGCAGCTCGGAGCAGCCCGACATCCGCGCCGAAGCGCAGCACGAGATCCCCCAGCAGTTCCTCGACGCGGGCAAGGCGAAACGGATGCTGGGATGGGCACCGATCTTCAGCCTCGACGAGGGGTTGCGTCGCACCATTGCCTGGTACCGGGAAAGCCTCAGCCAGGACGTCGCCGCATGATCGCCACCACCTGCCGCTCGTGCGGGTCGGGGGAGCTGGAGGTGGTGCTCTCGCTCGGGTCCACGCCGCTGGCGAACGCGCTGCTATCGGAGGAGCAGCTGATGTTGCCGGAGCCTCGCTATCCGCTCGACCTGGCGTTCTGCCACGACTGCACGCTGGTGCAGATCACGGAAACGGTGCCGCCGGCGGAGCTGTTCGGCGAATACCTGTACTTCTCCTCGTACTCGGACACGATGGTTCGACACGCGGAGGCCCTGGTCGGGCAGCTGATCCCAGAGCGCGGGTTGGGCCCGCGGAGTCTCGTCATCGAGATCGCCAGCAACGATGGCTACCTGCTGCAGTTCTACCGGCGCCGGGGGATTCCAGTGCTCGGCATCGAGCCGGCGCGCAACGTGGCGCGCGCGGCGGAGGAACGCGGCGTCCCCACGCTGTGCGAGTTCTTCGGTCCGGAGCTTGGGAAGAGCCTGCGCGGTCGAGGGCAGCAGGCCGACGTCCTGCACGCGCACAACGTCCTCGCGCACGTGGCCGACCTGAACGGCGTCGTCAGCGGCATGGCCGACGTCCTGAAAGATTCCGGAGTGGCCGTGATCGAGGTTCCGTACGTCAGGGACCTGATCGACGGGTGCGAGTTCGACACCATCTACCACGAGCACCTCTGTTATTTCTCCCTCACGGCCATCGACAAGCTCTTTCGGCGGCATGGTCTGCAGGTGCACGACGTCGAGCGCATCGACATCCATGGCGGCTCGCTGCGGCTGACCGTGACCCGGGGCAGGGCTAAGGCGTCGCCCAAGGTGGCCAGGCTGATGGCCGAGGAGGCCGCTTGTGGCATCAGGAATCCGCAGACCTACCGCCGGTTCGGGGCGCGAGTCGAGGGGCTCCGAGCGTCGCTGACCTCGCTGCTCAACACGCTGAAGCGGCGAGGCGACCACATCGCCGCCTACGGGGCGGCCGCCAAGGGCAGCACGCTCTTGAATACGTTCGGGATAGGGAAGGAGACGGTCGATTTCGTGGTTGACCGCAGCCCACACAAGCAGGGCCGCTTCATGCCCGGCGTGCACCTTCCGATCTATCCGCCCGAGCGGCTGCTCGAGGCGATGCCCGACTACGTCCTGCTGCTCACCTGGAACTTCGCCGACGAGATCCTGGAACAGCAAAAGCTCTACCGCAAGCTGGGCGGCCGCTTCATCATTCCCGTGCCGGAGGTGAAGGTCGCTGGCACCGGCATCGCGAGATGACGCTCAATTACGCTTGCGTGTCGGGCCGGATCAAGCTGGTCCTGTACGACGATCGTCCGGAATCCTCGACCAAGGGCGAGCTCACCGAGATCTTTCTCGGGCCGGACAACTACGCGCTGGTGATCGTTCCGCCGTGCGTCTGGAACGGCTTCAAGGGGATGAGTGAGCCGGCCGCGATTGTCGCGAACTGCGCCACGCATCCGCACGACCCGGCGCGCAGCGAGCGTCTCGATCCATTCGACAACAACATTCCCTACCGCTGGGACGTGAGCCACCAATGATCCGAGGGCAGACGAAAGCCGGGGGCGGAGCTGGGGAAGTCGTGATCTGGGGCGCGTCCGGGCACGCCAAGGTGCTGGCCGAGTGCATCGCGCCCCTCGGTTATCGGGTCGCCGCCCTCTTCGACAACCGCGCCATTCTCGGATCGCCGCTGCCGGGCGTTCGTGTCTACCGGGGCTGGGAAGGCTTTGAAGACTGGCGCCGGGCTCACGGAGGCAGGCAGAAGTTCCTGGTGGCCATCGGCGGCGATCGCGGCACAGACCGCCTTGAAATCCACGATCGGTTGGAAGCGGCCGGCCTCACCCCGATGCAGGCGATCCATCAGACCGCATTCGTCGCCACCAACGCGACCCTCGGTCCAGGATCTCACGTGCTGGCGAATTCGACCGTTGGCGTCGAGACGCGGATTGGGAAGCAGTGCATCATCAATACCAACGCGAGCGTCGATCACGAGTGTGTCCTGGGGAACGGGGTCCACGTGGCTCCGGGCGCGATCCTGGCTGGCTGCGTTGAGATCGGCGATTGCGTCCTCGTCGGCGCGGGCGCGGTCGTCCTCCCGCGCATTCGAGTGGGTGCGGCAGCCGTGATCGGCGCCGGCGCCGTTGTCATCGCGGACGTCCCCGCCCGCACCACCGTCGTGGGGAATCCCGCGCGGCCGCTCAGAAAGGCGGCGGCATGAAACGACTGTTCACGCGATCCGTCGTGCGGCTGATGCAACTGGCGGCGACCTACTACGAGGTCCACCGCTTCGACGAGGCACGAACCCCCGACCGTTTTCGGATGGGCCGGCATTCCTACGCGAAGATGCGCGTCATCGCGCATCCATGGGACACCGGTCGGGTTTCGATCGGGGCCTTCTGCTCGATCGCCTGGGATGCAACCTTCATGGTGGGTGGCAATCACTGTGGCGACTGCGTCAGCACGTTCCCCTTTCGCATCAAGTTCCAGCTTCCGAGTGCCGACCGTGACGGGGCGGCGGCCAGCAAGGGCGACATCAGGGTTGGGAACGATGTCTGGATCGGGAGTGGCGCCTTGATCCTGTCAGGGGTGGAGATCGGAGACGGCGCGATCATCGGGGCGAATGCGGTGGTTGGGAGCGACGTCCGCCCCTACGCCGTCGTCGTCGGTAACCCGGCCCGCGAGATTCGGCGCCGGTTCAGCGATGCCCAGGTGGCGGCCCTGGAGGAGATCGCCTGGTGGGACTGGCCGATCGAGGAGATCCTGGCACACGTCGACATGCTCGGCGCCCGGCGCGTCGATGAGTTCATCGCCAGATACAAGAAGGCCGCGTAAATGACAGAACCTGCCCCCGCAAGCCGGCCGGCAAAAATCCCGATCGCTGGTCCCTGGATCACCGAGAAGGAGATCGAGTACGTCAGCGACGCGGTGAAAACCGCCTGGTACGGAGAGGCCAACACGTACCAGCAGCGGTTCGAGGAGGCCTTCGGCAATTATGTGTCGCGGCGCCATGCGATGGCGCTGCCCTCGGCGACCTCTGCCATCCACCTGGCGCTGGCGGGCCTCGGGATCGGTCCCGGCGATGAGGTGATCGTGCCGGATGCGACCTGGATTGCGACCTCGGCACCGATCACGTACGTGGGCGCGACGCCGGTGTTCGCCGACATCGAGGAGCGCTCCTGGTGCCTGACTCCGGCGGCGCTCGAGGCCTGCACCACGTCGAGGACACGCGCTGTCATCGTGGTGAACCTCTACGGCGGAATGCCGGACATGGACACGGTGCTGGCCATCACCGAGCGGCGAGGTCTCGCCGTTATCGAGGATGCGGCCGAGTCGGTCGGGGCCGAGTACCGCCGGCGGCGCGCCGGCAGCTTCGGTGATGCCAGCGTGTTCAGCTTCCATGGCTCGAAGACCCTCACCACCGGCGAAGGCGGCATGCTGCTCACCGACGATGACGCCCTCTACGAGCGGGCGCTGGTCCTGCGGGACCACGGGCGAGCGCCTGGGCCCAAGCAGTTCTGGAACCAGGAGATTGGCTTCAAGTACCGGATGTCCAGCCTGCAGGCCGCGCTCGGGCTCGCGCAGCTCGAACGGATAGCGGAGCTGGTCGAGCGGAAACGGACCATCTTCGGGTGGTACCGCGAGGGCTTCGACGGACTCAACGGCGTGACCCTCAATTACGCCGGACCGATGGTGATGAACGCCTACTGGATGGTGACGGCGGTGATCGGCCCCGAGTACAGGATCGCAAAGGAGGCGATGATGGACGCGCTTGGGGCGCAGGGGATCGCCACCCGTCCCTTCTTCTACCCGCTGAGCTCGCTGCCCGCCTACGCGGCGACTCCGCAGGCGAGGGCGGCGCAGGAGCGCAATCGGGTCGCCTACAGCGTCAGTGCGCGAGGGATCAACCTCCCGAGTGCGCTGAATCTCACCCACGAGCAGGTCGCGTTCGTTTGCGACGCGTTCCGCGATGTCCTGAAGAAGCGGCAGGCGGCGTAGCCGTGTCGACGCTCCGCCGCAACATCCTCTACAACGTCGCCGGCCAGGGCCTGCTCCTGCTGCTCGGGCTGGGGGCGGTGCGGCTGGTTTTCCACCGACTGGGTGCCGATGCCTTCGGCATCATCCTGTTCGCCCAGAGCTCCGGCCTGGTGCTGGCCAGCATGCTCGAGCTCGGAATCTCGGCGACGACGGTCCGCGAGGTGGCCTCCCATCTCAAAGATGATCGTCCCTACGTGCTGGACCTGCTGCGAACGGCGGCGCTCCTCTACTGGGCAGCCTATCTGGCGCTGGTCGTTGCCCTGATGATGGGGGCGGCCTGGATCGCGACGAGGTGGTTGACCGTGAAGGCCATCGACCCCGCGAGCGCCAGCCAGCTGCTGCAGGTGCTGGGGACTGGCGCCCTGCTCGTCCTGCCTCGATCACTCTACGCGAGTCTTTTCCGCGGACTCCAGCGAATGGGCGTTACGAACGCAATCGAAGTCGGCGCCATGGCCTTTCAGCTGCTGGGAACGATCGTGATCCTGATGCTGCGCGGTGGCGTGTTCGGCGTCGCCTGGTGGCTGACGGCGACGTACGCCCTGAGCGTGGTCGCCTACCTCGGTTTCGCGCTTCAGGCGGGCGTGCCCTGGCGCGCGCTGCTTCCCGGGTTCTCCATGCCCGTGCTTCGGAGAAACGCGCGCTTTGCCACGCATATGATGTCGATCTCCGCCCTGGGGGCCGTCTATGGCCAGCAAGACAAGCTGCTCGTCAGCAAGCTGATGCCAGTTCGGCTGCTTGGAACGTTCGGTTTCGCGTCGACGATGGTCGCCAGCGTGCTGCGCCTCCTCTCCGCGATTGTGCAGGCCGCCTTCCCGGCCTTCGCCGAGATGGTGCGGCGGCAGGACCGTAGCGAGATGATGCGCCGCTATCACCGGGTGCATGCGCTGATCACGTTCGGAGCGGTGCCCTGTTTCACGGGACTCGTCTTCGCCGCGAAGCCGTTGTTCGGGTACGTCTTCGATGACGCCACCGCGCGGGAGTTGATGCTCCCCACCGCGCTGCTCTGCCTCGGCTCCTATATGAACGCCACCCTCCAGGCGCCGTACATGGTGTCCCTGGCGGTCGGTAAGCCTGAAATCGCGGTGCGCCAGAATCTCATCGCGCTGGTCACGGTCCTGCCGCTGTCGGTGGTGAGCGTCTGGCGGTTCGGCCTTGCCGGCGCCGGCCTCGCCTGGGTCCTGCACCACGTGCTCGCCTACGGATACGGCGTCCCACGGATGTGCCGCGAGTGCCTCGAGCTGCCGACCTCGCACTGGTTCGCCGGCGTGCTGCGAATCATGGCGCTCGCGCTCGTCACCTATGGACCCGCCTTCGTCATCGCCGCCGCGCTTGGCTCGGGGATCGTGGTCCTCAGCGTCAGCTTCGCGCTGGCCACCGCCGCGTACGCGGCACTCGGCTTCCTGATCATGGGCCGCGAACTACGCCCGGCGGGGCGGCAGATCAACGTGGCCGACGCGGCATGACGCGCGGACGGCCGACTCCCGGGGTCACGGTCGTGATTCCAACCTACCGCCGTCCGGACATGCTGCGCCGAGCGATCGCCAGCGTGACGGTGCAGCGCTACCCGCGGACCCTGGTCGCCGTCTACGACAACGCGGGTGATCCGGCGACCGAGGCGGTGACCACCGAATTCGCCGGCAGCGCAGCGCAGGTTCGGTACCACGCCCATGGCCGAAACATCGGAGCGAACCCGAATTTCATCTATGCGCTGGACCGCATCGAGAGCGAATACTTCGTGATCCTTTCGGATGACGATTTCCTCTTGCCTGGATCACTGGAGCGCGGAATGGCTGCGCTCGCCGGTCATCCCGACGCGCTCTTCGTCGCCAGCCCGGTGCTGCTCGTCGACCCAGGTGGACGAGTCCTGAAGGTCGAAGGCCGCTGGCCGCCAGGCCTGTACGAAAAACCCCGCGGCATCGTCGAGATGGCGGCACGCGGCCACTTCATGTGGATCGGCACGACTTTCCGGCGCCGTGCCCTCGAGCTCGCCGGCAATCTCGATCCTTCCGCCGGAGCCGTGTCGGACATGGACTTCCTGTTTCGAGTTGCCGCCCGAGGCACCTTCCTGACGATTGTCGAACCGGGCGCCGTATTCGGCTGGCATCCGTCCTCCACGAGCAGTCTGCCCGGGATCGACCAGTTCTGGCCCGCCTGGAAGCAGGTCGCGGACAAACTGCGGATCGATGCCGCGCTACCACCGGATTCCCGAGGCCGCGCTCGTCTGGACCGTCGCCTGGCTGGTTACGTGGCTGCCCCCGCTCAAATTCCTCCTGGCAAGGCTGGCGCAGGCCGCTCGCTGGCCAGGCCGCCGCCGGATGCGGACGATCCAGGAGCGGTTCGACGGCGAATACCGGACTCTCTTCGAGCTCCGCCACGGCGAGCCGGTCGCCCGCCCTCGAAAGGATTCCGCCGCCTAGAGGGTTACACCGCTGTTACATGAAGGTTGCCCCGAGTTCCCCGTCGCGGCGGATGCCGGTCGTCATCCTCTGCGGAGGGCTTGGCACCCGGCTTCGCGAAGAGACGGAGTACCGGCCCAAGCCGCTCGTCCCCATCGGCACGCATCCGATCCTGTGGCACATCATGAAGACCTACGCGTGCTTCGGGTTTACGGATTTCATCCTCGCCCTCGGCTACAAGGGCGAGATGATCAAGGACTTCTTCCTCAACTACGAGGCCCTCGTCAGCGACTTCACGCTCGAGCTCGGCTCGCAGTCGATCACGCCGCTGAATGGGCCCCACGCCGAAGCCGATTGGCGGATCACGTTCATCGATACCGGTGACGCCACCCAGACCGGTGGCCGTCTCAAGCGGTTGGAGCCTTTCCTCCGTGACACACCGCGGTTCCTGCTGACCTATGGGGACGGCGTCACCGACCTCGATCTCGCCGCGCTGATCCGCTTTCACCAGAAAACCGGTTGCGCCGCAGCGCTGACCGGGGTCCGACCGCTCGCCCGCTTTGGCGAGTTGATGGTCGAGGGCGACCGCGTGGTGCAGTTCATCGAGAAGCCGGCAGCAGAGGCGGGTTGGGTCAACGGCGGCTATTTCGTGATGACGCCCAAGATCTTTCGCTACCTCGATGGCGACGCCACCATCCTGGAACGCGGGCCACTGGAACGGATGGCCGCGGACGGCGAGCTGGCCGTCTACAAGCACGAAGGTTTCTGGCAGTGCATGGACACCTACCGCGACATGGTCCTGCTCAACGAGCAGTGGGCATCCGGCCACGCGCCCTGGAAACGCTGGGGCGAGCGGCGAACCAAGCGCTCCAGCCAGGCGGAGTTTCGGCCCAAGCTCGTCTCCTGAGGTCGGGTATGCCTCGAATCTCGAGCCGACAGCGGATCATGCTGGCGCTCGGCCTTCTGGCCGTGATGGCGGTCGCCGGCCAGCTGGTGCTCAACCAGGCGGCCACCACAATTTCGCTCGGGGAGGGCAAGGCGCGCAGCATTTTCACCTTCGGCTTCGACTTCTTCCCGTTCTGGTACTGGGATCGCTTCTTTACCCTCGGCCACGGCCTGGCCGACTGGTACGGCAAGGCCGCGAACGCGTATCCGCCGCCGCACGAGGTGCTGATGGCGCCCTTCAGCTACCTGCCGCGGGATGCCGCCCAGGCGGTCAGCATCGTGGGGTCGGCGGTGTTGATGGTCTTCGTCGTATGGCTGTGGGCTCGCCCCGGCGATCGGGGCGGGCTGAACCTGACCTCGGGCGCCTGGCCCATCCTGCTGTCGGCCCCCGTGTTTGCGGTGGTCGTGATCGATCAGTTCCAGGCGGCTTTCGGGCTGGCGGCGCTCAGCCTCGCGCTCTGGGCGCAGCGGCGAAACTACTGGTGGCTGGTCGGCCCGGCTGCGGCGCTGGGCCTGATCCGAACCGCGAACGCGCTGCCGATTCTCGCCATCCTTCTCATCGGGGGTTGGGGAAAGCCGCGACAATTGGCCATTGCGATCGGCTCGACCGTCGCCGTGTTTCTGCCGCTGGTGCTGATCAGCTTTGCCTGGGATCCGCAGTGGCCGGCGCAGTACTTCAACGGCATTGCGCTCTATCCGTCGAGCGGCGCGCCCAAGGTCGCCAGCGGACACCTCGGCTACTGGGGATTGGCGCTGCTCGCCCTTGGCGCGTCGCTGGTGGCGGCCTTACTCGTGTGGCGCGACCGCGGCCGGCCGCTGGACGCCGGCCGGTCGGCGCTCGGGATGGCACTGACGCTGCCGATTACGCCGCTGTCGGGCCTCTACAGCGCGATCTTCGTGCTGCCGGCCATCCTCCGGCTGGGGTTGCATCCGCGATTTAAGCTCGTACCCTGG
>VBJI01000216.1 GCA_005880875.1 Chloroflexota bacterium
ATCCAGCAGGCCGCCGACTACAGCGCCAAGTTCCCGCTGGTGATGACGAGCGGCCGCCTGGTCGAGTACGAGGGCGGCGGCGACGAGTCGCGCTCGAACATCTGGCTCGCCGAGCTGCAGCAGGAGATGTTCTGCGACATCCACCCGGCGGACGCCAACGACCGCGGCGTGAAGCCGCACGACTACATCTGGGTGGCGACGCCAACGGGCGCGCGCATCAAGGTGCGCGCGCGCCTGACGCGGAGCGTCGGGCGCGGCGTCGTGTTCCTGCCCTATCACTTCGCCGGCTGGTGGCAGGGCAAGGACATTCGCGACAAGTACCCGGAGGGCGCGGTTCCCTACGTCTCGGGCGAGGCGGCGAACACCGCGTGGACCTACGGCTACGACGCCGTGACCATGATGCAAGAGACGAAAACCAGCCTCTGCCAGATCACGAGGGCCTGACCTATGGCGAGAATGCGATTTCTCTGCGACGCCGAGCGCTGCATCGATTGCAACGCCTGCGCGGTCGCGTGCAAGAACGAAAACGAGGTGCCCTGGGGCATCAACCGCCGCCGGGTGGTGACGCTGAACGAGGGCGTGCCGGGCGAGAAATCGATCTCGGTCGCCTGCATGCACTGCACCGACGCGCCGTGCATCGCCGTATGCCCCGTGAGCTGCATCTATCAGACGCCCGAAGGCGTGGTGCTGCACAACAAGGACGTGTGCATCGGCTGCGGCTACTGCTTTTACGCCTGCCCCTTCGGCGCGCCGCAGTTCCCGCAAACCAGCGCCTTCGGCGTGCGCGGCAAGATGGACAAGTGCACCTTCTGCGCCGGCGGTCCGGAGAAGGACATGAGCGAGGCCGAGTTCAAGAAGTACGGCCGCAACCGGCTGGCCGAAGGCAAGCTGCCGCTCTGCGCCGAGATGTGCTCGACCAAGGCGCTCCTCGCCGGCGACGGCGATGTACTCGCCGACATCATGCGCACGCGCGCCGCGGCGCGCGGCGGCAGCATGGAGCTCAACGGCTGGGCCACGGCATACGGCGCTGCGGGTACCAAAGAGTCCAGATGAGCAAGGTGCTTCTCTCGCTTCTCGTCGTCCTCGCCCTCGTCGGATGCGGCGAGAACCAGCAAGCGCGCCAGACGCGCCTCTACGGCCCGAACGCATACAAGGTCGCGGGCGATACCACGGCCTGGTCGAACCCTCCCTTCAACGGCGAGGAGAGCGCGTGGCAGCAGGAAATCGACGCCCGCGCCAGGAACCAGAACGAATATGACCGCATCCGCTAGATGGCTCTTCCTGCTGCTCGCGCTTTTTTGCGCGAGCGCCTGGGCCGAGCCGAACGCCGAAGCGGCGCGAGAGCAATCGCAGCCGGGCAATAACCAGCCCTTCTGGCTCGACGCCCAGGCGGGGCGCGTCGGCATCACCAACGCGCAGAACATCGACGCGGGCGTGCTGATCAATACCGGCGGCGAGCTCTGGCGCCGTCTGCACGAGGGGCCGTTTCCCTTTTGGGGCGCGATCTGGCTCGCCGGTGTGCCGGCGGCGATCCTCGCCTTCTGGCTCGTGTTCGGACCGATCCGGCTGCACGGCGCCGAGAGCGGCCGCATGGTCCGCCGCTTCGCCGCGTGGGAGCGCGCGCTGCATTGGACCGTGGCGATCTGCTTCATCCTGCTTGCGCTCACCGGCTTCACCCTCTTCTTCGGCAAGTACTACGTCGAGGCCCTGCTCACCTATCCGGTGTACTCGTGGGTGGCGAAGGTGGCCGTGTCGCTACACAACTTCACCGCGCCGGTGTTCACGGTGGCGATGGTGTCGCTCTTCCTCGCGTTCGTGAAGCGCAATCTCTGGCGCGCGTACGACTGGCAATGGCTGCGACGCTTCGGCGGCTTCCTCGGCGGCGGCGAACCGCCCAGCGGCTTCTTCAACGCCGGCGAGAAAATCTGGTTCTGGTTCGGCGTCACCGCGCTCGGCCTAATCATGGTGTGCTCGGGCGCGGTGCTGCTCCTTCCCGTGTACAACCAGACGCGCGACGTGCTGGCAGTGGCGGATATCGTGCACCTGAGCGGCGCGCTGCTCTTCGTCGGCATGGCCTTCGGCCACATCTACATTGGGACGCTGGGCATGCGCGGCGCCTATCGCTCGATGCGCGAGGGCGTGGTGGATGAGACCTGGGCGAAAGAGCATCACTCGTCCTGGTACCAGGATCTGAAAGCCGGGCGCGTCGGCGAGGCAAGCGATGCGCCGCTTATCCCGTCCGCGAGGCCCGTTGTATGGCGGCAGACGGATTAACGACGAAAAAGAGCAGCTACGGGCCGCGAGAGGCGATCGAGCGGCTCGAAGCCGAGCTGAGCGCGCGAGGCATGACGGTATTCGCGCGCATCGATCATGCGGCCGCAGCGGTCGCGGCTGGGCTATCGCTAAGGCCCACCGCTCTTCTCATCTTCGGCAGCGCCAAGGCGGGAACGCCGCTGATGCAATCGGCGCAAACGATTGGCATCGATTTGCCCCTGAAGATCCTGGTTTGGCAGGACGCCGCGGGCAGCACGTGGACTTCGTACAACGATCCGGCTTGGCTCGCGAAGCGCCATGCAGTCGGGCCCGAGGTGCTCGCCGCGGTCAGTGCCATGGCCGCCGCGCTTGATGCCATAACGCGAGCCGCCACTGGGTGCCGGCCGCTTCAGCGTCGATAGGGCGTAGCCATCTTGCAGACGCTCGCCTGGACCGCCATCAGCCTGGGCGTATTGACGGCGCTCATCATCGCCGCGGACGAGCCTCACGCTGGAGGGAACGGCGTTTTCCTTTCGGCGCTGCATTGCGGCGCCGGCTGCGTGCTCGGAGACGTTGTCGCCGTCGCGCTGTTCGGCCCCGGCTTTGCGACCGAATTTGCGTTCGCCTATATCTTCGGGATCGCGTTCCAGTACATCCCGATACGGGCGATGCGGGACGTCTCTCCGGCGACCGCGCTCTGGGATGCGATCAAGGCCGACACCCTTTCGCTCGTCGCGTTCGAGCTCGGCATGTTCGGCTGGATGGCGATCGCACGCTTCTGGTTGAGCGAGGCAGCTGCGCCGGCCTCGATCGTGTTCTGGTTCACGATGCAGATCGCAATGATCGCCGGTTTTGCGACCACCTATCCGGCGAACTGGCTGCTGGTGAAGTGGGGCGTCAAAGGCGGCATGTGACGCGTGCCTTCCACGATGAAACTGTTTGCGCGACAGATCGCGCTTGAAGAAAGGAGTTGCAGCATGAAAGCCATTCTCAAAGGAAAGAAGGTCGCCATTCTGGTCGCCGACGGCTTCGAGCAGATCGAGCTCGTCGAGCCGAAGAAGGCGCTCGAAGAGGCGGGAGCCGAGACGCGCATCGTTTCCCCGGCCAACGGTACCGTTCAGGGCTGGAAGCACTTCGACCCTGCCGACCGGTTTCCCGTCGACATTGCGCTCGATGCAGCGCGCGCCGAGGAGTTCGACGCGCTGCTCCTGCCGGGCGGCGTCGCCAACCCCGATGAGCTGCGCACGATCGCGCGAGCCGTGCGGTTCGTAAGGGAGTTCTTCGACGCCGACAAGCCCGTCGCCGCGATCTGTCACGGGCCGTGGACGCTGATCGACGCCGGCGTGATGCGCGGACGCACCGTGACGTCATGGCCGTCGCTCAAGGCCGATCTCACCAATGCCGGCGCGAAGTGGGTCGACCGCGAAGTGGTCGTCGACGAGCGCCTCGTCACGAGCCGAAAGCCCGCTGACATCCCGGCGTTCAATCGCCGGATGCTCGAGCAGTTCTCCGAAGCCGACCTCCGTCACTACTCGTCGAGCGCGGCAAAAGGCACATGAAGCTGCCGGTCATCCGCTGATCGTCATCTCTTCTGATCGAGGCGGCCGGACACTACGGCTAGCGCAAGGCCGGCGCAGGCGAGGATCGCGCCCACCCAATCGGGCGAAGTCCAGCCGAGTCCGGCATGAATCGCGCGGCCGCCGAGGAATGCGCCGGCGGCGTTCGCCAGGTTGAAAGCGGAGTGCGTCGCTGCCGCGGCGAGCGTCGGTGCGCCACGCGCCTTGTCCATGATGCGCGTCTGGATCATCGGCACGCAGGCCATGCCGGTGGCGCCGACGAGAAAGAGTGTCACCGCGGCCGAAGCCGCATGGTGCGCGGTGAAGACGAAAAGCGCGAGGACGAGGGCCAGTCCGCCGAGCGCTGCATACAGGCTCGGCATGAGCGCGCGGTCGGCGAGGCGGCCGCCGACGAGATTGCCCGCCGTCAGGCCGACGCCGAACAATGCGAGCAGAAAGTCGGTCGCGCCGGGCGAATAACCGGCGACATACGTCATCATCGGCTCGATGTAACTATAGGCGGCGAACACGCCGCCGAAGCCCAGCATGCACACGCCGAGCGCGAGCCATACCTGGGCGCGGCCGAATGCCGCGAGCTCGCGGCGCAGTGACGGCGCGTCGGGCGCCTGCGCCGGCACGAGCCACGCAATGGCCGCGATCGCCGCCACGCCGATGCCCGCCAGCACGACGAACGTTGCGCGCCAGCCGAAATGCTGGCTGAGCGCCGTATCGGCCGGCACGCCGAGGACGTTTGCCACCGTGAGGCCCGCGAACATCATCGCGATCGCCGTGGAACGTCGCTCGGCCGGCACGAGGCCAGCGGCGACGACCGAGCCGACGCCGAAGAAAGCACCGTGCGGCAGGCCGGTCAGCACCCGCGCGGCGAGCAACGTCGCATAAGTCGGCGCCGCGGCCGCGAGCACGTTGCCGACGGTGAACATGCTCATTAGCGCCATGAGCACCGTGCGGCGCGGCCATCGCACCGTCGCCGCGGTGAGGAGCGGCGCGCCGAGCACGACGCCGAGCGCGTAGGCGGAGATGAGATAACCGGCGCTCGGAATCGTGACGTCGAAGCCCGCGGCGACTTGCGGCAGCAGGCCCATCATGACGAATTCGGTGCTGCCGATGCCGAAGGCGCCGACCGCGAGCGCGAAGAGAGCAACCTGCGGGGAGCGCATCACGGTGCATTAGACGTGCCGCCCTTGATGGGCGTGTTGCTGCCATTTCATCCCCGGTTACCGTGGTAAACGCACCGGAAATCCCCGCGTAACGCGCGCTTCTCACCATGTCGGCTAGTCAAAGGAGATGCACGATGATCGATCTGGAAAGACGCAAGGTCTTGATCGGCGCTGCGGTGTCCGCAGCCGCCATAGGCGTCGCCGGTTCCGCCAAAGCCGCCTCGTTCGGCAACCCGGACAGCCCGGCCGAGGGCAGAATCAACGGCAAGAACCCCACCAGC
>VBJI01000044.1 GCA_005880875.1 Chloroflexota bacterium
TGAAGGGTGCCAGATCGATTCTTTGACCCGCGCGGCGGCCGGCGGGTAGAAGCGCAGCCGGACCTCGACCGGCTCCCCGGAATGAAAGATCCCCCAGGCGCCGGCAAGGTACCGGCTGATATCGAAGTCGCCGGGAATCTGATACGTATCCGAGCTCTGCTCGGCGCGCGTGATGCGCTCCAGCTTGAAGGTCCGCATCTCGCCCAGCCCGCGATCGCGGGCGACCACGTAGCTGCCGTGTCCAATCAGGGACGGCTCCAGGAAATACGGCTCGATCACGCGCGGCTTGACCTCATGGTCCGCGCTCGGATACCAGATGCGAACCGCTTTCTGACCCGCCCAGCTGAGCGCGATGGTTTGCAGGATCCGGGAGTAGGCCGGATTTGGCGGCCGCTCCGCCATCTGCCGCACCGTCGCATGCACGTACTCCGCCACCGGCGCCGGCATCACCGCGGCGAGCTTCGTAAACGCGTCGGCCATGTCGGGGTCGGCCTCGTCGGCATGCCGGTGCATCAATCGCACCCCCATCAGCAGGGCCATCGCTTCGCGGAGCGTGAACTTCACCGGAGCGATGAAGTAATTGGGGTCGATCAGGATGCGGCCTCGGTCCTCATAGATCGGGACGTTCATCGCCTCGAGCGCGCGCACATCGCGATAGGTCGTCCGCGGGTTCACGCCCGTCCGGCGGGCGATCTCGCCCGTCGTCAGGCCACGGGGATTGCCCTGGAGCAGCGTCTGGATCTTCAGGATGCGGGCGCCGCGATCCCCCTTCTCAAAGGAGCCCATTGGTGAGCTCAGTCTAGTTCAGAATAAATTCGGGCCAACCTTTATAATGGGCGCTGCTTTCGCGCTCGCCTAGGCCATCGCGACAGGCACAATTCGCGTGGTTACGGGGGATTTGTGGCCCTTCGCCTGCTCCATTTCGCTGACCTGCATCTCGACCGATCCTTCGCGAGCGAGCGCCTGTACGGCGTGGGCGCCCAGCGACGCCGCGAAGACCTCCGGAGCGCGCTGCAGCGGATCGTCGAGCGCGCCCGCGAGACCCAGGCGGAGCTGATCACCTGCGGTGGCGACCTTTTTGAGCACGACCACGTGACCCGCGACACGGCCGCATTCGTGGTGCAGACGCTTAGCGGAGCGGGCATGCCGGTGCTGATCGCCCCCGGCCATGCCGATCCAGCGGTGCCGAGCTCGCCCTATCGATACCTGCGCTGGCCTGAGAATGTCACGATCGCCGCCCACGAAGAGCTGCGGCCCTACCGCTACGGCAGCGTCCAGGTCTGGGCCGCCGGCTTCATGCGGGCCGACGTCCCCGATGCGCCACTGCGCGAGTTTGCCCGCCAGGATGTGGGCACCCATCTGCTGCTGCTGCATGCCTCCGACATGAGCCAGGTGCCCGAGGGCGCGACGCCCTACAAGCCGATCCTGCCCGGCCAGATCGAGGAGGCCGGGTTTCGCCATGCCATGCTGGGCCACTATCACGGAGCCCGGACGGGTGACTGGATCACCTATCCGGGCAGCCCCGAACCGCTGGGATGGAACGAAGCCGGCCGGCACTGCACCGCGCTGCTGACCATCGACGACGACGGCACCCTCGAGGTTTCGCTGGACGATATCAACCAGCGGCAGTTTGCCCATGAAGAGATCGACGTCACCGGCATGACCAGCCCCGACCACGTTCGCGACGCCGTGACGGCGATGCGCCAGGGCAAGCATCTCGAAGGCGGCGTGATTCGCGCCACCCTGGTCGGCGAGCGCGCCCGATCGCTCAGTCTCGACCCCAAAGCCCTCTCAATGGAATGCAGCGATGGATTTGGGCGAATCGCGCCAGGAGGAACAGACGGCCGGGCGAGCGCTGCAGCTGGCGCTCGACGCCTTCGACGAATGACCCATAGACTGGCCGAGGTGGACCCAGCATGCGGCTGACCCGCATCCAGATCGAGGGCTTCGGCAGCCTGCAGGGGATGGATCTGCGTTTCGGCCCGGCGATGAACCTGGTCGTCGGCCCCAACGAGGCCGGCAAGTCAACCTTGCAAGAGGCCATCGTGACCGGCCTCTACGGCCTGCATTCGAGTAACTCCGCCCGCACGACGCTTGTGGAGCGTGCCGATCGATGGCGCCCATGGCAGGGTGGCGATTTCGGTCTGGCCCTCGAGTTCGAGCTGGAAGACGGGAGCCAGTTGCGCGTCGAGCGAGACCTCGATGCCGAGACGGTCCGGGTCACGGACATCGGCACCGGGGCTGACCTGAGTGAACGGTTCGACCACGACGCCGCTGGCGACGTGCAGTTGGGACGTCAGCTGCTGGGCGTCAGCCGCGACATCTATACCAACACCGCCTGCATCTCGCGCAGCGAGGTGATGCGGCTCGAAGATGCGGGCAGCATCAAGGAAGCGATTGCCGCCCTGGCGGACTCGGCGTCCCCGGACCGGACGGCGCAGGGGGTCCTCGACCGGCTTCGCCAGGAGCGGGTGCACCGCATCGGGAAGCCCCGTGGACGGTCCGGCCCAATGCATGACCTGGAGAACCGGCTGGCGGACCTCGAGCGACAACTCGGCACGGCACGGCAGGCTCGCGCCGCGGTGGACGAGCTGGCGCAGAAACGGGAAACGGTTGGGGCGCTGACCGAGGCGGAGCTGGCGATCGTGCAGACCCTCGAGGCGGCAGTCCTCGGATCGCGGCTCGAGGAGGGGCGGCGCCGGCTGGAACGGGTTGACGCCCTGGAACGGGCCATCGCCGAAGAGCGGAGCCGCCAGCAGACGCACACCCGTTTCGCCATGTTTCCACTCGATCGCCAGGGCGACGTGCAGGAGCTGCGCAGCCATCTGCGCGCGACGCGAGAAGCGCAAGAGGAGTTCGACCGCCGCGCCGGCGAGTCGGCCTCCCAGGTGCAGCAGCTCGAGGCCGAGCGGCAGAAGCTCGACGCGGAGGCTCAGGGCCATGAAACCCGCGCGCGGGGCATCGATACCGCGGCCCTGGAACAGGAGCCCATCGTCCGTGAGCTCCTTTCGTCGCTCAACGTCGCCGACGCCCAGGCACCCGAGGTGCATCTGCGGGCCCAAACCGCGGCCGAAGATGCGCGGCGGATCGCGGAGCGACACCCCGGATTGATTGGACAGAACCTGGACTGGCCCGCCCGCCAGATGGAATTCCAGCGCGTCTACTCCGAATGGCGGGAACGGCATAACGTCGCCCTCGAAGCCCGCCAGCGGGCCGGTGCAGAGTTGCCGCCACGGCTGGAGCAGCTCAAACACGACATCGCCCGCTACAAGGAGGTTCCGGACGTCATCAAGGCGGGCCAGAACGCCGAGGAGTCGATGCGTCGTGAGGAAGCGATGGCCGAGCGGGCCCGCAGCCGGCAGCGCACGTTTCTGGGCGCCATGCTGGGCGGATTGCTGCTCACGGCGCTGGCGATCCTCGTCGCCTTCCTCGCCCTGCAGACGAACGGGTCCATCTATCTTGCCGGCGCAGCCTTCTTCCTGCTGGGCATGGGGGTGCTCTCCACCGGCATCGGGATCTGGGTGCGCGGCGCAGCCGTTCGCGAGGTCGACCGGCGGCTTCACGCCAAAGATGACGCCCGCCAGAAGCGACGCGAGATCCTGCAACCCTGGGGCGTGCGCAGCTCCGGCGAGCTGCAGCAGGCCCTCGTCGAGCATCTGCAGAAAGTCCGCTACGACGCCACCCGGCTGGAGTTGGATCGGCAGGCCACCGAGCTGGAGGAACGCGCGCAGCTGGCTGGCCGCAGCTTGCGCGAGCTGGTGGGATCGTGGGGATTGCCGCAACCGGCGCCCACCGAGGAGGCCGTCGACGAGACCGCTCGACAGGTGGAATCGCTGGCCCAGGACACGCAGGCATGGAACGCCGCCAGCCGCCGCTCGCAGGAGTCGACCGCCGCAGAGTCCGAGATGGATCAACGCCGCGAATCGCTTCGGCAGCAGCTGCACAGCCTGCTCGACCGTCTCGGGTTCGACCGCCGAGAGGCGTTGGGTGCGGCGCGAGATTTCATCGGCAGCTGCGAAGCCGCCCGCACCGCCCAGCAGGTCCGCACCCGGATCGAGCAATTGGATGCCCAGCTGGAACAGATGCGGGCGCCATCTCAGCGGGCCGCGGCCGAACAGGCGAAAGCCAATGACTACGCACGTCAACTCGGCGCCATCTATGCCGGTGCCGGCGTCACGGATCCCGATATGGAGCGCGCCGCCGAGGATTGGGACGCCGGCGTCGGGCATGCCGAGGCATACCGGGCCTCGACCACGAGGCTGGCGGAACTGGAGGCGCAGCGGGGTGCCGGGCAGACCGACGAGGGGCCGTCACTGCGTCAGCTGGTCGACGATCTCAGCCGCCAGCTCAGCGAGGTCAGCCGCAACGTCGATCCGGCTCGGGTGGCCGAGTTCGCGGCGCTGCCACTAGCCGAGCTCGAGCGCCAACGCGATCAGCACCGAGGAGCCAAGGAGCGGGCTCAGGAAGAGCGCGCCCGAGCGGAGGAACTTCTGAACGACCGATTGACGCAGACCGGCGATGTCGCCACGCTCGAAGAGGAGATCGCGACGGTCCGCGAGCAACTGCAGGACCTCGAGGCTGACGCGCACGCGTACGACCTCGCCATCGAGACCCTGGAGGCAGCTGCCAAGTCGGTCCGCCGAGCCGTGATCCCGCGGCTCAAGTCGCAACTCCAGGGACAGCTGGCCCCGATCACCAACGGCCGCTACCGCGACGTCCGAATTGGCGAGGACCTCGCGCTCTCGGTCAAGACCCAGGACCAGCGAGTGTTCAAGGATGTCGACAACTTGAGCCTTGGCACGCGGTCGCTGATCTATTTACTCGAACGGGTCGCGCTGGCGCGCATCATCGGCGGCAACGCTGAGCCGCCGCCTCTCCTGCTCGATGAGGCCCTCGTCCACGCCGACCGCCGGCGGATGCGGGCCGCGCTCGACGAGCTCGGCCGGCTGGGCCAGGACCATCAGGTCATCCTTTTCTCGAAAGACGAGGGGCTGGCCGACCGGGCGGAGAAGGCCGAGAACTGGACCATCATCCGCCTGCCCGGGCCGTCGCTGGTCGCGGCGAATGCGGAAGCCACGCCGGCCAACGGCTCGAGCCGCGACGAGGCCGAGGAAGAAGTCCGGACCTGAAATAGGCGGCGGTTACGACAGACAGCTGTCAAAACCGGCCGCTAGGCTCCCGGATATGGGCAATGTCATTCCGTGGTCACAGATCCATCCGAGCATCAAAACTGAGGAGCCCTTCGTCGCGGTCGTCATCGTCGATCCGCAACGCGAGATCTGCATCAGCGAGATGGTCGAGTTCGAGCTGGAAGCGCTGGCGAACCCCGACATGGCTGCTCCGGAGCTGATCGCGGCCGCGCAGTCGGCCGCCGCGAAGGTCGCCAGCGGCTACCGGAGCCGCCGCAAACAGGCCCCCATCCCGGTGTCAAGCGCCCCCACCCCGACCGTTCCCGCAAGGAGGAGCCAAAATCCGAGCGGCCTGCGGGTGCTGAACGGCGGGAGGCGCTAAGCTCGCAGCCGCTCTTCGAGGCGCGATTTCACCCGCGGCCACTCACTCTCGATCACGGAGAAGATCACCGTATCCCGATAACTCCCATCGAGCCGGATCCGCTGGTTACGAAGGGTTCCCTCGTAGCGAGCCCCCAACTTCTTGATGGCGGCCTGGGAGTGCAGATTGTTGATGTCCGTCTTTAACGCCACCCGGATCGCGCGCCAGTCTTCGAAGGCGTGACGCATCAATAGGTACTTGGCCTCAGGATTCACCATGCCACCCCATGCCACCGGTGTGTACCAGGTCCAACCGATCTCGACCGTGCGGTCATCTTCCTGCACGTCGAGATAGCGGGTGCTCCCCATGACCTGGTTGTCACCCAGCCGGACCACGACGAAGGGATACTCGCGCCCCTGGGCCTCTGCCTGCACGGCCTTCGCCAGCCAGGCGTCCATGCTCTCGGCCGTGACCGGGCGCGCGGGCATCCACTCCCAGATCTCTGGCGCCCGGCCGGCCTCGAGCAGCTGGGTGGCATGGGCTGGACGCATCGGCTCGAGGCGAATGCTCGTCCCGTTCAGGGTGATCGGACCGAGCGCCGCCCGCGAACCCAACTCGTTAAAAGGGTTGCGCCACCATCAGAAAGACCACGATCACGAGCAGCAGCCAGGCCACCAGCTGGACCGTCGTCGCGGCGGCCGCCATCCCCTGCGACCCCTCTGCCGCGGCAGTCTTTGCGCGTCGCAGGTTTGGCGCCAGAAAGGCTCCATCGAGCCCGGCCGCCGCGGCGTAGAGCAAAAATCCCAGGAGTAGCCAGCCGGTAAAGAGCTTGAAGTGGCCGATCCACAGAAGCAGCCCCGTGATCAAAACCAACGCCGACCCGGTGTACACCATGGCCAGCTCGACCCGCCAGGCGAGCTGGTAGAGGGCGTGCTTGGCGACGTCCGCAGCTCTTGCCGCCATCGGTCGGAGTAACGCATGGGTGCTGACGCCGCCTAACAAGAAGATCGCGCCGAGGACGTGAAGCGTTCGCAGCACCGGCACCTGAGCAGCATATATGGTAGGCGCGGCACGCTTATAGTTGCTCCGTGCCAGGGGAGCGGAGCGGGCAGGCAGAAGTTGTCATCCCGCACGCGTGGCTCTTGCCGAACCTCAGCCTCGATGCGGTTCGCGCCCTGCAGCGCGCCGACACCACGTCCGACCTGGACCGTGGCGACCTTCGCCTCTCGGGAGTCGAGGTGCTGGTGGCGCGAAACTGGGTCAAGGAGGAATTCTGGCCACGGATCCAGGACGCCGTGCAACAGGGCTATGCCGCCGAGAAGACGTACACCTTCTTGCGGGCGCATGCCGACCGGCGAGGAAGCCGACGGGCCAAGAAGTAGCGCTTAGCTCGCCTCGCGACGGGAGGACGACGGCAACCTGATCGCCCGCAGCCTCTCCCCTTCGAGCTCGGCGAAGGCGCAGACTCGATTGCGGCCGAGCGCCTTGGCCTGGTAAACAGCCCGATCCGCGGCGGCGAGCAGGTCGGAGGCATTCCGACCGTGGCTCGGAAACAGGGCAACGCCGATGCTGACGCTCGCCTTGACCGGCGTGCCGTCGGAGAGCCGGAGCTCGATGGCTTCGACCCCCTGGCGAATGCGCTCCGCCACCGTCCGCGCTTCGGACAACGTGGTTTCGGGCATCAGGACCGCGAACTCGTCACCGCCGAAACGGGCGGGTAGGTCGTACTCGCGGAGGGCGGCGCGAATGGCGTCGGCGACCCGGCGGATCATCTGATCGCCGAGCAGATGGCCATGCCGGTTGTTGATCTCACGCAGGAGGTCGAGATCCGCCAGGGCGACACTCAGTGGCCGCTCGAATCGGCGGGCGCGTTCGACTTCGACCTGGGCCACCTGGTTCCAGTGCTTCATGTTGGCCAGCTCTGTTTTGGGGTCGGTGCGTGCCTCTTCCTGAAGAGTCGGCACCAGCAACGACCGGTAAATCAGAAAGAGCGGGCCCAGGCAGAGCGGCACCAGCCAGGGATCGGTCAGCCACACCAGGCATCCCAGCGCCCCCACCGACATCAGGGCGAGGTCCGTGCCGAGGTTTTCCCAGTCCATCGTGCCTGCCCTGGCGATCGAAACGCCACGTGCCCACATGATCACCAGCGCGGTGAGGAAGTGGTTGAGGACGACGAAGACCAGGCCGGCCAGGGCGCCAAACAAGAGCGCCCGGCCGCCGCCCGCGCCCTGACCCGCTTGGCCAAGCGTGAAGATGGCGCCGGCCGCCAGGGAGCAGAGTACGAAGTTGGCGACGTTGAACGCCGGGATGTACCAGCGATAGCGCACCCGCAGCAGCTCGACGGCATGCGCGGCGACGATGATCGCGATGGCATAACCCGGGCGGAGCAGCAGTGCCGCCGCGAAGAAGAAAATCGTCGTCGTGTAGTACGACTGGTGCTTGGGGCTCTTGACCTTGAACTGTTGCGCGATGGTGGCCGCCACCAGCAGTAGCAGCGCTTCAGGAGCCAGCTGGAGGCGGGGCGGTGCGACCAGAAGGCTGACCACGCCGCCGACCAGCGCCACGGTTACGACACTGGCGAGGTAGAGCCGGGCAGCACGAGGCAGATCAGCCATCGCCCTGCTCAGGCCGCCCTGGACAGCGGCGATCGCAGCGCCGGCTGGCGGCGTCCGATCAACGACGACAACGCCGGGCGCGCAAGCAGCAGCGGGCCCGCGGTGAAGAGCATGGTCCACGGTCCGGCGCCCAGCGCCATGACCAGCATCGGGCCCGCGATCCAGGCAATCACGAGGTCAGCCGCCAGCAGCTCGGGCTGAAACAGGCCGGAAGCCGCCAGGGAAAGGCCGCGGGCCAGCCAGAGCACGCCGGCCAGGAGGAGGCGATTGACGAGGATGAAGCTGCAGGCCGCCGCCACCGCGCCGATCAGCTGACCAAGTGCGCCATGGGGCAGCAGGATGGTTGCCCGATGAAACAGGACGGCGGCGATCGCCGCGCTGATGAAGTAATCGCAGGTGTTGAACCATTGAATGTGAACGCGCCGGCGAAGACGCGCCTGCTCGGCGACGTGGATCAGCAGGATGAACGCCACCAGCTGCGGGGCGCTGAAGACCGCCGCCGCGATCACGATGAAGGGCAAGGTCACCTGATAGGCCTGGTGACGGAAGCCCTGGATCGGATAGGCGTGGGCGATGGCACCAACGGCGGCGACCACCACGAACATTGCAAGGCTTGCCGCCTTCGGGTGATTGCCCCACAGGATGCCGGCGGCCACGACGGCGCCCACACTCATAGCGGCGATGTACGCGCGCGTCGCGATCGACGGGCCCCGTTTCATGACTCAGTTGCTCCAGCTCACCGAGTCCCAGGAGACGCTGTCCCACGACACGCTGTCCCAGGAGACGCTGTCCCAAGAGACGCTGTCCCAGGAGACGACCGGCAGCGTCGTCAGGTTGTGGGCGGCCATGTAAAACACCTTGAGGTAGTTGTTGGGGTCGAGGCCGTGGTCGGCATTCCCGACCAGCCCGAGATAAGCGATCGCGCCGGCGGCGTCGGGATAGCCGGCGCCACTGCCGGCGAGACCAAGCCCGTTTGCGGTCGCGCGCAGCACACCCTTGAGCTGTCCTGGCCGCACGGTCGGGTTGCTCTCGATATAGAGGGCGGCCACGCCGGCGAGCACGGGAGCGGCCACGGAGGTACCACTCAACTGGATGTACTGGGTGCCGAGCATGAAGTTCGGGTAGTTCAGGGCGAAGGCGCTATTCGGAGCCAGGGTCGTGATGATATGACGACCCGGTGCGACGAAGTCCGGCTTGCTGAAGCCGTCCTGAGTAACGCCGTAGCTCGAGAAGTCCGCGAGCGTATCGTCGGCGGCAGCGACCGTGCCATGGTCGTCGGACGCGCCGACGGTGATGACGTACGGGTCATTGGCGGGCGCGTACAGCATGCTGTTGGGCCCGTTGTTGCCCGCGGCCACAACCACGACGAGGCCCTTCAACCAGGCGTACTCGACGGCGGCGTCGATCGGGCTCGTCCGATAGCTCTCCTGGACCGACGCCTGCAGCGAGAGGTTGAGGACGCGGATGTTGAAGGTGTTCTTGTTGACGACGGCCCACATGATGGCGTTCATGATCGAGGAGGTGGGCGCGGCACCGGTCCCATCGTTCACCCGAAGGTTGATCAGGTTTGCCTGGGGCGCGATGCCAATGTACTGGCCGCCGCTCGCGGTCCCATCGCCGGCGATGATGCCGGCCACCGCGGTTCCGTGTCCGTACGCGTCGTCGGTGCCCGCCGCATTGACGTTGAAGTTCTGACTCACGATGATCCGGCCGGCCAGATCGGGATGCGCAGCGATGCCACTGTCGATGACGGCCACGCCAATCGCCTGCCCGGTCAGCGGCATCGAACCCTGCGCCCAGGCCGGCACGGCGTCCACCACGGCCGGGTAGGCGGTGGCGAGCGCGGTCGGGTTGAAGGGGGTGTCGTTCAGCTGGACTGGCGCGTCGTAGAGGACGCGCGCCACATTGGGGTCCGTCCGAAAGAGGCGCAGCTGTGAGGCGCTGAGCTCGGTCGCGATCCCATGCGCGATCGGCACCCGCTCGGTGCGTTTGACGCCGCTCCGCCGCAGATCAGCCTGCAGGATGTTCAGGTCGCCGCGAGCGACCAGGATAACGCGGATGGATTGCCCCGAATCCATGGCCTTGAGGACGTCGCGGTCGAGGTGCGCCTGGTTGGAGGCCGCCCACGCCGAGGCGCTGGGGACGGCGGCCAGCGCCATCCCCGCCGCAACGAGCAGGGCCGCCAGCGAACGCACTGGCCTCAAACGATCACGGATGGATGACGGGTGGCGCATGACTTGGTGACGCCAACGTAACGCGGACCCCTTACGGCGCTCCTAACAACACCCCCGCCACCTGCTAGCCTCAGGTCGGGTGGCGGAATGGGCGGCGGTGGAACGGGAGGTCATCGAGGGCTTCTTTCGTTTCTCGCCGAGCCGCGGTCGTGACGCCGGCGACCACCAGTTCGACGGGGTGGTTGGAGACCCATCGAAAGCCGCCGCCCGGGCGCGTGTCGAGTCGATCGACCGGCAGATCGATCGGCTCAGCCGCGGACTACGGCACCGAGCTCGACGTCAGCGCCTACCTGAAGCGCGATTATGCGCCGCTGGCCGAGCGACTGGCCGCCCTCCGACGGCATCTGGCCGGATACCCCGGCTACCTGGAAACGGCCCGCGACAACCTCGAGCCCTCGCTGCCGCGACCCAACCTCGAGATCGCGATCGAGGGAGCCACCGGCCAGGTCGAGTACCTCGAGGGCGAGGTCCGGCAGACGGCCGCCGGCGACGCCGAAACCGTGCGGGCGATCGACCGGGCCGCGACGGAGACTCGGGCGTTCGTCGACTTGCTCAAGGCCCGCCAGGCTGGCGCGCACGACCATTTCGCCCTCGGCGAGGAGCGCTTTCTCCGCTTGCTCGCCGCGCGCGAGCTCGTTGACCTGGACGTTCCCGCCCTCGAGCGGATGGTGCGGGCCGACATCGAACGGAATCGGGCGGCGGCGCTGGAGGCGGCCGACCAGCTGGCGCCCGGGGGTGGCGTCCAGGGGGCCCTCCACCAGGTGCAGCAGCACCACCCGACCGCCGCCTCGATCATCGACGACGTCGCGGCCATCCTAGAGGGACTGCGCGGTTTCATCCTGGAGCGAGACCTGGTCGCGATCCCTTCAGAGGTTCGCTGCCAGGTCCGACCGACGCCCTCCTACGCCGCCTTCATCACCGCCGCGATGGACAGCGCCGGCCCCCTCGAAACCGTGGCGACCGAAAGCTACTACTACGTGACCGTGCCGCGGCCCGACTGGGGCGAGGCGAAGGCCGAAGAATGGCTGCGGCATTTGAATTACGCCGCGCTGCAGAATATCTCCGTTCATGAAGCGTATCCCGGCCATTA
The DNA here is from genome assembly GCA_005880875.1 of Chloroflexota bacterium. Taxonomy (GTDB): domain Bacteria; phylum Chloroflexota; class Dormibacteria; order CF-121; family CF-121; genus CF-13. Next base: position 11,430 of record VBJI01000044.1, read on the forward strand.
CCTTCAGTCGCTGCACGAGCAGCGAGGCGTCTCGCTTACGCGCAAGCTGTTCACGTCATATGCCAACGTCGAAGGCTTCGCCCACTATTGCGAAGCGATGATGCTGGAAGCGGGCTACACGACGGACCCGCGCGTGAAACTCGCCCAGGCACTCGACGCGCTGCTGCGCGACTGCCGATTTCTGGCCGCGATCGGCCTTCATTGCCAGGGGATGCCGATGGCGGAGGCGATCGAGATCTTTCGCACGGTCGGTTTCTTATCCGAACTTCCGGCCACCCGGGAAGCGATGCGGGGCGCGTGGGATCCGCTCTACCTGAATTACACGCTCGGAAAGCTGCTGATCAGTGAGCTGCGCCGGGAGCTTCTGCAACAGCAGGCGAGCGCGTTTTCTTTGAGGCGGTTCCACGACGCCTTCCTCGGCTGCGGCTACCTGCCGATCCCGCTGATCCGCGAGCTGCTCAGCTAGCCGCGGCGCGAGCGATGGACGGTTCATGAATCCCATCACCTCCATCGCGAGCCTGAGCGGCGACCTGTTGATCCTCATCATCGCTGGGCTGGTCTTCATCGAAGAGAGCGGGATCCCGGTGCCGTTTGCGCCGGGCGATCTGCTGCTGATGATCGCCGGCATTGCGATTGCGAGCGACACCGTGGATCCAGTCCCCATGGTTGCCGCTCTCCTCTTCGCGACCATCGTCGGCGCCATGATCGGTCGCGAAGTCTTTGCTGCGGTGGGCCGGCCCGCGTTGCTCCGGGTGGCGGACGCGCTGCGATTCCGGCCCGCGCTGGAACGCGCCACACATCTGTTGCGCCGCGGTGGCGCGCCGGCGGTCTTCGCGGGCCGGCTGATCCCGGGACTCCGGATTCACACCACCCAGGTGGCGGGCGTCAGCAAGATGCCCCGCCGCATCTTTGCCCTCGGCCTCGTCCCTTCGGTGTTCGTCTACATTGGAATCTTCGTCGGTCTGGGCGCGCTCGTGGGTCAACCCGCCGTCAGCCTGTTTCACCGCGCCCAGCATCGGTTCTTCGTCATTGCGGTGACGGCCCTGGCCGCTATGGCGGTGGTCCTCTCTGTCCGCTGGCTGGCGCGCCGCGGCGCGCTCACGGCCCTCGAACCCGTCGTTCTGGGGGTGCGGCGTGACCTGGCGGATAATCTCGAGGCGGCCCTGCTTCGTCGTAATGCTGATGGCGGATGGCGGCAGTATCCGCTGGTCCGCCGGATGTGGGCGGGGCTCATCGATCTCGCCATCGTGTTCGCGGTGGCCATCTTGATCCTGACCGCCGTGTCCGGGCTCGACAAGACGGAGATCGTCCTCGACCCTGAGGGACTCCTGCTGCTGGCCGCGATCGCCCTCGTCTACCGGGTCCCCATTGAGGCGCGAACCGGCCAGACCATCGGAAAGGTCATGATGGGGATCTCGGTCTACGGGCCCCATGGTGGGGTGCCCGGTTGGTGGCGAGCGACGGTGCGAAACGTGATCGGCGTGGTGGTGCCGGTCTGGCCCATCGACGCGGTGCTGATGGTCGTTGGCGCGCGACGGCAACGCCTCGGAGAGCTGGCCACCCAGACGTCGGTGCGGCGGGTCGCCAACTGACACCCGTCCTGCTGTCGCTCGCCGCCAGCCTGAGTTGGGGCGTCGGCGACTTTCTCGGGGGCTTCAAGACGCGCCAGCTGGGCGCCCTGAGCGTCCTGCTGGTATCACAACCGCCTACCCTCGTCCTGATCGCGGCCATCGTGGTCGTTCGCGGGGTCCGCGTCGCGCCGGGACCCTGGATTCTCTACGGGATGGGGGCGGGACTCGTGGGCCTCGTCGGTCTTGGGGCCGCCTACCGCGGCATGGCGATCGGGGTGGTGAGCGTGGTCTCGACGATCGCCGCAACCGGACCGGTCATCCCACTCGTCATCGGCCTGATCCTCGGCGAACGACCCACCGTCCTCCAGTTCGGCGGCATGGCGATGGCGCTGGGCGGCATCGGGCTGCTGGCGTTCGATCGCCGGCCGGTCGACGGCGGTCGACGCCTGGTGCCCGGGGTCGGACTCGCCTTGCTTGCCGCGCTGGCCTTCGGACTATTCCTCGTGGCTATTCGTTATGCCAGCCGGCCGGACGCGCTCTACGGAGTGCTCGCCACCCGGACCGGTAGCGTCGCCGCGCTGGTGGTCCTCGGCATCCTGTTTCGATCACGCATCAAGGTTTCTTCGCCTGACGTTCCGGCACTCTTTGCCGTCGGCCTGCTGGACGTGGGCGCGGACGTGTTCTTTGCCTTCGCCACCACCATTGGCTTGTTGAGCATCGTGTCGATCCTCTCGTCCCTCTACCCGGTGGCGACCGTCCTGCTGGCCCGAGTCGTGCTGCAGGAGCGGATGGCCCGCTTACAGCAAGCCGGCGTCGTGCTGGCCCTCGCCGGCGTCGGATTGATCAGCCTCTGAGGCTAACGGGGTCAGTCGGGCCGGTAACCCGCCAGCAGCTCGAGCACCAGGTCGACTTCGCTGGCCGTGTTGTAATGCGCGGCGCCAATCCGCAGCGTCCCGCCCTTGTCGGCGAGCCCGAGCCGGGCTATCAGCTCGGTGGCGTAATGGTCGCCGTGGGTGGTAAAGACCTGATGGGCGCCAAGCCAGCGGGCTAACGACTGCGGCTGATACGGCGGCCACGTGAACGAGACGGTCGGCGCCCGCCGCTCGAGCTGGTCGCGCTCCGTGATCCCATAGATCTGGATACCCGGAATCTGCTCCAGTCCCTCGATCAGCCGGGCGGCGAGGGCCCGCTCGTGGGCGGACATCCGGGTGAGCGCCGCCACCAGCGCCGGACGGGTCACCCGGTCGGAGCCACCGAGCTCGGCCAGGTATTCGAACGCGCCCAACATGCCGGCCAGGCACTCGTGATTCTGCGTCCCGGTCTCCCAGCGGGATGGTCCGTCGTCGCTCGCCGGTCGGACTTTGTAGGGATGTAGCCGCTCGAGCAGCTCGCGGCGGCCGTAGAGCAACCCCTGGTGCGGCCCGTAAAACTTGTAGCTCGAGCAGACGAGGAAGTCGCAATCGATGGCCTGCACGTCGATCGGGCCGTGTGGACCGTAGTGCACAGCATCCACCCAGAGCCAGGCGCCGACGGCATGCGCGGCCCGCGCGATTGAGGCCACCTCCGGGATCGTGCCCACCGCATTCGACGCGTGGGTGACCGCCACCAGGCGCGTGCGTCGGGAGAGCTGCCGTTCGAAGTCACCCATGTCGAGAGTGCAGGCCGGCAGCCGGATGTCCACGAAGCGCACGACCGCGCCGCGCTCCTGAAGCGCGAGCCAGGGCGACACGTTGGCATCGTGCTCCAGCCGGGTCACGAGAATCTCGTCTCCCTCGCGCAGCTCGCGACCGATCGCCCGACTCATGGCAAAGGTCAGCGTGGTCATGTTCGGCCCGAAGACGATCTCGTTAGCTGACGCCGCATTGAGGAATGCCGCGGCCGCCTGGCGGACCTCGGCGACCAGCGCATCCGACTGCTCGCTGGTCAGAAACGCGCCGCCTTGATTCGCGTTCATCGTCCGCCAGTAGGCCGTGGTGCGATCGACCACCCGTTGCGGCACCTGGGTGCCCGCCGGGTTGTCGAGGTAGACGACCGGACGGCCCTCAACCGTCAGCGAAAGTGATGGGAACTGGCGCCGAACCGACTGGAGGTCGAGATCGA
>VBJI01000045.1 GCA_005880875.1 Chloroflexota bacterium
CTTGGAATCTTCGCAAGCCTCTCGCACGGCCTCCCTTCCGTCAATCCATCGCTTCCGATACAGACAAAACAACCTTTCTTCCGTCTGGCGGTCGGTCGGAAGGCTCAGTTACGTCGGACGCTCGCGATTTGGCGGCGACATCCGCTGGCGGCTCCACTGCAGGCGCACCTCGACCGCCCTGGAGAAGTGGCCGAACGTTTGTTGGGCGCTGGGCGCGATCTGGTCGGTCTGCAGGTTGGACGCGTCGATCAGGTCGAGGCACAGGGTGAATTCGTCTACGACTTTTCGGTAGAGGGTGACGAAAACTTCGTCTGCGGCGTAGGTGGATTGGCTTGCCACAATACGGATGCTGACGTCGATGGTTCTCACATCCGCACACTATTGCTCACGTTTTTCTTCCGCTACATGCCGCAGGTGATCAGCGAGAAATACCTGTATATCGCGCAGCCCCCGCTCTACAAGATCACCCGTGGCAAAGAGATCAGCTACGCCTATACCGAAGAGCAAAAGAATCGGAAACTGGCGCAGATGACCGGCAAGCCGGAGGTCGCTCGCTACAAGGGTCTCGGCGAGATGAACCCCGAGCAGCTCTGGGATACCACCATGAACCCCCAAAACCGCATGCTGTTGCGGGTCGAGATCGAGGACGCGGTCGAGGCCGACAAGATTTTCGATGTCCTGATGGGCAACGACGTGGATCCCCGCAAGCGCTTCATCCAGACGCACGCGAAGACCGTGCGCAACCTGGACATCTAGCCCGCTCGCATCTCGGGTCTCTGTCCCAATGAAGATCGCGCTCGACGCCATGGGTGGTGATTTCGCTCCCGACCAGGTCGTGGCCGGCGGCGTGCAGGCACACCGCGAGCTGGGCGTCGAGGTGATCTTCGTCGGGCAGAAAGAAAAGGTCGACGCTGCCCTGGCGAAGGCGGGCGCGGGCAAGTGGGCGCTGATCGAGGACGCACCCGAGGTGATCGCGATGGATGAGCATCCCGCCCAGGCGGTGCGAACTAAGAAGAACTCGTCGACGACGGCGACCGCCCGCTGCCTGCTGCTCGATGCCGGCGCCAACGCCGACGCCCGGCCGGAATACCTGGTGCAGTTCGCCCGGATGGGCTCCATCTACGCCGAACGCGTGATGGACATCGCCTCGCCGCGGGTCGGCCTGCTCAGCAACGGCGAAGAACCGGGAAAGGGCAACCAGCTGGTCCAGGCGACCGAACCGCTCCTGCGGGCGGCAACCGGGATCAATTTCATCGGCAACATCGAAGGCAACGACGTCTTCAAAGACCGGGCGGACGTCATCGTCTGCGACGGCTTCACCGGCAACGTCCTGGTGAAGACGGCCGAGGGCGCCGCCGAGCTCCTGTTCCGCAGCATCCGGGATGCGATCAAGGGCGATCCGATCGCGTCGGTGGGTGGTCTGCTGGTTCGCCCCAAGCTGCAGGCGCTCCGGGCGCGGGTCGACTGGCGGGAATTGGGCGGCTGGCTCCTGCTGGGTGTCAATGGCGTCACGGTGATCGCCCACGGTCGTTCCGATGCCACCGCCATCCGGAGCGCGATCCGGGTTGCCCGCGACGCAGTCGATCGTCAGGTCATCGCCACCTTCACCGCCGCCTTTACGGACGCGGCCGCTCCGCCGAAAGGCGCCTCAACCCCAGCCGCTCAGCCTTTCGTAACATGACGCAATGGCGGGGAATGGGGTGCGGCCGGAGCATCGCGTGGTGGTGACCGGCATGGGGGTCCTGGCGCCGAATGGCAATAACCTGGCCGAGTTCTGGGACAGCCTGATCGAAGGCCGCTCCGGCCTTGGGATCGCGACCACCTTTGACGTCTCCGACCTGCCGGTCAAGACCGTGGCGGAGCTCAAGAACTTCGACCCGCGCAAATACATGGACTTCAAAGAGGCCAAACGCATGGCCCGCTTCAGCCAGGTTGGCGTCGCCGCCGCGAAAATGGCGATCGACCAGTCCGGGCTCGAGCTGGACAAGGAAAACCGCACCCGGATCGGCTGCGAGCTCGGCACCGGGATCGGCGGCTTCAAGGAGATCTCAGAAGAGATCGAGGCCTTCGCGCTGCGGGGTGAGCGGGCCCCGGAGCGGATTTCGCCCTTCTTCGTCCCGCGGGTCATCCCGAACATGGCGTCCTGTCAGATCGCCATCCAGTTCGGCCTGGAAGGTCCGAACAACACCGACACCACCGCCTGCGCCGCGTCCACCCAGGCGCTGGGCAACGCCTACCGCGTGCTGCAGCGGGGTGACGCCGACGTCATGCTGGCGGGCGGCGCGGAGGCGAATCTCTGTCGTTTCGGGCTGGCCTCGTTTGCCGCGATGAAAGTCCTCTCCACCTATTCGGAGGATCCGACCAAGGCGAGCCGGCCCTTCGACGCCCAGCGCGACGGGTTCGTGCCGGGCGAGGGAGGCGGCATGCTGGTGCTCGAGACGCTTGAACACGCCCAGGGACGCCGTGCGGAGATCTTTGCCGAGATCATTGGCTTTGCTGTTACCGACGACGCCTTCCACATCGTGATGCCCGAGGAAGACGGTGATGGTCCGGCTCGGGCGATGGCCAAGGCGCTCGAGGATGCCCACATCGGCCCTAAGGATGTCGACTACATCAACGCGCACGGCACTTCGACGCAGTTGAACGACAAGTCCGAGACGGCCGCGATCAAGCGGGTGATGGGCGAGCGGGCCAAAGAGATTCCGATCTCCAGCACCAAATCGATGATCGGTCACCTGCTGGGTGCCGCCGGGGCGGTCGAGGCCATCGCCTCGATCCTCTCCATCAACCACGGCATCGTGCACCCGACGATCAACCTCGAGCACCCCGACCCTGAGTGTGATCTCGACTACGTTCCCAACGAGCCGCGCCGGCACGAGATCAAGGTCGCGATGTCCAACTCGTTTGGCTTCGGCGGCCAGAATGCCTGCATCGTTCTCAAACGCTTTGACAACAACTAGCACCAACACTTCAACCACGAGGTCTGCATGGAACCGCTAAACATCGGCACCGTCTTGCCGCTGCAGCTCGAGAGCGAGATGCGCTCGAGCTACATGGACTACGCGATGAGCGTCATCGTCAGCCGGGCGCTGCCCGACGCTCGGGATGGGCTCAAGCCGGTCCACCGCCGGATCCTCTACGCGATGCAGGACCAGGGGATGACCCCCGGTGCCCGCTATCAGAAGTGTGCCGCCATCATCGGCGAGGTGCTCAAGCACTACCACCCGCACGGTGATGCGTCGGTCTACGACAGCCTGGTGCGGCTTTCACAGGACTTCTCGCTGCGCTACCCCCTGGTCGATGGCCAGGGCAACTTCGGCTCGATCGACGGCGATTCAGCGGCCGCCTACCGGTATACGGAGGCGCGCCTCGCCCAAATCGCCGCTGAGTTGCTGGTCGACCTGGAGAAGAACACCGTCGACTTCGGCGACAACTATTCGGCGACCCGGCAGGAGCCTCTCGTGTTGCCCGCCCGGCTCCCCAACCTGATGGTCAACGGCTCATCCGGGATCGCCGTCGGAATGACCACAAACATTCCGCCGCACAACCTCGGCGAGGTCTGCGACGCGGAGATCTACCTGATCGACAATACCGAGGCCACCACCGAGGACCTCATGAAGCTGGTCAGGGGACCGGACTTTCCAACCGGCGGCATCATCATCGGTCGCGAGGGCATCGCCGCCGCCTATGGGACCGGTCACGGTCGGCTGATCGTCCGCGCCCGCCATACCTTCGAAGAGGCGAAGAATGGCCGGGAGCGGATCATCATCACCGAGATTCCCTACATGGTGAACAAGGCGACGCTGGTCGCGCGCATCGCGGAGCTGGTCGGGGAGCGGAAGCTCGAGGGCATTGCCGACCTCAATGACGAATCCGATCGCCAGGGCATGCGCATCGTCATCGAGCTCAAGAAAGACGCCCGGGCGCTAACGGTCCTCAACAACCTCTACAAGCACACGGCGTTGCAAACCACCTTCGGCGTGATCTCGCTGGCGCTGGTGGACGGCCGCCCGGTCGTGCTCAACCTCAAGGCGCTGCTCCAGCACCACATCGACCATCGCCGCGAGGTGCTGACCCGGCGCACCCGTTACGAGCTCGACCGAGCTCGGGAGCGCGCCCACCTCCTCGAAGGTCTCAAGATCGCGCTCGACAATCTCGATGCGGTGATCAAGACGATCCGTGAGTCGCAGGACGAGAAGACGGCCCAGGAACGTCTGCAGGAGCGATTCAAGCTCTCCGAGCGGCAATCCAAGGCGATCGTCGACATGCGACTCGGACGGTTGACCCGGCTCGAGCGCAACAAGGTGATGGAGGAATACGAGGAGGTGATCAAGCGGATCGCCTATCTCGAGGACCTCCTCGCCCACGAACCCAAGATCATGCTGTTGATCAAGGACGAGCTGGCCGACCTCAAAAAGAAGTACGGCGACGCTCGCCGGACCCAGCTCGACTTCCAGGGCTCGGTCGAGCTCAACGAAGAGGACCTCGTTCCGAAAGAGGATGTCGTGGTGACGCTCACCCATCGTGGGTACGTCAAGCGGGTGCCGGCCACCACCTACCGCCCGCAGCGCCGTGGCGGCAAGGGTATCTTGGGCGCGGCCCGCGTCGAATCGGACTTCGTCGAGCATCTGGCGATTGCCTCGACCCACTCCGACATGCTGTTCTTCACGAATCATGGTTCGGTGTTCCGGCTTCGGGTCCACGAGATTCCGGACGTCAACCGCCAGGCCAAGGGTCTTCCGATCGCCAACCTGATCGACATCGATCCGAAGGACAAAATCACCGCGGTCGTCGGGATCACCGACTGGGCGGAGGATCGCTACCTGGTCATGGTGACCAAACAGGGCACCATCAAGAAGACGCTGGCGCGGCTCTATAGCCAGGTTCGCCGCAACGGGCTCATTGCCATCGATCTGGACGAGGGCGATGAGCTGAACTGGGTCAAATTGAGCAGCGGATCCGACGAGCTCATCATTGCGACGACGGATGGCAAAGCCGTCAGGTTCAACGAGAAGCAGGCGCGACCCATGGGCCGCGACACCCACGGGGTCCGGGCGATCACCTTGCGCAAGGACGCGCTCGTCGCCGGCTTCGACATCGTGCGAAAGGATGCCCACTTGCTGGTCGTGTCGGCGCGGGGTTACGGGAAGCTCACACCGCTCGCGGAATACCCGGCGCATAGCCGCGGCGGTCAGGGCGTCTACACCATGGCGATCACCGATCGTACCGGGCCACTTGTCGGGATGCGGGTGGTGGTCAATCCCGAAGAGGAGCAGTTGATCGTCATCTCCGAAGGTGGCCAGGTGATCCGCACCCCGATCGAGAACATCCGGGTCGCCGGTCGGCAGACGCAGGGCGTGATCATCATGCGACTCGATGAAGGCGACACCGTGGCCACGATCGCCGGAGTGGGCGGGACGGAGGAGGCCGAGGAGTAACGCTCGCAGCCGTCGCCGTTGCCTGCGCCGGCATCGGTCTCATCCTGCTGATCTACGGGATCCAGTCGACCTGGCGGGCGTATCGCAAGACATCGCGCCGGGCTGCCGAGCTCTCCGGCTATGCGCTCGACGAGGCCACCGCGCTCGAGCAAGTCTTTGCTCGCCTCAACGAGCACGGCTTCGACCTGCAGCACACGTCGTCGGAGCTCTTTCCGAAGATCGAGCGGCTGACCTTCTTTCTGCAGCGACCGCTCGTCGCCGCGGCTATCCCCTGGCTCTTACGCCGGGCCCTGGGCCGGCCCTACCGCCGCCGCTGACTACTCGGCGACGACCCGATCCTTGCCGGTGCGCTTTGCGGTCAAGAGGTTCTCGTCGGCGCGCTTGAAAAACGAGAACGCGTTGTCTTCTTCGGGGCGATACGCGGTGACGCCCGCGCTTACCGTCAGCGCCTGCGGCGGAACGCCGTGGGCCTCGTCGCCGTAAGGGCTGTTGCGGATCTCGGTCAGCACCCGCTCAGCGACCTGGCGGGCGGTATCCAGGTCACCCTCCGGCACGATGATGCAGAACTCGTCGCCGCCGTAGCGCACCACGACGTTGGCCTTACGGCTGTGGCGCTGGATGAGGTCAGCCAGATGGCGAAGCACCCGGTCTCCGACGCCGTGTCCGTAGCCGTCGTTGATGACCTTGAAGTTGTCGAGGTCGAGCACGATCAGCGAGAGCGGCGCCTTGCTGCGGGAGGCGCGGCTGAGTTCCCGCTGCAGGCTCTCCTGGAAGAACCGGTAATTGTAGAGCCCGGTGAGGCCATCGGTCAGCGCCTGCTCCTCACTGGCGACCAGGCGTTCGAGCATCACCAGGCTGTTGACGGCCTGGGCGGCGAGCATCGACAAGAGGTGCAGGTCCGACTCGGGGTCGCGGCTCGCGTCGCTGGCATAGATGCCGAGCGTTCCCCGGATACGATCCTGCTGTAGCAAGGGTGTGATCGTGACGGACCCCTGCACGTCCTGGTGGCCAAGCAAATACTGGGTCCACGGGCTCTGGGAGGCGTCCGGAACCGAGAGCGGACGCTTGGACTGCAGCACGAAATCGCTCATCTCGACCAGGAGCCGGCGCAGATCGCCCGTGCCATTGGGTTCGGGACCGGAATAGGCTTCCTCGCGCTGGTCCTGCTCCCCGGCTAGAAACAGTAACGACGCCTGGCCGCGAAGCAACCGGGTACCCAGGTTGAGGATCATGTCGCTCAGGACCTCGTAGCTGAGGTTGCTCATGATGCTGTCGAAGGCTCGCAGCACCGTGAGCTCGTCCTGGTGCTTGTAGTTCTGCGCCACGACATGTTGCACCAGCGTGTGCACCAGATTGGCCGCCTCCATGATGTTCGGCTGCGACACGACCGGCACCGATTGCACCGCGCGCATCAGGTTGTCGGGGTGCACCGGGAGCGCCCGCGCCAACTCATAGACGGTGGCAAAGTCGGGCTTCGACACGGAGAACGGTTCGCTGACCAGCCGGCCAAGCAGATGACGACCGTCGCAGATGGGAATCACCAGGTGACCGATCTGGGCGCCGTCGTAGCGAAGCTGAGGCTCGTTGCCGGCCGGCGGTGCTGAGGAATTTGGCACCATCTCGCAGCGGCCGAAGTTCTGCATGATCAGGCAAAAGTCGCTCTGCGGCAGGTCGGGCGGGATCTGGTAGCCGTCCGCGGAATCGGCAGCCAACGAGATGCCCGTGCGGGCCGAGAAGTTCTGCATCGCGGCTCTCGTTACATCGTGGTTGATGATGTAGGAGAGCCGGACGGTGGCTGTTTCAGCAGTCAATAAAGATCACAGGTCCTGGGGAAGCCGCGACTCGGACATTATAGCTGTGGCTCCCGTAACATCTTTCTACACGTTGTCCGTCGTTTTCGACATCCGCCGTACAGCCCTTGACAAGAATCGTTTTCACGACTTCGATGATCGGAGTCGGCTGCGAACAACCAATGCACGATGTTCTGGTTCATTACCTCGAAGTCAACTTCGCGGAAATCGCGGAGCAGCTGGCGCGCGCCCGCGGCCGCGACCCGGGCGCCGACGAGCGGTCCGAGGCTGCTGAGCGACTCCGGGAGCTGATCCGCCGGCTCCGCCGCGAGGCGGAAGCGTCCCGCTCAGGGGACCACGCCCCCCGGGTGACCGCCACCGAGATGATCGCCGGCGTCGATGGTGAGCTCCGTCCCGAAGAACGGCGCGTGCTGGACCACTTCTTCGACCTCTTTGCCCGGTCGATGCAGCGGACGCAGGCGGCGGCTTTCCCCGAGCCCGCCGAGGCCGAGCCGGCCGCCCCGACCGTCACCGCAGAAGCACCGGCGCCGGCGGAGGCTCCAGCGGCTGAGCCGCCAGCACCGGAACCGCCGGCGACTGAATCGCCCGCACCCGAAGCACTAGCGCCCGAACCGCCGGCACTAGAGCCGCCGGCACTGGAGCCGCCGGCTGTGGAGGAGACTCCTGCCGCTGAGATGGTCACCGCGGAGCCGAGCGTCGGCGAGCCGGCGCCGACAGTCGAGCAACCGCCGGCGCCTGCGCTCCCCGAGACCCCGGCGGCGCGGCTGGTTCCGGAGCAGATGGCCGGACCGCTTCAGACCATCCTGCTTGCGGCGGCTCAGCAGGCGTTGGACCTCCTGCAGGTCGATGCCAGCCAGGCGTACACCCTCGGCGAGCAGCGGCGCTTCGTTCTTCGCGCCGGGGTCCCGACGGAGTCGCTGGCCGCGCCTGAAGGCGCGACCGCGATCAGCAGCCGGCTCCTCCGGCAGGCGTTGGACAACAACGAGGTCATCACGGTCGAGGACCTCTCCGCCGAGGAACTCACCCCAGATGAAGCAACCTGGGTCGACGCCGGGTACCGGGGTTTCGCCGCAATTGCCCTGTCGCCACCGCTCGAGCGGCCCGTTGGCGTGCTCGCCTTGCTCCGCAGGACGCCCTGGCGCCTCGACCGGCGCGACGCCGTCCGGCTTGAAGACCTGGCCGTCGAGGCTGTGGCGGCGCTGCGCGCGCACAGCCTGGCGATCAAGGTGGCTGAGGTCGCGGTCCTCCAGGAGCGGCTGAACCTCGCCCGTGAAATCCATGACGGGCTGGCTTCGGACCTGGCAGCCGTCGTCGCGCTCTTCAAGTATTACGAACAGCGCCGCCAGCGCGACCCTGACGATGCCAGCCAGTTGTTGCCCCAGCTGCGGTCGATGACCGAAGAGATCCTGGCCGGCGCGCGCGACATCTTGCGGTCGCTCCGACCCAAGACGATTCAGTCGGAAGGGCTGCTGGCGTCGGTCTTGAAGCTGATCGACCAGTTCGGCCGCGTGAACCTGGTGGAGACCAACGTGAGTATCCGGGGCGAGGAAAGCGGCATCAGCGCGGAGCAGAAGGAAGTCATTTTCCAGGTGCTGCGGGAGAGCCTCTCGAACGTCCGGAAGCACTCTCAGGCCCGTAACCTGTGGGTCGTCCTCGATCTCTCGACGCTGCCCTGGGTCCTGACGGTCCGTGATGACGGCCGCGGGTTCGACGTTCGCCGGGTCGCGGAGGACCCCAAGAAGGTGGGCTCGTACGGCCTGGTCGGGATGCGTGAGCGGGCTGAGCTCATGGGCGGCACCCTCGAGATCGTGAGCCAATCGCTCGAAGGGACCCTGGTGACGCTGATTGGTCCCGCGGAGCGCTCCGAATGAGCCGCGTGCGAGTGCTGATCGCCGATGACCGGCCGATCTTCCGGGCGGGCGTCCAGGGCATGCTGCGCGACTTTCCGGAGATCGACATCGTCGGCGAGGCGGTAACCGGTCGTCAGGCGGTGGAGCGATCGCGGCGGCTCAAGCCGGACGTCATCCTGATGGACCTCAACATGCCGGAGATGGGTGGTATCGCCGCCACCCGAGCGATCAAGGAGGAGGATCCGGAACAGGTGGTCCTGGCACTAACGGTCTCCGAGGCCGAGGAGGACATCGTGGAGATGGTGGCGGCCGGCGCCTCGGGGTATGTCTTAAAGGATGTGGACCCGATCAGCCTGGCCCGCAGCATCCAGGACGCGCACGCCGGCCGGTTCCAACTCGACGACGGACTGACTCGCCGGGTCATCATGCGGTTAGGCGCGACCCTCAAGCGGCCCCGCCGGCCCCTCGCGGATCCCCTCACCGAACGCGAGACCGAGATCGTCCGGATGCTGGTGGAGGGTAAGGGCAACAAGGCGATCGCCAACCGCCTCGGTTTGAGCGAAGGCACGATCAAGTCCCACCTGCGCAACATCTACCGAAAGTTGCACGTCCAGACGCGGGCCGAAGCGGCGGCCCAGGCCCAAAGGGAGTCCTCTGCGCGGGTCCCGGGAATATCAGTGGGGGTGGTCGCGATGAAGAAACTTCTTGTTGTAGTCGTCGGCCTGCTCGGGGCTATCCTGGCAGGCGGAGCAAACTTCAACATCTGACACCGATTCGACTTAAAAAGACCCGGGTTCGACCCGGGTTTTTTTGTTCCCCGTCAGATACGGGGGCGCATTTAGTTATGTGATTAGATATCGAGGATCCTGATGCCCAGGCCTAAGCTGACATCCCTTTACCTGCTGTCAATTGGCCTCGCGGGGTTGGGTTTTCTCCTAATTACCACCGTCGTTCAGGCGCCAAGCGACCTCAGAGGCCCGGGCGTCGGTGAGCTCATAGCCCGAATCTTGGTCCTTCTGGTCCTGACCTTCCTTTCGTCGCTGGCTCCGCTGAGAACCCGGCACGGAATCATCGTTTCCGTCGGTTTAGCACCTCTGTTCGGAGCCCTTTTATCGCTCCCACCCTGGGCCCTGATGTGGGTAGCGGCGATCGGAACGATCGACGAAAGGATTCCAGGTAGGTCCGTTCCCTGGACCCGCTTCGTTTTCTCGCGCGGCATGTTTAGCCTGGTTTATGGAATACCAAGCCTAGCTTTCTATGCCTTCGGCCTGGAAAGGCAGCAGCCCGCCTGGGTAGTTGCTCTCCCTCTCGTGGTCCTGCTCATCGTCGGCCTGAACGATTTCTTCGTTGCTGGCTTCCTCACCATTCACCAGGGCGCTAACTTTTGGCGCACTGCAGCGAATGCCGCAGCTGGTAGCTGGCTGACCTACATCGCCTTGCCGATTGTCGGCTACTTGATTTACACGATGATGCAGACGAACTCAATCGGCGGCAGACTAGTGGTCTTCCTCCTATACGGACCCCTGCTGATCTACAGAGCCAGTCTGTCGAAGCAAAACCGACTTGATCAATGGCTGCGTGACTCATTCATCATGCAGAGCCGCGTCGTCGACAAGAGAGACGGTCAGACTTACGGCCACTCACAACGAGTAGGAGAACTCTCCGAAGGGGTAGCTCGGCTCCTTCATTTGAGCGATGAAATGTGCAACACGGTGAGGGTAGGAGGGATCCTCCACGATTTGGGGAAGATCGCTATCCCAGATTCGATTCTGCTCAAGCCCGGCAAGCTCACTCCGGAGGAGTACGAAATCATCAAGACGCATCCAACCGAGGGTGCGCAGATACTTGCCGAACACCCGGAACAAAAGGATGTTGCCAACATTGTTCGACACCATCATGAGCGATGGGATGGGAAAGGTTATCCAGATGGCCTTAAGACTGATGCCATCCCCATCGGTTCTCGGATTGTCAATGCGTGCGACGCCTTTGACACCATCACGCAGGCCCGGGTGTTTCGACCGACGGTCAAGACGCCGGCTGAGGCGATACACGAGCTTCGCGACCTAGCTGGAACGTGGTACGACCCGGCTGTAATCGGCGCCCTGGAAACAATCGTATCCAGCCGCTGGGATGTTCCAATTCCGACGCAGGCGCCAGAAAAGAAGGCCACATACCGTGATCTACTGGCGATTCAGCAATTCAGGCGCCTCTTCGTAGGCCAAGGAGTGTCTTATTTCGGCGACATGATGAATACGACCGGCCTCGCGATCATGCTCTTTGTTGTTGGCGGATCAGCGTCACTCGTTGCGCTCGGGCTTGTTGCGAAAGCTGTTCCAACCGTTGTGTTCGGCCTGATTGCGGGCTCAATTGTTGATCGTTATAACCGGCAATGGGTCATGGTTGGGGCCGATATCAGCCGCGCGCTATTAACCGTTGGCGTTCCGTTCTTGGCGTTGCATTGGATTCCCGGCGTTTTTATCAGCGTGTTTCTTGTCGCGACCGCC
>VBJI01000206.1:0-2583 GCA_005880875.1 Chloroflexota bacterium
CGGGTCAGATCGGGGTTTTGGCACCCTTCACCATCGGACTTCACGAGTGCCGACACACTTTTGCGTCGTTAATGATCGCCGCTGGCGTCAACGCCAAGGCGCTTTCGAGCTTCATGGGTCACTCGTCCGTGACCATCACGTTGGATCGGTATGGCCATCTGTTTCCTGGGTCTGAGGCAGAGGCCGCGGGGCTACTCGATGAGTACCTCGCAAGAGCCGGTGGTGGCCCGTGCGTCAGTGCTGTCACGGGGGGTCGCGTGAGACGCGACGCGGGGCGCTGGCGCGCGTTGAAGGACCGGCGAGCCGCCATATCGCGTTCGTCAAGTGTCGCCGGCGTCACGGCTAGGCCGACATCCGGCCGGCGCGATCTTTAGCGCATCGCTTGATCTGCCGATTCCGCTTACGTGGGCAGAGGTCTTCGCTCGATAGCCATTGTCGTCGGCACGGTTTTGCCGATCGCCATCGTGGTAATCCTCGCGTTCGATCCGCCTGGAGGGTCCGTTGGACTCGCCCCGCCACGAGTCAAGCCACTCAGCGCTCGCGACGCCATGCTTTTGCAGAGGCGCGAGGCACTATCGCAAAGGCAGGCCGAGCAGAAATACAACAGCGATGAGTCCGCCTGGCGCCTCGCGACCCGCTACGCCAAACACGAGGCTGCTGCTCAGGAGCAGATCCGGCGCTGCCCCGGTCTCCCGGTCGAGCCCGAGCAGATATTCGAGAGGAATGCGCGGGCATTCCCCCAGACGTTTAACAAGACGTATTGCTCAAAAGAGCAAGACATGCAGGCAATAGAGAAGGCGAACGAGAGGGTGTCGCTAGTCGAGTCCTGTGTTGTGTGGACGGGGGACTACCGGCAGTGCACAAACCCGTGTCGGTCCCAACGTTGGCTGCGCCTACCGCGGCCACGAAGCCGCTTCGGGTCTGTGCTGGAGCTTCAAACGCTCCGAAGCATTAGGAACGCTCTAGCGCGAGACCGGTCAGGGTGGGGCTGTGGTGGCGAAGTCTCAGTTGCCGCGCCCAACGCGACGTCGGTTACGGTCACGTCGGTGTCGGCGGCGAACACCGGAGGTGAGAACCACCGCTTCCTCATCACCGAGGTCGGTGTGGGTGGCAGCAAGGAACGTACCTGCTCGCCCAAGGGCGAGGGACTCTGCCATTCCGACGGTACGTGGGGCTAAGCCTTGGTGGGGTCGTGGGCGGATTGGTGCTCGTTGGAGGTGAGTGCGGTGTGTGACGACGTTGGTGCGTGCGCGGGCATCCAGCTTTATCTGGGGCTCGAAGGAGCGGTCACGCGGGCATAGCTCAAGGTAACGTCCGGGCGCGGAAACGGCGAGTGGAGACGGAGACGCTCTACCGTCGCGTCCCCCAGGGTCCTTGATCGATCGGCGGGAGTGACTGCCAGTCAAGTCCCGTGAACCACCCACGAGATCGCGTCGCAGGACGGCGCCCTCTCCCGTCTGGGTGCATTACGTAGATCTGGGGCATGATCGAGCGGCCATTGCTCGACTCGTCCGCGAAGGCGATCATCCGGCCATCCGGAGAGAAAGTGGGATCCGCGTAGTTGTTCGCGTAGCGGCGATGCGGGGTGAGCTGCTCGACGTGGTTGCCGTTCGCGTCCATGAGGTAGATGTCGCCGACTCCGCCAGCCTGTCCGGCGTCGCTCCTGAGGAAAACGATGCGCCTTCCGTCCGGCGAGAACCGCGGCCTACTGTCGATAAAAAGGAGCTGGCGATTCCCGTCCTGGTCTGGTGCCGACACCGGGCTTACGGTCAACTGACGGGGGCGGCTGCCGTCGGCGCGGGCCTTAACAAGCCCAGTGTGTAGATCGCGCTGCCACCCCCGCGGACGCGGGTGAACACGACCTTGCGGCCGTCCGGCCGGAACTGCGGGGATTCCCCGTGTGCGAGAAAGCGGACGTGACTGCCGTCGCTCTCCATGACCTTTATGGAATCGACTAGCTGGCTGCCGACCCACCGGCGCACGCTAAACGCGATCCGTTCGCCGTCGGGCGAGTAAGCCGGCGAGAACTTGTCGTTCCGTCCACTCGTAAGGCACTCGACGTGCCTGGCCCCAGAGCGAAGGATGCATATCTGCGACGTCCCGCCTCGGCCTTCGTGCCCGAAGACGATGTCTCCGTTGCGCCCTGGCAAGGTCGCCTCCGCTGAAGCGCTCCCCATGCTGGCGACGGCCACGCCTACCGCGATCATCGCGACGGATCGTGCGCGTGGTCCGCCGCGTACTGCGATGTTGTCCGTGCCCACGTCACCAGGATCGACGCGAGAGCCCACTTCCGCAAGCACGATCCAGAACTTCGCCTGCGGAAGCGGAGCGCTCCGCCGACCGGTCATCCCCCGGCGGCGACGACAACGTTCGATTCGGAAACGTTCCGGCAACGCTGCCATCTGCGCGACGCCATGTTCCGACAGCAACACCGCGTCTTATCAGGCTTCCCACAACCTCATGTCAAATCCCGTCTCGCAGGCGATCCTGGCAGCTGCGCCGGGTCCGGAGGGGAAGGCTGAGACCACGAGCCGAGCCCTGGGCTTTCTCGATCGCTTGTTCGGTCGCTTCTCCGGAGAGAGG
>VBJI01000206.1:2605-5307 GCA_005880875.1 Chloroflexota bacterium
AGCTATGACGCGATCACATCCGGTGTCTTCTCACGAGACCTACAAAGATCCTTCGAGACGTACCCGTTGGTCGGGGTGGAGCGCGGCCTCGGGTACGCTCTCCCTAACGAACTGTTGCCACGGATCACCGGCGTCACCGTGGAGCCATGATTGATCATGGCCACCGAAGCTCAAACCAGGCTCAACCTCCGTAGCACCGAGGAGGGCGGCATGCGCCGGCCCCTCCAGACCCCGACCCCCAGCCTCGTTTTCCGTGTTATATCGGAGGGCGATCTAGGGCCAGGGCTCGTTGGGGTCATCCACACCGAGTCGGGTCGACCCCTTATCCCGGGCGAATCGGTCGCAGCAAAGGTCGTCTTTCCTGAAGCGGAAGCGAACGACTTTGTCCGGCCGGGGGCGAGGTTCGCTCTGTGGAACCTGCGCGTCGTCGGCGACGCCGAGATCTCTGCTGTGCGCGGCGCCGGACGGTAGGGTCAGAACGGTCGCGTCAAATCAACTAGGACTCCGCTAGCCCGCCGACGTAGACACTCTCAGCCACGGATATCCGACGAACGAGGAGTATTGGAACGCCCAGCCCGGGAATGCTCCATGACGAACGCTACGTTCGTTTGCCCTGCATGTGGTTACGACCGGCTGGACCAAGCTCCGTGGCAGGAAGATCAGTATGCGTCAGACGAGATTTGCCCATCGTGTGGGATCCATTTTGGCTTCGATGACGTCGCGGGTGGCGAACCCAGTGCCCGCTGCGTCATCTACGAACGCTGGCGCGAGGAGTGGATGTCACATGGCTGCCGGTGGTTCTCGACCGGCACCGCTCCGCCGCCAGGATGGGATCCGCACGTGCAGTTGTCACGAGTTGGTCAGGGTTCAGCGGGCTCTTGAGGTACCCAGCCCAACACCCAGCTTGCGCTCCAGTCACCACCTTGTGAGGTGCGCAAACTCGATCGCACCTTGCTAGCGGGGGATCCCCGTTCGCACAAGGCCGGCTCAGCAGCTGACGAATCCCTAAAGTCGCGCGCTTTCGTCCTCTAGACAGGAGGCCTTGCTTGGTCGCCTCACTCCTCTACGTCGCGTTGCGACGCCTACTCCAGCTGGTCGCACTCTGCTGCCGCTCGCGCGAGTTCAAGGAGCTCGAGGTCGTCGTGCTCCGCCACGAGCTCGCGATCCTTCGCCGCCAAGTGAGCCGACCCTCGCTTCGGCCCGCGGATCGGGCCTTCCTGGCTGCCGCCAGCCGCCTCCTCCCACGCGCCCGCTGGGGCTCGTTCTTCATCACCCCGGACACCCTCATGCGCTGGCACCGGCGCCTCGTGGCGCGCCGCTGGACCTACCCGGCAAGGCCGGCAGGCCGCCCTCCGATCAGCGGCGAGATAGGGGCGGTCGTCTTGCGCCTCGCGCGCGAGAACCCCCGCTGGGGTTACCAGCGGATCGCCGGCGAGCTCGCCTCACTCGGGCTCACCGTCGCGGCCACCACGGTCCGTAAGCTGCTGCGCGAGGCGGGGCTCGGACCCGCGGGAAAGAGAGACCGCCCCTCGTGGCGCGAGTTCGTCCGCGCCCAGGCGGCGAGCATGCTCGCGTGCGACTTCTTCACCGTCGACACCGCGTAGGGTTCGAAAAGTAGATTCCGCTCGGCTCGCAGCGCGCCACGCGATGGCTGCGCCGGTAGCTTGCCGCGCTTCGTGATGGCTACCGCGGAGGTAATGCGTGCTCTGGTCCTTCCTCTACCGAGCGTTATGCGGGACGTTTCAGCTGCTCGCGCTGCGCGTGCGCTCGAGCGAGTGGAAGGAGGTCGTCCTCGACTTTTACCTACCGCTTCGCTCGCACTTCGGGGTAAGCAATATCTAGCGCTATCTACGCATTGACGACTGCAAGCGTGCGAGGCCCAACTGCAGCCTCCGGCCGAAGAATCTGAAAGCTCACCCTGCAAAGATGAGGCGTCAGCGGTCGTGGCCGCGGACGCGCGCATCGTCTGTGCTGCGCCCCTTGGCGAGCTTCGCGAGGTTTTCTCTCGCGGCGCGGAGCACCGGGTGGTCAGAGCCAATGTCCGGGCCGAGCATCTGCACGGCCTGCTCGAAGAGCGACCGCGCACGGTCGTCCTCTCCGCGTGTCGCGGCGAGCACGCCGAGGTTGACGATGGTCGTGGCGACTTCGGGGTGAGCCGATCCGAGCAGCTCGCGCTTGATCTCGAGCGCCTGCTCCCAGAGGGCCTGCGCCTGGTCGTGGTCGCCGAGGCGGTAGCGCAGCGCGGCGAGGTTATTGGCGTTGATCGCGACTTCGTAGTGGCGGGGCCCAAGCAGCCTGGTGAAGGTGTCGAGCGCCTGGCGAAACAGCGTCTCGGCCTCGTCCGTGCGTCCGAGCGCATCGAGGATCGCAGCGAGCGCAGCCGCATCGGCGGCGACGGCCGGGTGATCGCCACCGAGCGCGCGCGTGCGGATCTCGACCGCGCGGCAGGCCGCCGGCTCAGCCAGCGCGTCGCGTCCCCGCGCGTGCTCGAGACCACCGAGGTTGTGCCACAGCGTCGCCGCCTCGAGATCATCGCTCCCCCGGCTCGCCTCGACGATTCGCAACGCGCGCCGGTACAGCAGCTCGGCTTCGTCGAAGCGAGCCGTGTACTTGTAGAGCACCGCGAGGTCGTTCGCGGGCCCGACGACCGCCGGATCGTCGGGCCCGAAGGCACGCGCAGCCAGCCGC
Source organism: Chloroflexota bacterium (assembly GCA_005880875.1). Classification (GTDB taxonomy): domain Bacteria; phylum Chloroflexota; class Dormibacteria; order CF-121; family CF-121; genus CF-13. The sequence continues at coordinate 5,294 of VBJI01000206.1, forward strand.
AACGCGTCGCGAAG
>VBJI01000206.1:5445-7711 GCA_005880875.1 Chloroflexota bacterium
CTGCTTCTCGGCGATCGCCATCGCGGCCACCGCTGGCCGCTCCGCCTCCCGCGGCCTGCGCTCGTCGCACGCAGCCTCAGCAGCAGTCAGGAGCCGCTCGAACTCCGCGCTGCCAACGCTCGCCACGCTCCTCACGCGCACCCGACCGCCTAGGGTCGGGGCAAGCCACGCCTGCGCCGACCTTCCCGGAAGCTCAGGCGAGGCTCAGCACCGTCTCGTTGTGGTTTGCCGCGAGCATGTGCGGGAACGCTTTTTCCGCCACCAAATCACTGACGCTAGGGTTCGTTAGCACATGATCGATAGCCGTCGTCACGCCCGGAGGGGTCCCGCCTCCGCAGGTTTCGCAGAGGCCCTCGGCGCCCGCCGAGGCCGGCAACAGCGCCACCACCGCTCCCGCACTGGCCAAGCCGATCGCCAGCTTGCCCTTCGTGATCATCCTGACCACCTCCTATCGCTGCGCACTCGGACGAGCCGCAGGCGTTGTGTTGTGAAGGCGTCTCCGCCGCGATCCGTGAGCTTCGCGGGTCGGGCGACCCGGTACACCGGGGAGCACCCCGGACTTTTGGCTATGGCACCCCGGTGTTCGGGCGGGATGCCTTGAGCGCGCCGGCGAGCTCAGTTCGGCCGCTGACGCCGAGCTTCGAGTAGGCGTGCGAGAGCTGCCATTCGACGGTCTTGGCGGACAGGAACAGGGCCTGCGCGATCTCGCGGTTCGTCAACCCCTCTGCTGCCATGCGGGCGGCGCGCAGCTCAGCGGGCGTGAGCGAATCGGGGCCGCTCAGCGCCTCGCGTCGTGGGCGCGCCCCGGTTGCCACGAGCTCCGACCGTGCCTGCTCGGCGACCGCGACCGCACCGCATCTGTAAGCGAGGTCGAGCCCCTGCGCGAGCGGCTCGCGGGCCTGCTCGCGCTCGCCGCGCGCCGCCAGTCCCGCGCCGAGATTCACCAGGGCGCGGGCGTGCTCGAGCCGCGCCTGTGAGCCCTCCAGGATCCGAACCGCCTCACGCAGCCAAGCCAGCCCCTCAGCCCCTGATTCGAGAAGCCCGCACACAGACAACGCCATCCCGTGCCGGCGGGAGGCTCCGAAGGCGACCGCGTCGGCGAGCTCGCGGTGCGCCAGCTCCCGGGCCTCCTCTCGGCGTCCAAGCTTCTCAAGCGTGGCGGTGGCCGTCGGCACCCAGTCGTTCAGCACGCTCAGCTGGTAGCCCGGGGCCGCCATCCGCCTATCGGCGTCGAGCAGGTCCGTGACGCCCAACTCCAACTCACCGAGCGCGACCCGCACCCGCCCGCGGTCGACGAGCAGTACGGCTCCCTGCCACAGCCCGAGCAACTCATCGCTGAACTGCACGGCGTCGAGCAGTCCGGCCGCTTCCGCCACCCGATCGCGCTCGAGCAATGTTCCCGCGTACCACATCGTCGCCCATACCTCAGCGGCTGGGCCGAGCTCCCGAGCCAGCTCGAGTCCGCCCTGCGAGTGCATCTCGGCAACGCTCAGCTCGCCCGCCCGGAAGGCCATCTGGGCCCGGTGTATCGACCCTGGCATGAACATTGAGGCCCGGCCTCGGCGCTGTGCTTCCGCGATCCCAGCGTCCGCCGCTACGACGGCCTCGTCCAGTCGATCCGCCCATGACAACGCCGAGACCCCACCCCAGTAAGCGGGCCACCAGTCCTCGACCAGACGTTCATCGCGCACCGCCACCCGGGCTATCGCGGCGACGTCGACTGCGGGCAGCCCGACGACCGCTCCGGTCTGCGCCAGCGCGGCGAACATCACCGGATCGCGAACCTCGCCGCGCTTGAAGCGCTCGAAATTGCGAGCCACGCGGTCGGGTATTCCTTGCGTTGCGAGATCGGGTGCGCCGGTCCCGATCAGATGCGCCTCCAGCCGCTCCACGAGCGACGGGTCGAAGTCATCGCTCGACTCCAGCTCGCTCTCGAGCAAGGTACGTGCCGACGCGTTCTGAGCGGCAACGACCAAGGCCCATGACAGTTGCTCTGCGATCTCGGCCCTCTCGCGAGGGTTCCGTGCGAGCTCGAGGGCTTCGCGCAGCGCCGCGAAGTCCTGGGTGGCCGGCAAACACGTCTCTGCCGCGCCGAGCTCGACGAGCACATCGATCCGAGCCTTGGGTGCCGGGGGCTCGGCCAGCGCCCGGCGCAGGTAGGACACCGCCGCCTCAGGTGCACCCTGCGCGAGGGCTTGGCCGGCCGCCGTCCGGAGCGCGTCGACCACCCACCCCTCGCCGTATGGCTCGGCCGAGAGCAGATGCG
>VBJI01000046.1 GCA_005880875.1 Chloroflexota bacterium
CAGGAACAGCGGCGTCGCATCGTGGGTGCCGTAATAGGGGCTGTGCGGACGCTCACCGAGCATGGTCAGCACCCCAAGCCGCAGCTCATGGAGGATCTTGCCCGGCTCGGCATCGCGAAACGCGTCGTCTTCACTCGCTTGCCAGTGGCTCAGCGCCTCGAGGGTGGTGCGAGCCAAATGCGGCTGGAAGGGTAGCGCCTGGTATGCCGTGATCAGGCTGTCGCGACCGAACAGCGCCATGAACCACGGAAGGCCGGCGGCCGGCAGCGAATAGGAGAGGGCCTTCAGAGGGCGGAACCGCAGCGCCGCGAGGTCGACCAGGCTCCGACGATAGGTGTGAAGCAGGACATCGTTGTCGGTGATGAGCGTCGGCGCCTGCGCCATCCATTGCTCGAACGAGGTGGGCATGTCGGGTTTGGGATTGCCGAAGGCCCGCTCGCCATGCCGGAGGCGATACATCTCGCCAGTTCCAACCGGCGCGATGTCGATGCAGGCGCGCCATTCGCCGCGCGGCTCCAGGGTCAACTCGGCATGCGCTCGCTCGGGCTCGACGGCGAAGGGCTCACCGAAGGTGATGATGGTCTCGCGACGGAAGTCATCACGCTTGTAGATCAAGCGCAGGTGATCCGTGCTCACCTCGGCACGAATCTGCCCGCGCCGGGGGGCATGATCCTTCACTTCGAATAGGTCGGCGAAGTCGCTGCCGTATTCGACGTCGATGGTTAGACTCTGCGGCTGATCACTGTGGTTCTGAATCGTTAGATCCTCGTGCACGCCGACGGCGACAAAACGGTCTCGCCGGATCGAGATCGGCGGGTTCTCGCCAACGCCCGCCGTGGCGAGGGTGCCGAAGATGGCCGCGGAATAGTAGTCGACCGCGCGGCTGGTGAGCACGTAGAGCGGCTGACCATTGATCAGCAGCCTCCAGCTCGACAGGTGGCGCATGTCGGCGTGGAAGAAGCCATTCGGGTCCGGGCCAGGTTCCACATCCCCCGCCGGGTCGGAGACGAAGAAGGTGTTCCCGTCCAGAACCGTCAGGTCGCCCGCCATCGACCTAGAGTACTGACATGGCCACCATCAACGTCCGCGAACTCCAAACACCGATCCGTGAGCGGTATAAAACCAATCCAGAGTCGGCGCTCGTCCGGCTCAGGGTCCGCAGCGGTCATCACGACCTCAGCGACCCCTTGCACTGTGGAATCGTCCCGGAATCGGCGCCCTCGATGTCATGGAAATCGGGTGCCCATCCGGCCGTCGGTGGCGCCGGCGACGTTCCCTGCTCGGGCGACCTGCTGCTCGGCGCGTTGGCCGCCTGCCAGGAGACGACGCTGCGCATGGTCGCGGCTAACATGGGCATCGAGCTGGCGGCGCTTGAGGTCGTGGTCGAGGCGGACTGGGATCCTCGCGGGACGCTGGCGATGGGTGATTACCCGATCGGCTTGACGGCGATCCGCTGCCGGACAACGGTTCGCCTTGCGGGTGACCTCCGCGGCGAGCGATCGGAGCGGCTGCTCCGCAGCGCCGAGAAGTACTGCGTCGTGCTGAACACCCTGCGCCAGGGCGTGCCGGTCGAGTCGTCGTTTGAGGTCGACCCGGTCTAACGCGCCAATTCGGGATCAGGCGGCGCGGGAACCAGTCGACCGGCCGACTGGTATGAAGGGATAGCAATCGATCCGTGGAGGGCCGGCCACTGGACGACCTAACGCTCGTCGAACGCGCCAGAAATGGCGATGTCAATGCCTATGAAGCACTCGTCCAGCAGTATCAGGAGCTGGCGTTCCGGGTTGCCTACCAGGTCACCGGTGACGCCGCGGATGCCGAGGACGCCGCGCAGGAGGCGTTCGTGAACGCCTATTACGCGCTCGGCCGCTTCCGGCCGGGGGCGCCATTTCGGCCATGGCTGCTCCGGATCGTCGCCAACGAGGCGCGGAATCGCCGGGCGTCGGCGCGCCGGCGAACCGTTCTCGCGGAGCGCGCCCTCGCCGCCCAATCCTCCGGCGAAGCGGCCCCTTCGCCGGAGCGGGCGGCCGAGGCCGACGAGTTTCGCGCGACCCTGATCACCACGTTGCGAGGCCTGCGCGAGGATGATCGGCTGGTCCTCGCCTACCGGCTGTTTTTCGACCTCGCCGAGTCCGAGATGGCGGTGGCGCTCAACTGTCCGCGGGGGACGGTGAAGTCGAGACTATCTCGTGCGCTGGCTCGTTTGCGCGCCGCCCTCCCTGCGGACTTCCGGCTTCCATCGACGACCGGAGGGCGAGATGGCTGATCTCCCGCGTGTGACGGACCTCGAGCTGGAGGGCGCGCTCCGATCACTCGGGTCCCGCTATCCGTATCCACCGACGCCAAACCTGACGATGCCGGTCCGGACGCGAATCGTGGCCCAGGTGCCGCCAGTGCCGCGCCGCACCCTGTGGGGCGATCCTCGACGCCTCGCCCTGGCCGCCGCCCTGCTGCTGGCCCTGGTCGGCGCCGCGGCGCTCGCGATTCCCGGCGCCCGCAACGCGATCGCCCATTTCTTCCACGTGCAGGGCGTGATCGTCAACCGGGTGCCGTCCCCGCTTCCGTCGTCGTCGCCGGTGACCTCACTCGACCTGGGGCGTCGCACCACGATGGAGGACGCTCAATCGTCGGTGAAATTCGCCATTGCGGTCCCCTCGGGACTGGGGCCGCCCGATGCCGTCTACGTCGCGGGCGGCGGCATCCCCGGAGGCGAGGTCGCGCTCGCCTACCAGCCGCGGCCTGGCATTCCGCTGGTGCGACAGACCGGCCTCGGCGTGTTGATCACGGAGTTTCGTGGCGACCTGATCCCGGAATTCCTGACCAAGGAGCTGGGGCCGGGAACCACGCTGACTGAAACGCGCGTCAATGGGGATCCGGCGTGGTGGATTGCCGGCGAGCCGCATGCCATCATCGTTCAGGTCGGCGGCAACGACCAGTCGGAGACACTGCGGCTGGCTGCCAACACGCTCGTCTGGGAGCACAAGGGCGTGACCTACCGGATCGAGTCTGCGCTGTCGCAAACCGAGGCACAGCGCATCGCCAGCGGGCTGCCGTAAGGCGCCAGTGCCGGCGGCGGACGGTCTCCGGGTCCCGCTGCCGCCGGCGCCAGGCGCGTAAGGGCAGTATTCCCGCGCGCTGCGACAGCTGCCTGTCGTAAATCCACCATCTCCGCACCTCGGGCCCGGCTCATTCACAGGTCGTTCACAGGCGCGGGGCAGGATGAGGGACAGCAACGGTTGAATCCGATGAAGGAGAACGAAATGAACGACACGAAAGATCGGAAGCGGAAATTGGCGATGCTCGGTGGGCTGGGCCTGGGCCTGGCGATCCTCGGGCGAAAGCGTCGCTGGCGTCGCTATGCGATGAGCCAGATGATGGGTGGTGGATTCGGCGGCGGGCCGTGGGGCCGCTTCGGTGGCTACGGGCACGGGCAGTACGGTGGCCCGCAGCAGCCGTTCACGCTGCCGCCGTTCATCGAGGCGACGCTCAAGGCCTGGCACGATCGAGCCCACGGCACGGTGCCGCCGGCAGCCGCCAGCGGCGAGCCACCGACCGCGAACGTCTGATCGATTCCTCCCTCCCGACGAGGCGGAGCTCCCACTCCGCCTCATCCCTCGTCATAGGATGGCCCTGAATGAAGACGATCCTCGTGGTGGACGACGAGCCGCAGATCGTCCAGCTGGTGCGCGACTACCTCGAGCACGGCGGCTTCAAGGTGCTGGTGGCGGCTGACGGATCGTCGGCGCTGCGGATCGTCTCGACCCTGCATCCGGACCTCGTGGTGCTCGACCTGGGCCTGCCGGGGATGGACGGGCTCGACGTGACCCGATCACTGCGGCGCAACGGCGCGCTGCCCATCGTCATGTTGACGGCGCGTGCCGACGAATCGGACAAGCTCGTCGGCCTCGAGCTCGGCGCCGATGACTACCTCGTAAAACCCTTCAGTCCCAAAGAGCTGGTCGCCCGCGTCCGGTCGGTGCTGCGTCGCAGCGAAGCCGCCCAGGCGCCGCGCGACCTGATTCGGGTGGGCGAGCTGGAGCTCAATCTTCCGAGCCTGCAGCTGACGATCGCCGGTCGCCCTGTCGAGCTGACCCAGACCGAGTTCCAGCTGCTATCGACCATGGCTCGGCAACCAGGCCGGGTCTTCAGCCGTGCCCAGCTGCTCAACGCCGTCCACGGGGTGGAGGTCGAATCGTACGAGCGCGCCATCGACGCGCACGTCAAGAACCTGCGCCGGAAGATCGAGCCGGAGCCTCACAACCCTCGCTATCTGCTGACAGTCTTTGGCGTGGGATACCGCTTCGCGGACGCTCGCCGATGAGCGGCCGAGGCTGGCGCGGACGGCGATGGTCCGGACCTCCCTGGCGCGGCGCGGGACCGCCGCCCTGGTGGCCGGAGGGAGAAGGCTGGCCGCCTCGCGGACGACCGCCCTGGGCCCGCGCCGGGCGTCGATTCATATGGCGGATCGTCGGCTTCATGGTCGCCGCGTTCCTCTTGATCGCCGTCGTGCTGACGATCGGCTTCACCCTGGTCGGCACCGCCGTCGGCTTGATCGCTGCCCCGCCGCCCGTCCGGATCCTGGCGATTGCCGCGCTGGTTCTCTTCCTGTTTCTCGTCGTTCGCGGCGGCCGGCGGTTTCGGCGAGTCGCCGTCAACATCTCGGAGCTGGTCGATGCCGCCGGCCGGATCGAGGCCGGCGAGTACGGCGTCCAGGTTGCGGAGCACGGCCCGCGCGAGGTTCGATCGTTCGCCCGGGCGTTCAATGCGATGAGCGCCCGGCTGGCGGCAACCGATCGGGGTCGACGCGCGTTCGTCGCCGATCTGGCTCACGAATTCCGTACGCCGCTGGCGATCATCCGCGGCCAGGCCGAAGGGATTGGCGATGGCGTCTATCCCGGCGACCCGTCACATGTCGCACCCATCCTGGACGCCACCGAATCTCTGGAGACACTGGTCGAAGCGCTCCGGACCATGACCCTGGCGGACGTCGGCAGCCTGCAGCTGAAGCGGGAGGCCGTCGACGTCGCCGTGCTGGTGAACAGCAGCCTGTCCGCCTTTCAATCGATGGCGAATGCCGCCAAGGTGCGGCTGCTGGCTGAGGTTGCGCCGGATATGCCCGCGGTCGACGCCGATCCCGCTCGGATCCGCGGCGTGCTGGCGAACCTGCTCTCCAATGCGATCCGTCACACGCCAGCCGGCGGCACGATCACCGTCGGCGCTCGCCGAAGCGGCGATGTCGTCACGCTCAACGTGCGCGATTCCGGTCAGGGGATTCCACCAGAGTTGCGTCCCCGAGTCTTCGAGCGATTCGTCAAGGCACCGGGCTCGCCCGGCGCCGGCCTCGGGCTCGCCATCGCGAAGGACGTCGTGATGGCACACGGTGGCACGATCGAGCTCACAAGCGAGGTGGGGCAGGGGACCGACGTCCGATTCACGCTGCCGATCGCGCCCTGAGGCCCTGCTAGGCTCTAGCAACGATGGCCGCCCACGACTCGCATCCGGCGCGCGCGCCGCTGCGGCCGCGGCTGTGGCTGCGGGCGTTCGTTGGTTTCTACCGGCCGCAGCCGGCGTCGCAACTCGACCTGGACCCGATCGCCCGCTTCCTCTACTCGGCCAGGGCCGTCATCCTGGTCATCTCGGTGCAGGCGAGCATCATCGCCGGCTTGCTCGCCCTCACGGATCGCCGATTCGATGGCCTGTCGTTCCTGCTGCTGCTGGCCGGGCTGGTCGTGGCCCACGCCATCAGCAACCTCAGCAACGACTATTTCGGTTACCGGCGAGGGCACGACGTCGCCGATTCGCCGCGAATGCGATACACCCTGCACCCAATGACCAGCGGGCTGGACAGCCGCTCGTTGCTCACCCCGATCGCCGCGCTGGGGGCTGTCGGCGTGGCGATCATCCTCTATTTCTGGGCGGTGCGCGGCCCAGTCACGCTGCTCTTCGCCGGCGCCGGCATCGTGCTCCTGTTCCTCTACGACGCCGCGCCAGTTCCGCTGAAATCGATCGGGTTGGGCGAGCTGGCCGCGTTCCTGGTTTGGGGACCGCTGATGGTCGGCGGCGGATACTTCGTCATCGCCGGCGGCCTTTCGGCGTCGGCGTTTCTGATTTCGATCCCCTACGGGCTGGGCGTCGCCTCGATTCTGGTCGGCAAGCATATCGATCAGCTCGACTTCGACGTCACCCATGGGCAGCGAACGCTTCCCGTCGTGCTGGGGGAAGCCAGGGCGCGGCTGCTGAATCGCGTGGCCCTCGGGCTGATGTACGTCACGATCGTGGTGCTGATCATCACGGGGGTCGCCACACCGTTCCTGCTGGTGGCCGCGGTCGCGCTGCCGCGGGCGATGCGGGCTGTCCAGGTGATGTCGGCGCCCCGCCCATCCGCGCCCCCGGCCGGTTACGTGGGCTGGCCGCTCTGGAACCATCGCGTCTGTCTCAACCACAACCGTCTGTTCGGTTGGGCGTACATTGCCGGACTGGCGCTGGGGGCGATCGTCCCCGCGTTCCGGCTATAACGACTCGCTCGCGTTGCCGACCCTAGCATGACGTCGCCGGCGCGGATCGTTGTGCTCCCGGGCGACGGGATCGGCCCCGAAGTGACCGACGCCGCGCGTCGCGTTCTCGATGCGGCCGCGGCCCCCGCTGGTCTCCAGCTCGACTACGTCACGGATCTCGTCGGCGGCGCGTCCGTCGACGCCCATGGGGTGGCGCTTCGTCCCCAGACGTTGCGGCTGTGCAAGACGGCCGACGCGATTCTCTTCGGCGCCGTCGGCGGCCCCAGATGGGATGACGCGGCGCCGCAGAGTGCCGTCCGTCCGGGTTCGGCGCTGCTCGGTCTCCGCAAGGGTCTGGAACTTTTCGCCAACCTGCGTCCCGTCCGCGTCGACCCCGCGATGGTCGCCACGTCCGCGCTGCGACCGGAGCGTGTCCGCGACGTCGATCTCCTGGTGGTCCGCGAGCTGACCGGCGGTCTCTATTTCAGTAAGCCGAAGCGCCGCTACGACACGCCGCGCGGCCAGGCCGCCGTCGATACCATGCGCTACAGCACGCCCGAGATCGAGCGGGTGGCGGTGCGGGCGTTCGAGCTGGCGCGCCAGCGCCGCCGCCGCCTGTGTTCGGTCGACAAGGCCAATGTGCTCGAAACCTCGCGGCTCTGGCGCACCGTGGTCACGGCGGTCGGCCAGCGCTATCCCGACGTCACCACCACCCATCTGCTGGTCGACGCCTTTGCGATGGAGCTGCTCCGGCGGCCGCAGGCCTTCGACGTCGTGGTGACCGAAAACCTCTTCGGCGACATCCTGACGGACGAGGCCTCGATGCTCGCCGGGGCGCTCGGCATGCTGCCCTCGGCGAGTCTCGGTGGCGGGACACTCGGCCTCTATGAACCGATCCACGGGTCGGCGCCAGACATCGCCGGGAAGGGGATCGCCAATCCGATCGGCGCGATTCTCAGCGCCGCGCTACTGCTTCGCTGGTCGCTGAACAACGAGGACGCGGCGCAGGCGATCGAGCGGGCCGTCTCTCGGGCCCTGGCGGCCGGATTGCGCACCGCGGATATCGCGGCGGACGACCGGGCGCCGGTCAGCACATCGGAGATGGCGGATGCGATCGTTGGCGGGATTGACTAAAACCAGCAAGCGCCGCCGCGTTTCCCACCGTGATGAGCTCGAGTCGAAATTACGCAAAGCGTGCACAGGATGTCGATCACGACCGCCGACAGTGGCGACGGTTGACAGATCGTGAATGGACTGCCAGATTGGCCGAAACGTCAACCTGGCAGTTCGGGGGTACCTGAAATGAAATGGCGTGTCCTGGTCGCACTTGTTCCGGCTTCTGTCTTACTAACGCTCGCATCGCCGGCGATCCCGGCGGCCGCGGCCGCCCCGGTCGCCACCGCCAGCTACACGATTGGTTACACCTGCACGAGCGGGCCGGGTTGTACGCCCGGTACCACCTACACCCATGCCTATGTGCTGGCCGTCGACTGCCAGGGGGCGATCACCGGCACCGGAAGCCAGGCCGGCGCTCCCGACATCCAGGAGAGCGTTTTGGGGAGGTTGAGCTTCAGGGAAGACAATCGGTCGGTCACCGTCAATCTGGTGAGTACCTACGTGGGGTCGTTTCCCGGATACACGGTGACGATCACCGGGACAGTCGACCCCCGGACGGGAGCGCTGAGTGGGACGGCAACCACGGAATGGCCCGGCCACCCCGAGGCCAGTGCCAGCTTCGACGTCACCGGGACCCGCGACAGCTTCATCGTGAATCCCTCGGCCTGCGATGGCGACGAGGACGACTAGTGTTGTAGTTCGAAGCCTAGCCAATCGCCCGCAGCAGGGTCGACAGGGTCGGGCGAACCGGCCGGGGAAGCCGCAGCCCGTGGGTCAATGCCTGCGGGTCCTTCAATCCGTGGCCGGTGAGGACGCAGACGATGGCGCCATCGCCGCCGAGCCGCCCCGCGCCGGCGTTCTTGATCAGCAGCGCCACCCCCGCGGCCGACGCCGGCTCGACCAGCAGGCCTTCTTCGCGGGTGCGGGGCCGCACGACCGGCCGGCCGCGCACCAGGGGCGCGGCGCCCTCGGCCTGAGCGCCGTGGATCGCCGGCCGCGAGCGAGCATCGCGCTGGTGCAGCTCGGTGAAGCCGCGCCAGTAGGCGGTGATGTTGCCCCCGTTCCCGACCGGAATGAACAGGCGTGCCGGCGCATCACCCAGCTGCTCGACGATTTCGAAGGCGGCGGTCTTCTGCCCCTCGATGCGGAAGGGGTTGACCGAGTTCACCAGGGCGACGCCCGGCTCGCCGGCCAGCTGGCGCACCAAACGGAGTGCGATATCGAACGACCCCGTGACCGTCAGGATGGTGGCGCCATAGGCGAGCGCCTGGGCGAGCTTGCCGGCGGCGACGCCGCCGGCCGGCACGACGACGACCGCTCGCAGGCCACAGCGCGCCGCGTAGGCGGCCGCCGATGCGCTGGTATTGCCG
>VBJI01000207.1 GCA_005880875.1 Chloroflexota bacterium
GTGAGGGCGGGTTGCGACAGATCGAGATCGTATCGCGCTCGGATGGTGCTCCGCAACTCAGAATCTCGGGTGCACTGGCGGAGCGGGCGCGCGAGTGTGGGGCGCGGACCGCGCACGTCAGTCTGACTCACCAGGCAGACTTCGCGGCGGCCGTCGTCATTCTGGAAGGAATGCCGACTGCCGCGTACACTGACGAGCCCTGGACTCTCGAAACCGTCCTGAGCGGCACATGGTGATCCTGCACGTGGTTGCGCCAGGTGAGTTCGGAGGTCTCGAACGGGTGGTGCAAATGCTGGGCAGGGGACTTCGTGGCCGGGGTCACGAGGTGCATGTCGTATCGGTCGGCACTGACCCCGTATCCGCTGAGTGGTTCAACCAACCGTTAACTGAGGGAGGAGTCCAGGCGCATTTCGTGAGCGTCCCTGGACGGGCGTATTCCCGCGAGCGTGCGGCGATCGCTGCGTTGTGCCGGCGGCTGCGTCCCGACGTCGTCCATACACATGGCTATCGACCGGACGTGCTCGACGCGGGCGCGGCGCGACGGCTCGGCATTCCGATCGTCAGCACAGCCCACGGCTTCTGCGGCGGTGACTGGCGAAACCGGTTGTACGAATACCTGCAGCGCCGCGCTTGGCGCCGCTTCGATGCCGTCGTCGCCGTGTCCCGGCCGCTCGGTGACCGCCTCGCGCGCTCCGGCATCGAGAGGTTGCGCATTCACGTATTGCCCAATGCCTGGCAGCGGATTGTGCCGCTACTCGACCGTGACGCCGCGCGCCGTGCGCTCGGCATCCCTCAGGAAGATTTCGTCGTCGGCTGGGTCGGCCGGCTGAGTCCCGAGAAGGGGCCGGACGTGCTGCTCGACTCGCTGTCGCATCTCAATGACCTGCCGATTGCGGTTTCCGTGGTGGGAGCCGGCATGGACCAGGCACAGCTGCAGGCTCGCGCCGGCGAGCTGGGAGTTGCGGATCGCATTCGCTGGCACGGTGCGATACCGGACGCGGATCGCGTGTTCACGGCCTTCGATGCTCTCATGCTCAGCTCTCGGACCGAGGCCACGCCCGTGGTGCTGTTTGAGGCGATGGCGGTCGGCGTGCCCATCGTCACGACTCGCGTGGGCGGTGTGCCCGACGTGGTGTCCCTGGAGGAGGCCGTGCTCGTTCCGTCCGAAGACTCGCTCGCGCTATCGGCCGCGATCCGGGACGTCTATGCGCACCCAGCGGCAGCAGCGCGTCGCGCGCACGCAGCTCGCGCCCGCCTGAAGACCGAGTTCGGCGTTGAACCGTGGCTCGATCGCTACGAGAGTGTCTACCGGCTCGTGACTCGAACCGTTCAGACATCGTCAGCGTCAGCTTGATGTCGTTGCCTCTGCTCGTCCTCGCGGTGACTGTTGGCCTCTGCCTGTACACCTATCTCGGCTATCCCGCGATCCTCAAGCTGCTGAGTCTGCGCCGACGGGCGCGAAACGTGACGCCTCGGCGTGCGGTGTCGGGAGGGGGCCTACCGCGCATCAGCATTGTATTGCAGTTATTGCGGCTACCACGTCGCCAGGGAAAGACTGCGGCAGAGAACGCGGCCCGACAGCTGCTGACCGGCGAGATCATCGTCAACACCGACGCATCGGTGCGTATCGATCTCGCCGCGATCAAAGAACTGGTGGGTGCCTTCGACGACGCGTCGGTCGGGGTTGCATCGGCGCGCGACGTGAGCGTGGCAAATCTCGCCGAGCGGGTCAAGGGCGGGGAAGGAGCGTACGTCGGATACGAAATGTGGATCCGTGACCTCGAAACGGCCGTTGACGGCATTGTCGGTGCGTCGGGCTGCCTGTACGCGATTCGGTCGGATCTGCACATGCGCTCCATCCCCGAGGAGTTGAGCCGTGACTTTGCCGCGGCATTGACCGCCCGGGAGCAGGGGTGGCGTGCTGTCTCGGTGCCTGACGCGATCTGTTACGTGCCGCGCGGGGACTCATTGCATCAAGAGTACCGGCGCAAAGTCCGAACGATCACGCGCGGTATGGCGACGCTCGGGTACAAGCGTGTGCTCTTGAATCCCGTGCGCTACGGCGCCTTTGCCTGGATGCTGTTCAGCCACAAAGTGTGTCGCTGGCTGCTGCCCTGGGCGCTCGTCGCGGCGCTCGCGGCGCTGGGGGCCCTCGCCTTTTCAGCCGGGTGGGCGCGTGTGGTACTCGGGACAGGCGCGGCGGGGGTATTGCTCGCCGCGATCGCGTGGCTGTGGCCCGAGGGTGCGCGGTTACCGCGCCTGGTGGCGCTTCCGGGATATGTCGTAGCGGGGAACATTGCTGTGCTGCAGGCGTGGCTGCGGGTACTCGCCGGCCGCGCGGCGCCGGTGTGGGAGCCTACGCGCCGGGGCGCGCTGCCGTCCAGTTAACGCGCGCCGTTGCCGTTGCCACGCTGCGTCGAGACATAGCGGGCAATGTCGGTCATAGTGCCGAGGTTGCTCTCGGTGATATCCTCGTCCGCGACCGCGATGCCGAATTCATCGCGCAGAAAAGCGATCAGTTCCATCACTCCCATGGAATCGATCACGCCGCGTTTGTCTCCATTGCGTTCATGATCTCATGGCGGCGACCCCGGCATCCACGCTCGGCGCGCCCGCGCTGATGTATTGTCGGTACCACAGCTCGGTCGAAAGAATCGCGACCAGGGCCTGGCTCTCCCGGAAGCCGAGTGACACGCCGCTCCGACAGCGCCGGACCAGTCCGGACACGGCCGCAGGCTCGAACAGGCCCGTACGGGCGATGCTGCCTTCGTCCAGGGTCTCCTGCACGTAATCGACCGGCTCCGGTGTGAAGAACGCGGGAACGTCCGGGGCCCGGTACGGCTGCTTCGAGCGTTGTTGCACCGCGGGTGGGACCACGTCTCGCGCCCAGCGGCGGAGAATTGCTTTCTCTTTCAAGCCCCGCAGCTTGCTTTGAGTCGGCAGCTGCGACGCGAGCTCGAACACGCGGTGATCGAGGAACGGATAGCGCGCCTCGACGCCGTGGGCGAGCGACATCCGATCGCCCTGGGCGCTCAAGAGGTACGGCGAGAGCAACGTGACCATCTCGAGGTATGCCGCGCGATTGAGGGCCGACCAGTTCTTGAACCGCGTCGGCAGGCTCGCGCGCAACTCCTCGAGCGGATCGGTCTGCAGCAGCGCGGCACGCAGGTCGGTCGAGTAGAAGTCTTTGATCCGTGACGTGAGCAGAAACCGCGGGAGATGCGAGAACAGCGGATCGTGGGGCGATCCCGCGTCGAGAAACGAGCGTCGCCAGAAGTCGCCCCGGCGGCCGCGAGGATCGAGATACGGGTAGAGACGATCGAACAGCCGCGGCCGCAGCTGTGAATCGGGCTGGCGCAGGCAGAACAGTCGCAGCGCCGTCTCTTTGAACAGGTCGTAGCCCAGGAACAGTTCGTCGGACCCCTCACCGGTGAGCACGACCTTGATGTCGTGCTCGCGCGCGAGTTTCGCCAACAGGTACATCGGCGCCGGCGCAGTGCGGACGAGGGGAGTCTCCGCATGACGCACGACTTCGGGGAAGACTGACGCCACATCGTGAGGACCGATGCCCTGGATGTGATGGCAGCTCTGGAGCTGCTGGGCGACGAGCTGCTGAAAGCCGCGTTCGTCCAGTTGCGGGTCGTCGAACGTGACCGAAAATGTTCGCAGCGAGAACGGCGACTTGCGCGCTGCCAGCGCGCACGTGATCGACGAATCGAGCCCACCGCTTAGATAGCCGCCGACGGGAACGTCCGAGCGCAGGCGCAACGCGACGCTGTTGTCGAGCAGACGGTCGAGGGTCGCGATGGCGTCGGGCGATTCCCCCTTCGCCTCGGGGTAGTCCAGCTCGTAGAACCGGGCGTGACGCAGCTCGCCGTCGCGCCATACGGCGTAGCAGCCCGGTTCGAGTGAGTAGACATTCCGGAAGACGGTTTGTGGCGGGCGCGCGGCCCAGAACGTGAACACCTGATCGAGTCCGATCGGGTCGACCGCCGGGTCCACCTCGCCGCTCGCGAACAATGCCTTTGCCTCAGAGCCGAATATCAAATCACCGCTCGCGATCGCGTAGAACAATGGCCGAACGCCAAACCGATCCCGCGCCAGGAACACCGTCTGGGCGCGGCGGTCATAGATCGCGAAGGCAAACTGACCGTTGAGACGACCGAGCATTCCGGTGCCCCACTGCTCGTAAGCGTGCACCAACACTTCGGTATCGCTGCGGCTGTGGAAGCGATGGCCGGCGGCGAGCAATTCCTCCCGGAGCTCGAGGTAGTTATAGACCTCGCCGTTGTATACGATCAAAACGGAGCCGTCTTCGTTGCCGGTGGGCTGCGCACCGCCCGCGACGTCGATGATACTGAGCCGTACGTGCGCCAGCCCGACGCGCGCGTCGGCGTAATGCCCCGCGCCATCGGGACCACGGTGACGCAGGGCCGCCGCCATGCGGTCGAGGGTCTCGATCGCCACCCCACGTGGCTCACGGCGCGCGATCCCCGCGAGTCCGCACATCAGACCGACTCCCGCTCGGGATGCTCCGCGACTTCGGCCACCGGCTCGACGAGCAGCGGCCGCAGGTGCAGATAGCGCGTGGCAGCGCGCTTCTGGTCGACGTCGCGCAGCGCGCGGCCCGTCTCCTCAGGCGTCCTTCCCAATTCCCCGGCGAGCGCCGCGGCCTCGAGGCCGAGGTTGTGAGCGTAGAGGACCAGGTCGAGTGTCGCCGTGGGAAGCGCGAAGTAGAACTCTTCTTGAGTTTGGGGGAGGGAGTAGGTGTCGGTCGTGGGTGTTCTCAATCGGATCTCTGCCGGCACTCCGAGGAACTCGGCGAGCTCGTATACTTGCGTCTTATACAGATGGGCGATCGGCTTCACGTCGGCGAGGCCGTCGCCGCCCTTCACAAAAAACCCCTGATCATACTCGAGGCGGTTGGGGGTGCCGACGACGGCGTAGTGGAGCCGGTCGGCATGGAAGTACTCGAGCATCGTGCGGACGCGCTGCTTGAAATTTGTGGCCGCGACAATCTCCCGGTACTCGGCGGCCGG
>VBJI01000208.1 GCA_005880875.1 Chloroflexota bacterium
CGGGACCAACCACCTGGACCTCGCCGTGAGCAAGACGGGTGACCCAACTGGGCAGTGGACGATCTACCGGATTCCGGTCCAGGATGACGGCACCCAGGGAACGCCCGACCACGGCTGCAAGGGCATTCCTCCCTTTGGACAGCCAACGATGCCGACAAATCCCAACGCCTGCCTGGGCGATTATCCGCACCTGGGCGCGGACGCCAACGGCATCTTTTTGACCACAAACGAGTACTCGCTCTTCGGTAATGACTTCCACGGGGCGCAGATTTACGCCTTCTCCAAGGCCGCGCTGGCCGCGGGCGCGGGCGTCGTCGCGGTTACCCAGATCGACACCCACGGCATGGACAGCGGGAACTCCGGCTTCACCATCTGGCCGGCGACGGCGCCCGCGAACATGAATGCCACGGTAAGCGGCGGTACGGAGTATTTCTTGAGCTCGAATGCCGCCGATGAGGCGCATGGCAACGGCGTCGCGGTCGGTCCGCGGCGGTCCAATCAGCTCCTGGTCTGGACGCTGAGCAACACCTCGTCGCTCAATGGCGCCAACCCCTCGGTCAACCTTTCGCACGTCGTGCTCACGGTCGGCCTGTACGTGGTACCGGCCCGGTCCGAGCAGAAAAACGGCGAGACTCCACTGATCGACTGCCTGAACCTGAAGTCGTGCGCGACCAACTTCGTACTGGGCGCACCCGACCCGTTCGCGCCCGAGCACGAGTACGCGCTCGACAGCAATGACACCCGGATGCAGCAGGTCGTCTTCGCGAACGGCAAGCTCTGGGGTGCCCTTGACACCGCGGTCAACTCGTCGGCCAACACCCGCGCCGGGATCGAGTGGTTCGTCGTGAGTCCGACAGGCGGCGGACAGCTGCTCAACCAGGGCTACCTGGCGGTCAAGCAGAATAATGTGACGTACCCGGCGATCGCGGTTCGGCCTGACGGGAATGGCGTGATGGCCTTCACCCTGGTTGGCCGGGACTTCTATCCGAGCGCGGCTTTCGCATCGATCAACGCCTCCGGCGTCGGAGCGGTGCAGGTCGCGGCCACCGGCCTTGGCCCTGCCGATGGATTCTCGGGCACGGCGGTCTTCAACGCCCCCAACCCCGCCCGCCCGCGATGGGGCGACTACGGCGCCGCCGTGGTCGATGGGAACAACATCTGGCTCGCGTCGGAGTACATCGGCCAGACCTGCGACCTCAACACCTATCTCGCCACGGGCGCCAGCTGTGGTGGGACGCGGACACTGCTCGCCAACTGGGACACGCGCATCAGCGAGGTGCGGCCCTAGTAGCTGACCGATAGCGACACGAACCATCGAGAGGCCGGGCATCGTGCCCGGCCTCGTTTTTTTTATGCCCGAGCTCGGGCCACCGCATCGAGCGATTGCAGATCGTCAGTCACCAGCTGATTGATGATCTCGCGGACCCCGGCGCTGGATCGACCCTGGGTCACGTAGTCGGCGCGTTGCTTGACCGCGTCGAGGGCGTTGGCCACCGCGATGCCACGTCCGCACATCGACAGGAAGGTGATGTCGTTCTCGGCATCCCCGACGCCGACGACGGTCTCGGGCGAAAGTGACATCTCGTTGAGCGCCTGCGCGAGGCCGGTGGCCTTATCGACCGATCTGGGAAGCACCATCACCGAGCCCTTGTTCAAGATGACTTGCAAATCGAGGCCCAACTCGGCGATCACCTCGGCGACGAGGGTGTCGTTGGGCTGAACGGTGGCCACCACCACGTGCCCAATCGCCAGCGGATCGACCCCTCGCCGTCTGAGCGCATCGACAAAGGTTGGCGCTGGGGGCTGGGCAAGAAGACGTATTTCGCCGGATCTGGGTCGAGAGAGAACGGGTCCGTTCTCAGCAACCACGAGATCGAATATCGTCACCTCGGGAAATACGCGCTCCAGGTCTTCGAGCCGACGACCGGTGACGAGGATCGACTTCCGCCCGCTGGCGGCCAGGCGCTTCAAGGCGTCGATCGTCTCGCCATCGACCCTGCCCTGCGACGCGAGGGTGCCGTCGTAATCAGTGGCGAGAGCGACATAGCGCAAGGCCTTATTCCGTCCGCTCGTGCCCGGCGGTCAGGATGATGCGAATCGGACGATCGTGCCGGAGATAGTCCCAGGCCCAGGAGCCGAGCGCGCTGATGCGATTGCGGAATCCGATCAGGTAATAGATGTGCACGAACAGCCAGGTGAGCCAGCCGATCAAACCGGTGAACTCCAGACCTCCCGGCAGGTGCGTGACCCCGGCATTGCGTCCGATGGTCGCCATGGTGCCCTTGTCCAGGTAGTGAAAGGGTGGGCGCTCGCGGCCCAGGCCGCGGACCTCATCGAGGATGGATTGCGCCACGTACCGCCCGCCCTGCATGGCCGGCGGCGACAGCATCGGCAGCTCGCCCTGATCGCCGACTTGGGGCGACGCCACATCACCAACGGCATAGGCCGCAGTCGCTCCAGGAATCCGCAGCCACGGATCCACGGTGATCCGATGATTTCGAGAACGGGGGACGGACGCCTCGGCGATCGCGTCGTTGGGCCGGACCCCGGCCGACCAGATGATCGTTTGGCAGGCGATCGTCGTCCCATCGGCCAGGGTGACGGAGCGAGCATCGGCGCCTTTGACCAGGGCACGAAGCCGGATATCGACGCCCCGTCGGGCCAGCACGCGCTGGGCGGCCCGAGCATTCGACGCCGGTGGGACCGCCGCCCACCACCACGAAAGTGAGCAGGGCGCGGCGGGCCTGTGGGTCGGTCTCGGCATCGGCACGTTCCAAGCAAGTCAACACGTGGTTTCGCATCCGGGTGGCGTCCTCCAAAGCCTTCAGGCCGATCGAGACTCTGGCCACTGCCTGGTTCCCGAAATAATTGTCGACACTGCCGGCCGCCAGCACGAGGTAGTCGAAGGGGAGTTCAGCGCCATCATCCAGGCGAACGATCCGCCGTCCGACGTCGACGCCATCGACCGTCGCCTGCCGAAAGCGGACGTTGCGCGAACGGCGGAAGATCGCGCGCAGGGGATAGGCAATGTCGCTGGGATTGAGCAGCCCGGTCGCCACCTGGTAGAGGAGCGGCGTGAAGAGATGGTAGTTATGCCGGTCCAGCAACAACACGTCGACCGGCGCGCCGTCCAGCTTGCGCGCACAGGCGAGACCGCCGAAACCGGCGCCGACGATCACGACCCGCGGGCGTCTCGACGGGTCAGTCATCGACGACGATGCGCAGTCGGGCGTGTGCCTGGCGGAGGCTTGCCTCCACGGCGGCGGGCGTCTCGCCGCGCGCGAACATGAACCCCAGGTAGCGATCGCCTTCTGGCAACGGAGTCAGGATTTCGTTCGGGGGGATGGTGATCACCAGGCCGTCGATTCCCGCGATCTGTTTCGCTTCAGCCTGCCCTTCCACGGCGCGCAGCCGACCGGCAGTGGGTATGGGCAGCATCATCACCCCGGCGGCACGCTTCTCGCGATCGTGGGCCGGTAGCGGTAACGTGGCAGCATGGCGGAGGATCAGCTCTTCGAGCGAAATGCCCGAACCGAAGCGCAAGGTTCGCGAGCAGAGTCCTCCGATCGATCGCGCGGCCAGTTCGAGCGCCCAGACGCCGTCGGGATTGATGCGCAACTCGGCGTGGATCGGTCCATCGGTCAACCCCAGTGCCGTAGCTGCCCGCCTGGTGGTGTCGATGATCCGCGATTGCACCGCCGCATCGAGTCGCGATGGCGTGACGTAGATCGTCTCTTCGAAGAAGGGGCCGTTGAGGGGGTCGGGCTTGTCGAAGATGGCCAGCACCTCGAGCTCGCCGTTGCGGAGCAGCGCCTCGACCGCCACCTCGTCGCCCGGGATGAAATCCTCCAC
>VBJI01000137.1 GCA_005880875.1 Chloroflexota bacterium
CAGGCGGCGGGTCACGACGGCGGTATTCAGCTGGATCACGACGTCGTTGCGCTGCAGGTGCGGCGGGTTCGGGGAACGCTCGGAGCAGGCCGGGCAGGAATCGAGGTGCTGCGCGACCATCTTGCGTTGCTCCCGCCGGAGGGTTCCGGGCGGGAAATTGTCGAGCAAGTACGCAATCGTGGGGCAGCGCGTTTCCTCGGTCTGGGCCTTGCCTTCCATGAAGAGATATTCTTCCTTGAACCGGCGTCGAGCTCGGTGTAGCAGGGTTTCCACCGCGCTTTCGGAGACCTTCATCTTGCGCGCGATGTTCGCGTAGCTGAGACCCTGGAGCTCGCGCAGGGTCAGGACCAGCCGGTACTTCTCGGGTAAACGCCGGGCCACCGACCAGACGGCGTCGCGCAGTTCGCTGATCTCGAGCGCCACCTCCGGGCTCTTGCGGGCGTCGCCGTCGGGCACCTGGAGGACAGAATCCTCGTTCTCCTCGTCATCGATCTCCTGAGCTTCGGGAAATTTCTTTCGACGGCGCAGCTCGTCGTAGCAAAGGTTGGTGGCGATCCGATGGATCCACGCCGAGAAGTTGAAGCTGTCGTTGATGCGGTGGATGGTGCGAAGGATCTGGAAGAACGTTTCCTGGGTCAGGTCCTCGGCCAGCTGCCGGTCGCGCAACAGCCGGAAGGTCAGGCCGTAGATGGCCTTGTGGTATCGCTTGAAGAGCGTATCGAAGGCAGCGACGTCGCCGCTCAGATAATCGCGGATCAGGTCGAGGTCCGATGGCCCCCGAGCAACTCGCGTCACTACCCTGAATCCCACCCGGACTCGGCAAAATCGTTCGACGTGAGGTCCCTCCCGCCGAGTCGCTGGCGAATCATAGCACCCAGTCTTGCGCTCCCGGCAAGACTCTCGGACGCATTTTCCAGCTTTGTCACACGGCCGCGATTTTTTCGCAGGAGTTCCGCGAAAGGCTCGTTATAATGCCGCTGACGTTCACTTCCACGAGGGCCACAAATGGGCAGTTCGGGGGCTGGAAAAGCCACCATCGTTACCGTCAGATTTCTTGACGACGAGATCATGGAAGGCCGGGTCGGCACGCTCAGCCTCAACCAGCCGAATATCGAGCTCGATATGCCGGACGAGGCCAGCAACAACGAACGCGCCCTCATCCCGCTGCCCTCGATCAAGCGGATTACGCTCAAAGCCGGGCCGCCCACCGCCGAAGAGCAGGCGCGCGCTCAGCGAAAGGTGGCCATCCGCTTCCAGGACGGCGAGGTCCTCAAGGGCTACCTCGATGGCGACCTGCAGCATGCCAGCCACGGGCTCACGATGCGGCTGATGAACGTCGACAAAGACCGGATCGAAACGCTGGGCATTCCCTACACGGCGTTGAAAGCGCTGTTTTATCTCAAGTCTTGGGACACTCGACCGCCGGAGTTCGATGGGAAGGAAGACCGGCATTTGAGCAAGCGGCTTTCCTCGCCTCTCGTGGACCTGATCTCCGACATGGGTCAGCTGGAAAAGCTTCGCAAGCGCGGAGCGATCACGGAGAGCGAATTCCAAAGGAAGCGGCGCAAGATCCTCGATACCATCTAGGCGCGCGGTTCTCGCCCTGGCGCTGCTGCCAATTGCCGGCGGCTGCAGCTCCCTGCCATCGGTGCAGGGGATCTCCATCGGCTCGCCGTCGCCGGTGGCATCGCAGTACCGCCCCGAACCGGCGCGCCATGAAGGCGGCACCCTGGTGGTGGGTGACTGGGAGAGCCCGAGCAACTTCTCGCCCCTGTTCAACCAGGAGGTGCCCGCTGCCCAGGTCGACGCGCTGCTCTACGCGGGGCTGGTACAGCTCGATGCCGGCTTGCAGCCGGTAGCGGACCTGGTTCAGCGGGTGCCCACCCTGTCGAACGGCGATGTCACCTGGAATCGCGGCGCCGGCACCATGGACGTGAGCTACTCGTTGCGCCCCGGCTTGCGCTGGTCGGACGGCCTGCCACTCACCTCGGCCGACGTCGCCTTCACCTGGCGGCTGATCGTCAACCCGAGCGTCCAGGGAGTGCTCTCGCCCGAGGGCTACACGGCGATCTCCCGGATCGACATTCACGACGCGCTGCGGTTCACGCTGCATTTCGATCGGGTTTATCCCAAGTATCTGACGCTCTTTCCAGCGATCCTGCCGCAACATCGCCTGGCGACGGTGGCGCCCGAGCAGCTGGCCGGCGATGCGTTCTGGGCGCGACCGGATGTGGTCAGCGGGCCTTTCAAGATTTCCGAATTGGTTCCGGATGATCACATCACGCTGATCCGGAACGACGCCTGGTCGCAGGGGCGATCCGGTCGGCGGCCGCACCTGGACAGCGTGATCTATAGGATCTTTCCAGAGTCGGGCCAGCTGATCGATGCCGCCCGCGCCGGACAGGTGGCGGTGGCGCTCGAGATTCCGGACGATCAGGTGGCGACCCTGTCAAACGTCGGGGCGATGGCCATCCAGCGTCGCTCGCAGCTGGCCTACGAGCAGGCGACGTTCAACCAGCAGGATCCGAACCCAATGACCGGCCAGGCGCCGCCGTGGAAGAATGATCCGGCCCTCCTGCAGGCGCTTCGGATGGCGATCGATCGGCCAGGCATGATCAAGAAGTTCTTCCACGATCAGGCGCAACTCGCGGAGTCCCCGATTCCCAGCGCGCTGAGCGCCTTTCACGATCCCGACGTCGCGCTCGAGTACGACCTGGCCACCGCCCAGCGATTGCTCGACGGCGACGGGTGGACGGTCGGGCCCGATGGCATCCGCAGCAAGCATGGCCGGCGACTGAGCTTTCATCTCGTGACGGCCGTCGGGAGCCCGCTCCGCGATGGCATTCGGGATGACCTGGTGGCGCAATGGCGCAAGCTGGGCGCCGATGTGAGCGCCAGCGACGCTCACCCGAGCGAGTTGTTCAGCGGCTACGCGCAGGGCGGGCTGCTCGAGCGCGGCCAGTTTGAAGCCGGGCTGTGGACCTGGAGCATTGGCCCTGACCCGGATGGCGTCTATCCACTCGAGCACTCGTCGCAGATCCCAACGGACCAGAACCAGGGGCAGGGATCGAACTTCGGACGCTTCAACAATGCGGACGTCAATCGCAGCCTGGACCGTGGCCGGAGCTCGCTCGTCCTGGTCGACCGCGCTCACGCCTATGCTGCGTTCGAGCGTGCCTACGCTCGGCTCGGGTTTGAGCTGCCCCTGTTCGAGCGGCAGCTGGTCGTCCTGGCGAGCCCGCATCTGCACAACCTGGCCCTCAACGCCGCGCCTGACACCACGATGTGGAACGCGGCCGACTGGTGGTTGGATTGACTGCGTGTTAGACAACCTTAGAAAAGCCGGCCGTTCGTTGACCCTGTCCGACGACCGCCCGTAGAATGCAGCCCGAGATCCCGCCCACCAAGTCGCGATCGCTGCGATTGCTTGCTCTTGCCGCCACCGGCACCGTCTTACTGGTGGCCTGTACCCCGAGCAACAGCAGCCCCGGCCCCCCGATCAAGCCTGGCGGGAGGATCACCGTGGCCTCATGGCAGGAGCAGGAAAGCCTGCTCGCCTGCAATATCACCTCCGCGCAGTCGCACGCATGCGCCTACGTCAACCCGGCCATGGAGGGGCTGCTCACGGTCAGGGCCAATCAGGACCCGCTGCCCACCAACCCCAAGCTTTCTGACTACTGGGTGCCAGAGCTGGCCACCGAGGTGCCCACGCTGGAAAACGGCGACGTCAAGGTCACTGGCGACAGGATGGACGTCACCTGGAAGCTCCGCCACGGGGTCAGATGGCATGACAATGTCGCCTTCACGGCCAAGGACGTCAAGGCGACCTTCGATTTCTGGTGGCTCAAGTATCGAAACAACAACCCGACGCCGCTCGTCTCGGTGAGCGGCTGGGACCAGGTCGACAGCGTGGACCTACCGGACAATTACACCGCGATCGTCCATTTCAAGACCGTCTACGCCGCATACCTGACCCTCGGGACAGGACCGTACGGCATTCTGCCGGACCATCTCCTGCAGCAGGTCTGGGCCAAGACCGGGAATCTGACAACAGACAAAGTAACCGTCAATATTCCTGGCGGCTACAACGGGTCGGACACCCTCGACAAAGTCATGGTTGGCACCGGGCCCTTCATGTTCAAGGAGTGGGTCACCGGCGACCACCTGACGCTGGTTCGCAATCCCCACTGGTGGGGTGGTGGGGGTCGGCCGTACCTGAACGAGATCCGCGTCAAGTTCGATCCCGATCCCAACACCGAGCTCAACGAGCTGCGCACGAACGCGATCGATCTGGGACTGGATCTGCGGCCCTCACTTCTGCCGCCGCTGTCGCGGCTCAACGACGTCACGACTGTGACCATCCTGGACAGCGCTTCCGAGCACCTGGATATCAACCTTCATAACACCTTCCTCATGGATGTGACGGTTCGAAAAGCCATCCTGATGGCCATCGACCGGCAGAAGATCGTCGACACCCTGCTGCTGGGGAAGACCGCTGTGCCACCCGATGCCTGGATGTGCATTCAGACCGGGGCCTGGTGCCTGGATCCGAATGCCAAGCACACGCAGTACGATCCGGCGGCGGCGAACAAACTGCTCGACGACGCCGGCTACAAGCTGCAGGACGCAGGCTCGTGCAAGGGATTCCGCACTGATCCCCAGGGCCGTTGCGTCGCGCTCCACCTGATTACAACCACCTTGCCCTTGCGTGAGGAGCAGGAGGTCGTCATTGCGGCCGACCTGGCGAGCATCGGCATCGAAATCATCAAGCCATTCGCGAACGTGCCGGCCAGCCGGATGTTCGGCTCCTGCACCAGCGGCGGCGTCATCTACAGCCACAACTTCGACCTCGCCATGTACACGAATAACTATTCCTATCCGGCCGAGCCGGATTCACTCGCCTATACGGCGTATCACAGCTCGCAGATCCCCACCGAGTCGAACGGCTGCGTCGGTCAGAATACGACCTACATCAGCGATCCACAGCTCGACCAGGCACTCGACCAGGCGCGTCTCTCCGTCAAGCTGAGCGATCGTAAAGACAAGTACACCGTGGCCCAGCGGCGGCTGGCGGATCTCATTCCTGAGATTCCCCTTTACCAGGCGGTCGACGTCGAGGCCTACAACAAGAAACTGGCGGGATACAAGGGAAACGAATTCTGGTGGATGAACCAGGCGGCCGACTGGTACATCAGCCAGTAAAAGACGCGCTAATTTACTCTCTTGGCATGAAAGATTTGGCCGACGCTGCCCTCAACGCCGCCCAGGTGAAGGGCGCAACCTACGCGGACGTGCGACTCGACGAACAGGTTCAGCAGGACGTCGTGGTCAAGAACGGCCAGCTGGCCGCGGTTTCGGATGACGCCAGCGAGGGATTCGGTGTTCGCGTGCTGGTCGATGGCGCCTGGGGCTTTGCCGGCAGTTCCAGGCTAGAAAAAGAAGAAATCGAGGAAGTTGTCGACCGGGCCATCCGGATTGCCCGGGCCAGCGCCCGGGCCCGCTCCACCGCGGTCGACCTGGGACCGGCCGTCAAGTCGCGCGGCCAGTACAAAACGCCCGTCGGGCGCGACCCGTTCACCGTGCCGTTGAGTGAGAAAGTCGAGCTATTACTGAGGGCCGACCAGGCGATGGGATCGGTCAAGGGCGTCACTATCCGTGAAGGTTCGATGGAGTTCATCAAGCAGAGAAAAATTTTTGCCTCCACCGAGGGCGCGTTCACGGAACAAGAACTCTTCGAAAGTGGGGCGGGGATCGAGGCAACCGCGACCTCTCCGGACGACGTGCAGAACCGGTCCTATCCAAATTCGTTTGGCCGTCACCAGGGAGCCGCTGGCTACGAGTACATCACGGCGCTGGAGCTCGACCGCCACGCGGGCCGGATTGCAGAAGACTCGGTCGCGTTACTCAGCGCCCCCCAGTGTCCGAGCGGCGTCAAGACCCTGATCATCGATGCCAGTCAGACGGCCCTGCAGATCCACGAGTCCTGCGGCCACCCCACCGAACTCGACCGGGTCTTCGGCATGGAAGCCGCCTACGCCGGCACCAGTTTCATGACCCCGGAAAAACTCAATCACCTGCGATACGGGTCCCCGCGGGTAACGATCACGGCTGATGCCATGACCCCGACCGGGCTGGGGACGTTTGGCTGGGACGACGAGGGCGTCCCGGCGCAACGTTCGTTCCTGATCAAAGAGGGCCTCTTTGTCGGCTATCTCACCTCGCGAGAGACCGCTAGCGTGCTCGGCCAGCAGAGCAACGGGACGATGCGCGCCGATGGTTGGAACCGGATTCCCCTGATTCGCATGACCAACGTCAGCCTCGAGCCAGGGGACTCGTCGCTGGAACAAATGATCGGCGAGACCAAAGACGGGGTCTACATGGAGACGAATCGCAGCTGGAGCATCGATGATAGGCGCCTGAACTTTCAATTTGGCACCCAGCTGGCCTATGAAATTCTCAACGGCAAGCGCGGCCGCATGTTAAAAAACGCGACGTATGCTGGCATCACGCCGGAGTTCTGGAACTCGTGCGATGCCGTGGCCGGTCAAGCCGAGTGGCGCGTCTGGGGGCTGGCGAACTGCGGCAAAGGCCAGCCACCGCAGGTCGCCCACGTCGCGCATGGGGCAGCGCCCGCGCGTTTTCAGAACGTCAAGGTCGGCATCCTGAAATGAAAAGCATGGAAGCATCGCGGTTGACCGATGAAGCCGAGCTCAAAGGCTTCATGGACAAGCTGCTGAACGCTTCACCGGCGCAGCAAACCGAGGTGATGGTCACCGAGTGGGACAGCGCGCTGACCCGTTTCGCGAACAATGGCATCCACCAGAACGTCGCCGAGCGCGATGTCAGCGTGCGGGTCCGGGTGGTGAAGGACGGCAAAACGGGGGTAGCCTCGATCAACCAGCTGAGTGAGACCGCCGCCGCCGACGTCCTCAAGCGAGCCGTCGCTATCGCCGACCTCCAACCAAAGGGCGAGCTCGTTCCCATGCCGGGCCCGGCGAAAAGCCGGCCCGTCGAGGCCTGGTCGGATGCGACCGCCGCCGCCACTCCGGAAGAGCGAGCGGATTTCGTCGAGGCCATCTGCGCCAAAGCGCGAGGCGCCGGGTTCAAGGCCTTCGGCGCCTTCAGCACCGGTGCCGAGCAACTGGCCATCGCCAACTCGCTGGGCGTCTTTCACCATCACCGCTCGACCGAAGCAACGGTCAACACTGTCGTGATGGGGGAGGCTGGCTCGGGCTATGCCGATCGCGGCGCGATCGACGTGCGCGAGCTAGATAAAGACGATCTTGCCAGTGAAGTCATCGACAAGGCGCAGCGCAACCAGAATGCCCAGCCGGTCGAGCCAGGCGTCTACGAGGTCGTCCTCGAGGAATATGCGGTCGCCGAGATGCTCGAATTTTTGAGCTTCGTCGGCTTTGGCGCCCTGGCGGTGCAGGAGGAACGCAGCTTCATGCGCCTCGGCGAGAAAATCACCGGCGAGAAAATCGACATCTGGGATGACGGGCTTGATCCGAGCGGCGCCCCGATGTCGTTTGACTTCGAGGGCGTGCCCAAAGAGAAAGTGCAATTGATCAATCATGGCGTGGCGACCGGGCTTGTCTACGACATGCAGACGGCCCAGCGAGCCGGCCGGCAGTCGACCGGCCACGGGCTACCGGCGCCCAATACGGAAGGGCCCTTCGCGGTGAATTTGTTCATGGCGCCGGGCAACACGCAGAAAGCCGAGCTGGTCAGCGACATCAAGCGCGGCATCTGGGTGACGCGATTCTGGTACGTCCGGGTCGTGCAGCCGAAAGCGTCGATCATTACCGGCATGACCCGCGAGGGAACATTCCTGATCGAAAACGGCCGGATCACCCGCCCGGTCAAGGACCTGCGCTTCACGCAGAGCATCCTGGAAGCATTAAATAGCACGCTCGCGATCAGCCGGTCGACGAAGCTCCAGATCAGTGAGTACCTGGGCGCGTCGCGAGTGCCGGCCGTGAGATTAAAAGCCTTCACGTTTACGAGTTGAGCGCCATCCCGGTAATTGGCTTGCCGACGTTGGCCATTCCGGCCGGGCCGAAGCCGCCACGCTTCGGCATCAACCAAAGCTATGTCCGTGCCCTGGTCGCGGCCGGCTGCGCCC
>VBJI01000138.1 GCA_005880875.1 Chloroflexota bacterium
GCTGGCCGGAAATCGCGGCCATGGTTCGGCTCGGTGAGCAGATCGGCTTCGACTCCGTCTGGGTTGGCGACCATCTCCTGTACCGTGACGAGACCTATGGCGCCCGCGGGCCCTGGGAAGCGTGGACCCAGCTCGCTGGGATCGCGGCGGTCACGAGCCGGATTGCGCTTGGTCCGCTCGTGGCCTGCACCAGCTTTCACAATCCCGCCATGCTCGCCAAGCTGGCTGGCACCGTCGATGAGATCAGCGGCGGCCGCCTGATCCTTGGGCTTGGGGCGGGCTGGAACGAAACGGAATACCGCGCCTATGGCTTTCCCTACGATCGCCGCGTGGCTCGCTTCGCTGAGGCGTTTACGATCATCCGCTCGCTGCTTCGCGACGGTCGCGTTGATGTCGCCGGCGAGTTCTACACGGTGCGCGACTGCGAGCTGCTACCGAGGCCTCGGCCGGATATCCCGCTCCTGATTGGATCGACGGGGAAGCGGATGCTGGAGATCACGGTCCCGCACGTCGGCGCCTGGAATGCGTGGTACCAGCAAACCGGGAATCGGCCGGAAGGCATCGGGCCCTTGCGCGATACGGTTGATGCGGCGTGCCGGGTCGCTGGTCGCAACCCGACCGAAGTCGAGCGAACGGTGGCAGTGCTCGTCGAGCTGCCGGGGAGCTCCGGCAGGAAGGATGCTTATGAGGTCTCCGTCGACGCGCCGCCGCTGACGGGCAACCCGCAGGACATCGCCGAGGAGCTCCGCCGATACGCTCGATCCGGGATCGGACACGTTCAGCTGGTCGTCGAGCCGATGACCGAGACCTCGCTCGAAGCGCTGGCACCAGTGCTCGAGAACCTTGACCGACTCGATTGAGACGCGCCCATACAATGAAGGACATGGGCAGTCACAGAGTCGAACGCGTCGCCGCGCAGCTGCGCCAGGAAATCAGCGAGATTATGATTCGCGACCTCAAGGATCCGGAGGCCTCGAGCACGCCAAGGGATTCATCCGACGAGAGCTCGGCGCGCGTCTCTCGAACCTTCGGTTCGCGCCCGACCTGCATTTTCAGCTGGACGAGGGCGTGGCCTACAGCGTCCGGGTCAGCCAGCTTTTGCGCGAGGTCGAGCAAGGGGAGTCCAACGCCGGCCGCTGAGCTCGCACCGCCACGACCGGAGGTTGCCGAGCTGGCGCCCCGGATCTGGCAGGTGATCGACAACGCTCCGGTCATGACGGCGGTCACGCACAAGGATGCCGACGGCGACACGCTCGGCTCGGCACTGGCGCTCGCCCTGGCGCTGGAGCCACTGGGAAAAGTGGTTCCAGTCCTTTCATCGCCGCCGGTGCCCGCCGCCTGGTGGTTCCTGCCGGGCATCGAGCGGGTCAACCAACAGGCCCCCCCGGCCCACACGCCGGTGTTCATCTTCGATGCCAGCGACGCCTCGCGTGCCGGCAGTTACGAGGCCCTGGTGACCCAGGCGACGATGGTCGTCAACATCGACCATCACGTCTCGAACGCCCGATTCGGCACCATCAACCTGGTGTTGACCGCCGCGGCCTCGACCGGCGAGCTGGTCTACGACCTGCTCAAGGCGTGGAAGCTCGATATCCCACCCGGGGCGGCCTCCTGCCTCTACGCCACCATCCTCTCCGACACCGGCGGCTTCCGGCACGACAACACATCAGCCCACGCGCTGCGTGCCGCGGCGGAACTCGTCCAGCTGGGCGCGGACCCGGTGATGATCGCCCGCGGCCTGTTCAAGAGCCGGCCGGCCTCCTCGCTGCGGATGCAGGGCCGCATCCTGCAGGGACTGCACTTCGAGTTCGGCGACCGCCTGGTCTGGGGGTCGATCAGCCAGGCGGGCCTGCGCGACAGCGGGGCGACCACGGATCAGGCCGACAGCGCGATCGATCAGTTGAACACGGTGCGCGGCCAGGAGCTCGCCATTCTTTTCAAAGAGGCGGGGCCGCGACTGACGAAAGTCAGCATTCGCAGCCGCGACCTGGTGGACGCGGCCGAGCTCGCTGCCAAATTCGGCGGCGGCGGTCACCGGCGCGCAGCCGGGGTCGAGCTGGCCATGCCGCTGAAGGACGCCGAGACCGAGGTCCTGGCTGAAGTCCGCGCGCGAATGAATGGCATGCGGGAAGTCCCGCAAGCCTGAACGAACGAACGTGGCGTCCGGCATCCTGAACGTCAGCAAGCCCGCCGGTCCGTCCTCCTTTGCGGTCGTGCGGACGGTACGCCGATTGCCCGGCATCAGCAAGGTCGGCCACGGCGGCACCCTCGACCCGTCGGCCGATGGCGTGCTGCCCGTCCTCGTCAACGCGGCCACCCGACTGGCGGACTTCCTGCATGAATGGCCAAAGACGTACCTCGCCAGCGTCACCTTCGGGTTCACCTCTGACACCGGTGACCGAGAGGGTCATGTCACGCCGGCTGGCGATGCGAGCACGGTCAGCCGGGAACGGATCGAGGAACTCCTTCCGACCTTCCGCGGTCGAATCGACCAGGTGCCGCCGATGTACTCCGCGCTCAAGCAGGGTGGCGAGGCCCTCTACCGGAAAGCGCGACGCGGTGAGGCGACCGAACGGCGCGCGCGGCCGGTCGAGATTTTCGCCCTCCGTCTGCTGGACTATGAGCCTCTGTCGCGCGTGGGACGCTTCGAGGTCGACTCCGGCCGCGGGATGTACGTGCGGAGCCTGGCGCACGACCTGGGGGCGGCGCTGGGATGCGGAGCGTATCTCTCGGCGCTCACCCGCACGGCAGTGGGTCCGCTCCGATTGGCCCAGGCGGTTCCGCTGGCGGCGCTGTCGAGGGCAGGGGAGCGCTGGACCGATTGGCTGCTCCCCATGGACCTGCCGCTCCAGGGATGGCCATCGGTGGCGCTGGATGCGGTGGGCGCGGCCGCGATTCGGCGAGGACAGTCGGTCGCGGCCCCCAGTTCGGCGGCGGGCCGGTACCGGCTGATCGACCCGGAGGGCCGTCTGCTGGCATGGGCCGAAGTCGACGCGGCTCATCGCTTACAGCCGCGCGCCGTTTTTCCGTCGTGACGGCGGTCAGCTTCGGCTTTCCAGCACCAGGCTTCCTCGGCCCCACACACGCCACCATGGGTACCTTCGACGGTATCCATCGCGGTCACCTGGCGCTGCTGAGGCCGCTGATCGCCGACGCGAAGGCCGCGGGCGCCGCGAGCGTCCTCGTGACGTTCGAGCCGCACCCGAGGTGTGTGCTCGATCCGGATCATTGCCCCGCGAACCTGACCACCCTCGACGAAAAAGCCTGGCTGCTGGGACAGATCGGCCTGGACCACCTGGTGGTTCTTCCCTTCACCCCGCAGCTCGCCGCCTTGAGTGCGCCGGCCTTCATGCAGCGGCTGTTGCGCGGGATGGAGCTGCGCCGTCTCATCGTCGGCGAAGAACACCGCTTCGGACACGGCCGGCGCGGCGACCCGGCCTTCCTTCGCCGGTTTGGCGCGCGGCATGGTTTTGCCGTCGACGTCATTGCCACGCTGGCCCGCGCTCGAGCGCCGATCAGCAGCTCGCGGATCCGTCGCCTGGTGCTGCTGGGCCAGATGCGGGCCGCCGCTCAGCTGTTGGGGCGGGACTATTTCTTTCGTGCGACGGTCGAGCACGGCGCCGAGCGGGGCCGCAAACTCGGGTTTCCCACCGCCAATTTGCGGATCGCACCCAACAAACTGATCCCGGCTACGGCGGTGTACGCCGCCCGCGTCGACCTCGACGGTCAACGTTTCGATGGAGCACTGAGCGTCGGCTTTCGTCCGACGTTCGGCGGCAACACCCTGACGGTCGAGGTGTTTCTCCTCGATTTCGACGGCGACCTTTATGACAAGCTGCTCACCGTATGGTTCGTGCAGCGGCTGCGCGGGGAGAAGCGGTTCGCAACGGTGCCAGCGTTGCAACAGCAAATGGCTCGCGACGTGGAGAATGCCAGGCGGATCCTCGGGTGATCCCGTCGGCCCAATGAGGGCGGGCGAGCGGCCCCTCGTCATTGTCAACCCGGTCGCTGGCAGCGGGCGCGCTCGACCCTTCTGGGAGCGATGCGCCGCTCAATGTGCCGCCGCCCACGTCGACGTAGAGGTCGTTAAGACCGGGCGTCGCGGCGATGCCGCGGATTGCGCGGCGCAGGCGGGCGACCGCCTGGTCATCGCCGTCGGTGGCGATGGCACCGCCCACGAGGTCGTCAACGGCTTGCTTCGTCGTCCAGGCGGCGGGCGACCGCGATTCGGGGCGCTACTCCGGGCCGGCACCGCCGGCGATCTGGCCAGAAGCCTGCCGAGTCCCTCGCGGCCTGACCTGGTTCCGGCCTGGCTCACGACCGATCGCTGGCGGCCAGTGGACGTCGGCCGCCTGAGCACGTCGACCGGTCGACGCTACTTCATCAACGTGGCGGATGCCGGCATCGGGGCTGAGGTCGTCCGGCGGGCGGCGCGAGGACCCGCCTTCGTCGGCGGAACGGGAAATTTCCTGGGGGGCGCGGTGGTCAGTTTGTTGACACACCGCAACGCCTGGGTCCAGCTCCGCCTGGACAACGGCCCGGTAC
Source organism: Chloroflexota bacterium (assembly GCA_005880875.1). Lineage (GTDB taxonomy): Bacteria > Chloroflexota > Dormibacteria > CF-121 > CF-121 > CF-13. The sequence goes on from VBJI01000138.1 coordinate 4,546, forward strand.
TGCGGCGGCGCGTCCGTACCATCGCCGTTGCCAACGGCGCCTACCTGGGTGGAGGGATGTGGATCGCCCCGAGGGCAGACACCAACGATGGACTGTTCGAGGTGGTCACCATCGGCGACGTCTCCCGCTGGCTGGGCATCCGCAGCCTGCCCATGCTCTACCGGGGCACCCACGGGCGCCTGGCCCAGGTTGAGTTCGGTCAGGCCCGTCGGGTCGAGATCGACAGCGAGGAGCCGATCGGGGTCGAGGCCGATGGCGAGCTGGCGGGGAATACGCCGGCCGTCTTCGAGATCGTTCCCTCCGCGCTTCAGGTTATCGATTGGCGACCTTCGGGTATACTCACGCGTGACGCGCGGGCATCCGAATAGCCAACGGTACCCGGGCCAGCAATTTAGGAGGTACAGCGACTGGCAACAACGACCAAGACAGGCGTGATCGAAACCAACCGCCTGCACGAGACGGACACCGGGTCATCCGAAGTCCAAATCGCAATCTTCAGCGAACGGATCAACCACCTCACCGACCATCTAAAGACGCACGCCCATGACCACAATTCGCGGCGCGGGTTGCTCCAGCTGGTTGGGAAGCGGCGCCGGCTGTTGAACTACCTGCAGCGTACGAACATCGAGCGCTACCGGGCGGTTATCGCCAAGCTCGGGCTCCGGAGGTGACGGCCTAGAGCACTTCCCCTTGCCCGGGCGGGGCCACCTCGCGCAGGGTTAGAGATTGGTGTGCGGAGAAAGGGTTCCTTTTCTTCGAACCCCAACCCCTAACCCGCCAATGACGGAACCGCCTGGGCCGACTGCCAACCATTTTCGTGCCGCCATATGCGCGGCCCCAGGAGGAATCGTGAATACAACACACGCGGGAAGTCCCGCAACCCAGACTCAACTCGAAATTGGTGGGCGGACGCTGACGGTCGAAACCGGTCACGTCGCCCAGCAAGCGTCCGGCGCGGTCACCGTGCGGATGGGCGACACCATGTTGCTCGTCACCGCCGTAATGGCCGCGACGCCGCGGGAGGGCATCGACTTCTTCCCGCTGACCTGCGACTACGAAGAGAAACTTTACGCGGCCGGCAAGATCCCGGGCGGGTTCATCCGCCGGGAGGGTCGCCCCAGCGAGCAAGCCATCCTCAACAGCCGCTTGATCGACCGGCCGATCCGCCCGCTCTTCCCCAAGGACTTCCGCAACGACGTCCAGGTGGTCGCGACCGTTCTCTCCGTTGACCAGGATGCCGACCCAGCCACCATGGCCATCAACGGCGCCTCGCTGGCGTTGTCGATCTCGCCGATCCCCTTCCAGGGCCCGATCGGCGCCGTCCGCATCGGGATGCTCGACGACCAGCTGGTGGTTGGCCCACCGGTCAACAAGATGGAGGACAGCAAGCTCGACCTCGTTGTGGCCGGCACCCGGGAAGCGATCATCATGGTGGAAGCCGGGGCCAAGGAAGTTCCCGAGGAGACCATCGTCGAGGCGCTGCGTATGGCGCATCGCGAGATCGTGCGGATCTGCGAGATGCAGGATGCCTTCGTCCGCGAGGTGGGCAAGCCGAAAGTCACGGTCGCCGAAAGCCCCAAGGACCCCGAGGTCGACGAGGCGGTCGACCGGTTCCTGGCCGAACGGCTCGACCAGGCGCTCTTCAATCCCAACAAGGCGCTCCGTGAGTCGGCGCTCGACGACCTGAAGAAAGAGACCATCACCGAGCTCGGGCCGCAATTCGCGGACCGGCTGCCATACCTGTCGAAGAGCTTTGAAGCGAAGGTCAAGCAGCGCGTTCGCGGCAAGATCCTCGCGGAGGGCCTGCGTCCGGACGGGCGCAAGACCACCGAGATCCGTCCCATCACGTGTGAGGTTGGAATCCTGCCCCGCACCCACGGCTCGGCGCTGTTCACCCGGGGTCAGACCCAGGCGCTCAGCATCGTCACCCTTGGCTCAATCGGCGACAAGCAGAAGCTCGACGGGCTCGGCCTCGAAGAGTTCAAGCGGTTCATGCATCACTACAACTTTCCGCCGTTCAGCGTCGGCGAGGCGCGCCCGCTTCGCTCACCAGGCCGGCGCGAGATCGGGCACGGGGCGCTCGCCGAGCGGGCACTGCTGCCGGTGGTGCCGACCGAAGAGGAGGTCCCCTATACGATCCGACTCGTCACCGAGATCCTCTCGTCCAACGGCTCGACCTCGATGGCAAGCGTGTGCGGCTCCAGCCTCGCGATGATGGATGCCGGCGTGCCAATCAAGGGACAGGTGGCCGGGATCGCGATGGGCCTGATCACCGGTGATGGGCAGGTCGCCGTTCTGAGTGATATCCAGGGTGTTGAGGACGCTCTGGGGGACATGGACTTCAAGGTCGCCGGGACACGCGTGGGCGTGACCGCGATGCAGATGGACATGAAGATCAAGGGGATCAGCATCGATACCATGGCAGGCGCGATCCAGCAAGCCAAAGAGGGCCGCTTCTTCATCATGGACAAGATGAACGCGGCGCTCAGCACGCCGCGGTCGGCGATGTCCCAGTACGCGCCACGGATGGTCACGGTGCAGATCCACCCGGACAAGATCCGGGAAGTGATCGGCCCCGGAGGCAAGATGATCCGCAAGATCATCGAGGACTCGGGTGTGACCAGCATCGATATCGAAGACGACGGTCGCGTCGTGATCGGCTCCGTCAACGGCGAGTCGGCGGCCAAAGCCGAGCAGATCATCCGTGATTTGACTGGTGAGGTGGAGGTTGGCAAGAACTACAAGGGCAAAGTAGTCCGCATTATGCCGTTCGGTGCCTTCGTCCAGATCCTGCCGAACCAGGACGGCCTGGTGCATATCAGCCAGCTGGCGGAGAATCGGGTCGAGCGCGTCGAGGACGCCGTCAACGTGGGCGACGAGATCGAGGTCAAAGTGACCGAGGTCGACCGCCAGGGCCGCGTGAACCTCTCGCGCAAGGCGGTCCTCCAAGAAGCGAAAGGCATCACCACCGGTGATTGGATCGTGACCGATCGTGATCGGGGCGGGCCGCGCCGGGAAGGTGGCGGCGGCGCTGGCGGCTACCGCGGTGGCGGCGATCGCGGACCGCGCCGGGAATTCGACCGTGCGGGCGGTCGGCGAGATAGCCGAAACTAAAGTCTGTGGATAAAGGGTATGCCGGGACTCCGGTCCCGGCATATACTGGCCGCCGGTTTGGACTACATCGACCTGCCGAGCCTGAGCGCGGCAGTGCACCAGTGCCGACGGTGCCCGCTTGGCCACTCACGGACCAGGGCAGTGCCGGGAGTGGGTCCGGGCGACGCCCGAATCATGATCGTGGGCGAGGCGCCCGGCCAGAACGAGGACCAGCAAGGCGAGCCGTTCGTGGGCGCGGCCGGCAAGCTCCTCGACCAGCTGCTGCGCGGTATCGGGCTGTCGCGCGGGGACGTCTTCATTACGAATATCCTCAAGTGCCGGCCACCGGGGAATCGCGACCCACTACCCGCCGAAGCCGACGCCTGCTCACCCTATCTCGCGCAGCAGCTCCGGTTGATTCATCCGGAGGTCGTCCTGGTGCTCGGTCGCCACGCGCTGGCGCGGCTGCTCCCGGGTTACGATTCCATTTCCCGCTTGCACGGTAAGGTGGTCGTCAAGGACGGCGTGAGCTACATCCCGATTTATCATCCGGCCGCCGCGTTGTATAACAGCTTCCTGATGGGCCCGCTGGAGCAGGACTTCAAGGCGGTCAAGGCGCATCTCGATCGGGTGGAGGAGCGCCGGCAGGCGGTCGCCGCAGCCGCGCTGCCGGTGCAGAAGCCGGAGGAACAGCTCACGCTTTTTGGCTAAGAAGCCACGCCTGCGTGCCATCCCGCTCGGCGGACTGGGCGAAATCGGGCGCAACATGATGGCGCTGGAGTACGACGAGCAGATCGTCGTGATCGACGCCGGCCTGATGTTCCCCGAAGAGGAGATGCTCGGCGTCGACCTGGTGCTGCCGGATGTCACCTACCTGGCCGAGCGGAAGGAAAAGGTGCTCGGCTTTCTATTGACCCACGGCCACGAAGACCATGTCGGAGCGCTGCCCTACATCCTGCCCAAGGTTGCCGCGCCGATTTACGGGAGCCGGCTGACGCTCGGCTTCATCAAGAACAAGCTCCGCGAGCATAAGCTGGCCGAGCAGGTCGACCTTCGCGAAGTCAAGGCCGGCGATGTCGTGGAGCTTGGCCCATTCAAGACCGAGTTCATCCACGTGGCCCATAGCATCCCGGACACAACGGCGCTCGCCATCGAGACCCCGGTCGGCATGGTCATTCACTCGGGCGACTTCAAGATGGACCAGACGCCGGTCGATGGCCAGCCCACCGACATGGCACGGCTCTCGCACTTTGGCGACCGCGGCGTGATGTTGTTGATGTCGGATAGCACTAACGCCGAACGCGATGGGTTCACCCCGTCCGAACGAACCATCGGGGACGCCTTCCAGGAATTGTTCGGGCAGTGCCCTGGCCGAATCATCATTTCGACCTTTGCCTCGAACATCTACCGCATCCAGCAGGCGCTCAACACCGCCGCTCGCTACAAGCGCAAGGTGGCCGTCATCGGGCGCTCGATGGTGAACAACCTCACCATCGCCCAGGAGCTCGGCTACATCCAGATGCCGGGCGACATCATGATCAAGGTCCAGGACATCAACAAGGAGCCCGATGAGAAGCTCGTCATCCTCTCCAGTGGCAGCCAGGGCGAGCCGCTCTCGGCCCTGACCCGGATCGCCGCCCAGGAGCACCCCCAGGTGAAGCTGAAGTCGGGCGACACCGTGATCCTCTCGGCCACTCCGAT
>VBJI01000224.1:0-1594 GCA_005880875.1 Chloroflexota bacterium
GGTCGCGTTGTTTGCGCGGCAGCCGATCCAGCGCCGACAAGCATGAGCACAACAAGGGCAATCAAGCGCTTTTTCATCTGAGATACCCCTCCTCCACTGAGTCGCTTTCCGGAGGTTCAGAGAGAGGCTTACCCGCGGATTTGCAGGGGAAATCGTCAGGATTTCGTGAGGAACGTGAGGATCGTGTTAGTGCTGTCTGCTGCTTGTGGCTAGCGAGCCGCGCGGTTGATCGCAGCCGCGACCGATTGCTCGTCGGTCGGCGAAGTCAGCGTTACGGGCCGCAACGTCCCGCCGCTCTTGCCGACGAGGATCGTCGGCGTCGCCTGCACGTTGTCTGCCGTTGCCTGCCGGTCGTTGGCAGCGGCCTGCGCCTTGACGGCGGCAGAGCTTCGGTCGGCAAGGAGACGCGGCACGTCGAGGCCCGGGATGCTGCCGGCAGCGGACACGATCACGCCGTTCGTCAGCCAGCCGCTGTTCTCGGTGCCGTGGTTCAGATAGAGGATCTGCATGAAGTTGAACAGCTTGCCCTGCTGCCCCGCGGCGATCGCGGCACCTCGGCCTTGCTGCGAGTCAGGGCCGATGAAGGCGATCGGGCGTGGCGTGCCTCGATCTTCACCGTGCCGGTGCGCACGAAGCGCGCGATCAGGGTCGGCATCGCCTGCGTCTCGAACTGCTGGCAATACGGGCATTGCAGATCGACGTACTCGACGAGCGTCAGCGGCGCGCCTAACACCGCGCCGACCGGCTGAGGAACAGTTGACGTCGCACCCGCACAGGGAGGGTCGCGCAGTAAGGCTTGAAGGCAGAGCCGTCCCGCCACCGCCCCGCGCTGCGGTGCAACACGACGCTCCAGCTGCGGTCGCTATTCACGCTCCCGAAGATCACGCGCGCCCAGTCGACGCGCGGTAATGCGAGCCGCACGACGGCGAGCTCGTCCGACAGTTGCGCGCCGTGTGTGGTCGGTCGGAGGATCCGCTTCGCAACGACGACGGCATCGTGCGCCAACCTGTGCTGCCGCAGCATCGGCGGCGGCAGCGTCCCGAAGTACACGCGGCGAATCGCGCGCTCGCCGAGAAACAGGAAACCGCGCTTCAGGCCGCGAAAGCGAGCGGCGTTCACGTGCCAAACGCGCCCGCGGCGCAACCCTTCCCGCAACAGCACGAGGTTCCGGCGCGTGCAGCCGTAGTCCACGATCCACCGCCTGCCACGCGCGTTCAGCGCGGCGTGCGCGCCCTGCTCCACGGTGCAGCGAGTGCCGTCGGGGAGTTCAATCGCCCACGGGTACGGCGCCGGCGGGTCGAACGTGACGCCGGGGTACAGCAGGAGACGCCGGCTGCGGAGACGCGTGACCTCTGTGTCCCAGGGGCTGCCGAGGCAGATGACGAACTCGGTTGGGCTCGGCCCATCGCGCCAGCAAGCGTCGTACAAGCCGTTCCCGGCGCCGCACCTGTACGCGACACCGCCGACGAGTGTGTAGCCGATGTCGGTGCACCGTCCGAGCTTCACGGACTCGACCTTGAGTGTCGGCTTCAATGCGCCCGCGGAGGTGAACGGGCTCCAACGAATGACTTCCGTCGGTGGTGTAGATGCGCCG
>VBJI01000224.1:1623-4585 GCA_005880875.1 Chloroflexota bacterium
GCGGAAGTAGAGGTTCAGCGTCAGCGCGTGCGCGTCCTCTGCGACGAGTTCGTTGTCGCGCCACATCCAGGCGCGCATCTCCATCGCCACCGACTGCGCCAGTGTATCTGCGTCGACGACGCGCGCCCGCAACCCGTACTCCGCCCCGTCCGGGCCGGCGCGGCGATCGCCCGGCTCCGTCCACGGCTCCGGCAGCGCCGCGCGCTCATCCGCAAGCCAGTACTTCCACAACCGCTCGTCGTTGTACGGCGCCTCGTTGTCGAGCAACAGGAGCCCACCCGGCTCGAGCAGCTCGTGGAAGCGTCGCAGCGCGGCGACGTCCTGCTCGCGCGTGCTGCCCAGGCCGAAGCCACCGCAGACGACGATCGTCCGGTACCGCCGCGGCAGCTGCAGCTCGTGCATCGGCTGCGCGAAGAGCTGCGGCGAGAGGCCCTCGCTCTCCGCGCGCTCCCGGCAGAGCGCGAGCATGTCAGCTGAGACGTCGCAGCCGTCGACGTCCAGGCCGGCGCGCAGCCAGGGCACCAGCAGCCGGCCGGTTCCGCAGGCGACGTCGAGGGCCGGCTCGCCGCCCTCCTCGATGAAGCGCTGGAAGTACGCGATCTCGGGCCCGTCGGTGTTGAACAGCGCCCACCAGCGCGCGATGAGGCCGTAATGCCAGGTTTCAACCAGGAAGGGCCGGCTCCTCCCACTCCCCCTTCGTGAGCCCGAACCGCAGGCAATCTTCCCAGGCCTCCGCGATCTGCACCCAGTGAAGCGACATCCCCTCTTCACGAAAGCCGGCCTTCGACAGCACGCGTGCCGACGCCGGGTTGTCGAGTTGCACCCCCGTCTCGAGCCGGTGCAGATCGAGCTCGCCGAATGCGTACGCGACCGCCAGGTTCACGGCCTCGGTCGCGTAGCCCTGACCGCTGTGCCGCTCGGCGAGCATGTAACCGATCCGCGCTTCCTGAAAGCCGCCGCGGAGAATGCCGAAGAGGGCGAGGTGGCCGATGAGCTCGTCGCCGGCATGCAGGAAGATGCCGAGGTTGACGCCGCGTCCGGAGGCCTCCATCTGCACGACCTCCTGGATGCGTTCGAGTTGACCGTCGACGGTGAAGTACCCCTCGCCGCGAACTGCCGCCTCACGCTGCGCAAAGAACTCGCGGTTCTCGGAGACGAGTCGCAGCAGCGCTTCTGCATCGCGCGACGCCAGCGGGCGCAGGTAGAGCCGCTCCCCTGTCAACGTCGACTTCGACAAGCCGGAGCAAGTTTCCCACAGTGCGCGGGTCTCTCTCGTCGGAGCCCGGCGCGCTCCGACTGTGGCGGCCGGTCCCCCGGCCGGAGCTGAGCCGGGCTCCTAGCCGGCGGAGAGGCGGCCGACGAAGATCGTCACCTGCAGACCGCCTGGGATGCTCGAGCCGGCCCGCGGTTGCTCGTCGATCACGAGCCCGTCCTTGCTCTGGCTCGTCGTCGGCCGGTTGAGCACGACGACACGGAAGCCGGCGGCACGGAGGTTGCTCGCCGCGGTCGCCTGATCCTGACCGACGACGTTCGGAACGGACGTCGCGGGCTGCGGATTGGGGCCCTCCGACACGACGAGTTGCACGCGCGAGCCTCGGCGCAGAGACGTCCCCGGCGCCGGCGTTTGCGAGAGCACACGGTTCACCGGCTGCGTCGAGCGGCGATAGACGACCGCCGGCCGGAGCCCGAGGACGTTCAAGCGCCGCAGCGCCGGCATCTGCGCGAGCGCAACAACGCGCGGCACACGAACCGGCGCCGTCGACGTGGTCGTCGTCGCGGTCGTCGCGGTGGTCGTCGTCGTCGCGACCGTCGTCGTGGACGGGCCGGACCCGGTGGACACGTTCAGCGTCACCTTCGAGCCCTTGTCGACTTCCTTGCCGGCTGCCGGTTTCTGCGCGACCACGATTCCGGCCGCCTTCGTCGACGGAACGTTGTGCAGCACCGGCTTCAGCCCGACGCCGGTCAGCGCGTTCACGGCCGAGTCCTGCGTCTGCCCGACGACCTGTGGCACGACGACCGGCTTGGCACCGCTCGAGACCTTCAAGGTCACGGTCGTCCCGCTGACGGCGGTGACGCCCCCGACCGGCGACTGCTCGACCACGATTCCCTTCGGCCGTGAAGACGCGATCGGCGACACCACGCTCTTGAAACCAGCCGCCGTGAGCTTTTGCTGCGCCTGCGCGACCGGCAGCGAGGTCACGTCGGGCACGGCCTGGCGGCCGCTCGAGATCGAGATCGTCACCGTCTGGCCATGCCCCAGCTGCGTCCCTGCGCCCGGTTTCTGCGCAAAGACCACGTCGGGCGGCCGGTCGCTCTGTCCGGTGACCGGACTGACCTTCAGATGCTTGTCGTGAATCCGTGTTGCGGCAACCTGCGAGCGCAGGCCGATCACCTTCGGAACGGTCGACTTGTCGCTGCCGCGCGACAGCAGCCACCAGACCAACAGCCCCGCGATCACGAGCAGCAGCAGGAGCAGTAGCCACAACCACCAGTAACGCTCCGGGGGCGGGCCGACGGGCTCGGCGATCTCCTCCTCCGTCGCCGCCGCCGACGGAAGCAGGCGACGGATCATCTCGTCGATGCGCCGAACGCGCCTGCTCCGGTGGCGGCGGCCCGACCGGCTGGGTGCTCTCCTCCTCGGTGGCGGACAGCTGCCGGCGCGATGCCATCTCGTCCAGTTGCCCCGACTGACGATTATTGAACTAGCCGTCGACGAGCAGGCCCTGCAACGGGCCGAGCAAACGGCGTGTCCGCCGCGACACGTGCGGCAGCAGGCAGAGGCGGTGTGTCGGCGGCTGACCGCGCCGGCGGCGATCGTCCTGCTCCTCGGCGATCGGTTTCCAGAGCTCGTCGACCACCCGGACCGGATCGCCCGACACCTCGCCCAGCGGTCGCTGCAGATGCTCGCCCCAGAGGCGCAGCCTCGTCTTGCGCGCGAGCTCCGGGTCGCAGGTGACGACGT
>VBJI01000223.1:0-2116 GCA_005880875.1 Chloroflexota bacterium
CCTCGGAGACGATCTCGCGCACCGCCGCCCCGACGCGCGTCACGTTCCACGGAGCATCTACGAGCGCTCCGTGCGAGGCAGGGTCGTACAGCGCGTCTGGCGGCTCGTCCACGATCGCAGTTGTACCTTCGCACCCGGTGCCGTAAGTAGGGTCCGCCTCCGCGGCGATGCGGACTCGGTACGGGATCCTCATTGGTGTCGCCATCTGCGTGGCGCTAGCGGCGGGGGTAGTCCTCTCCGGCTACCGCTCGCACGCGGCCGGGCTGCGGCGGCCGAACATCCTGATCCTCGAAACCGACGGCCAGACCCTGGCGGAGATCGGCCGCTGAGCGTCGAGATCGTCTTCGAGACGCATTCGCTGAGCGTCGACAACGAGCGCGGCATCGCGACCGGATGGCTCCCGGGTCGCCTATCCGAGGCCGGGAGGCGTCAGGCCGAAGCGCTCGGCGCACGCCGCCGCGACGACGGCATCGCCGCCGTCTTCACCTCGGACCTCGCGCGAGCCGTCGAGACCGCCGAGATCGCCTTCGCCGGGACCGAGATCCCCGTCTACCGCGACGCCCGTCTCCGCGAGTGCAACTACGGCACGCTGAACGGCATGCCGAGGTCGCAGCTGGACGCGGTGCGCCTTCGGCACCTCGACGAGCCGTTCCCGGAGGGAGAGAGCTGGCGGCAGGCGGTCGAGCGGGTCGGAGGCTTCCTCGACGAGGTGGCGCGCACGCGCGACGGCGAGCGGGTGCTCGTCATCGGGCACGGCGCAACCCGCTTGGCTCTCGACCATCTCGCGAACGGTGTGCCGCTCGAGGACCTCGTCGCCGCACAATTCGACTGGCAGGAGGGGTGGGAGTACCGGTTCCCGCCCGGCCGGTAGCGTCCAGGAGGTGGAAGGTTCGGGGCGCCAGCATCACAACCTGACGCTCGCGATCCTCGCGACCGCAGGCACGGCCTTCGCGCTGCAGCAGACGATGGTGATCCCCGCGCTGCCCGCCCTGCAGCGCGACCTGCACACGACGACGACGTGGATCACCTGGGTGCTCACCGTGTTCCTGCTCGTCGCCTCGGTCGCGACGCCGATCCTCGGCAAGCTCGGCGACCAGTACGGGAAGGAGCGGCTGCTGACGATCAGCCTCGGGCTGTTCCTGGCCGGGTGCGTGGGGTGCGCGGTCGCGTGGGACATCTGGTCGCTGATCGCGTTCCGGGCCGTGTCCGGGCTGGGCGCGGCCGTCTTCCCATTGGCCTTCTCGATCATCCGCGACGAGTTCCCGCCCGAGAAGGTCGGCGTCGGGATCGGCCTGGTGAGCGCCGTGTTCGGCGTCGGCGGCGGCTTCGGGATCGTGCTCTCGGGCCTGATCGTCGACAATCTCTCGTGGCGCTGGCTCTTCATCGTCGGAGCGATCGCGATCGCCGTCGCGCTCGTGCTCGTGCACCGCTTCGTGCCGGAGTCGCCGGTGAAGACGCCGTCGCGCGTCGACGTACCGGGCGCGGTGCTCTTGTCAGGCGGGCTGATCGCGCTCCTGGTCGGACTGACCGAGGGCCCGGCGTGGGGCTGGACAGGCGGCCGGATCCTCGGGCTATTCGGGGCCGCTATCGTGCTGCTCGTCGTGTGGGGCTGGGTCGAGCTGCGGGTCGACGAGCCGCTGGTCGACATGCGGATGCTGGCCCGCCGTCCGGTACTGCTGACGAACGCGACCGCGCTGATCGCCGGGTTCGCGATGTTCGGGACGTTCGTCCTGATCCCGAACTTCGTCGAGACGCCGCATGGGCTGTCGCATGGGGTCGCGCGGTTGGTCGACTACGGCTTCGGAGCAAGCGCGACGAAGGCGGGTCTGTACCTGCTCCCGAGCTCGGTGACGCTGCTGTTCGCGGGGCCGGTCGCGGGCCTGATCGGCCGCCGCGTTGGGATGAAGTGGCCGCTCGCGGCGGGGATGCTGCTGGTCGCCGCGTCGGCCGCCTCGTTTGCGGTGTGGCATGCGCGCCCGTGGCAGATCCTGGCCGCAATGCCGTTCCTCGGGGTGGGAGTGGGCTTCGCGTTCGCCGCGATGGCGACGCTGATCGCCGAAGCTGTTCGGCCCACGGAGACGGGCGTCGCGACCGGGATGAACACGGTGATGCGCAC
>VBJI01000223.1:2127-3421 GCA_005880875.1 Chloroflexota bacterium
CGCGCCGACCAGCATTCGGCACCGCCGGTCGGTAACCTCGTGGCCGCGCTAGGCGCTAGCGGCCCGGATCTGACGGATAGCGGCTCTCAGGTCCGACAAGAAGGCGTCCAAACTCTCTACGTTTCTTCGAGCAACGTCGAGGACTAGCTCAGAGCCGATATCGTCGCCGAACTCAGTGCCACCCGCGGGCGGATCGATATCAAAAACTAGGAACGCCTCTCGAAGCAAGGTCTTGTAATACTCAGGCTCGCACTTGTACCGAGGCAGCCCTGGTTGGCGGCCGACTCCGCCGCAGGCACGAGCGACTGCTTGACCATCCGCTAGATACCAGATTTCAACGTGCGGGTCCGGAACAGCGCAGACCGGAAGACCGGGATACTCAGCCCGCTCGACGATTGTGATTATCTCCCGACATCTCTCCTGGTATCCGTGGCAGTTACCGTCTATGCCAGCTACCAAGATTTCGACGAACACATCTCGCCTCTCCGTGACATCGCGGAGATAGCTGCGGAGCGAGCTGAGCGCAGCTCCACGACCTCCGACAGCGTTTCGTTCGAGGATCTCGGCCTCAGTTTGTTCAGCACTCACCACGCGCTCGACGAGCGCACGGATGAACGCCAGATGACCAGCGTCTTCAACGAAGAGTCCGATTCTCATCCGCCAAAATCACCGCGGACGACACGCTCCCTGAACGGAGTGAGGTCCTCGTCTAGCGCTGCTTCGACTTCGTCGCGCATGAAGAGAGGCCCGGGATCGAAGGGCTCGAAGGTAGTTGAACCATTGCTGCGGTAGCACCGAAGTAGCACGCCCTGCTGCACGTCCTGAAAGTACTCAGGAAGAATCGGCGAATGCGTATTGATCAAAAGCTGAGTTGGGCCACGCTCGGCTACACGTCGAAGCAGGTTGGCGACTAGTTCGAGTCTTCGCGGATGGACGCCGTTCTCGGGCTCCTCATACCCGACCACGCTGACCGGCTCAATCGGATTCGTGATTGCAAGCAGAGCAAGAACGCGCAAGGTCCCTTCCGAAACGACGCGCGCAGAAGCGCGCATGCCGCTTTCGCTCACCAGCAACCGCACGAATCCTTCAGCGGTTCGCTCGACACCGATTCCATCGAGATTCGGAATCACCTGATGCAGCGCCTTTGATACCGCACCGAACTGGGGCGGATTACTCGCAAGTAAGGTGTTAAAGAAAGCGGCGATTTGGGTGCCACGTTGGTCAAGCGAGTCCACCTCGCGTAGGGGAACTTCTTCGCGCATCGCTGTAGGCTCAAGGTAGTAAAACCGCCAGC